>NZ_JAAKYA010000053.1:11733-354267 GCF_011044775.1 Limisphaera ngatamarikiensis | reverse complement strand
CGCCAGTGACGAGGTCCAGGTCCAGGTCGAAGCGCCCCTGCCGATCAACCAGCCCCCGGTGGTGAATGCCGGTCCGGACCAGACGATCCGGCTGCCTGCCCCTGCCCTGCTGACGGGCCAGGCCAGCGACGACGGGTTGCCGGCCGATCCGGGGCAGCTGACCGTCTGGTGGGAGCTGGTCAGTGGTCCCGCACCGGTCAGCTGGAGCACCACCAACAGCCTCACGGTGGAGGTCAACTTTACACAACCCGGACTGTACCTGTTCCGCCTGGTGGCCAGTGATGGTGCCCTGAGCGCCAGTGACGAGGTCCAGGTCCAGGTCGAAGCGCCCCTGCCGATCAACCAGCCCCCGATGGTGAATGCCGGTCCGGACCAGACGATCCGGCTGCCTGCCCCTGCTCTGCTGGCGGGCCAAGCCAGCGACGACGGGTTGCCGGCCGATCCGGGGCAACTGACCGTCTGGTGGGAGCTGGTCAGTGGCCCGGGCCAGGTAGCGTGGAGCAACACCAATGCGCTGTCCGTGTTGGTGGCATTCACTCAGCCGGGCGTGTACGTGTTCCGCCTGTCGGCGAGTGACGGTGAGTGGGTTGCAGCCGATGAAATGCAAGTGGAGGTTCAGCCTGAAGGGCCGGTGAACCAGCCTCCGCGGGTTGGTGCCGGTCCGGACCAGACGGCTGACTGGGGTGACGTGGTGACGTTGCGCGGCGGGGTGCGCGACGATGGTCTGCCCGAGGTGCCCGGCGCGGTGACCGTGCGATGGGAAGTGGTGAGCGGCCCGGGCTCCGTCAGTTTCAGCCATCCATACGATCGGTCCACCGAAGCGACGTTCAGTGAGCCGGGTGACTACGTTCTGCGGCTGGTGGCGTTTGACGGTGAACTAAGTGCCTGGGCTGAGGTCACGGTGCACATTGTACCGCCGCCGCCGGCCGACCAATTTCTCGTGGTCCGGGAGGCTGAAGACGGTCAGGTGCAGGGGTCGGTGCAGGCTGGGTTCACCGGCGAGCCGGATTCGCCCACCAACGCAGCCGGCTATGTGCAGGGCGGCGGTTCGGACTCGGCGGTGACCTGGGCTGTTCCGGTTTCGGAGGAGGGGCTCTACGTCGTCTGGGTGCGTGCACGCACCACGGACGGCTCCAGTGCCCGACTGGCTGTGGCGGTGGATGGTGCCTCCGAGCAACAGGCGCAGGTGATCCCGACCACGGGTGGGTCGTGGGAATGGATGCCCTTGTCGGTGGTGGCCAACGGTGCATTTGCGCCGCCGGGCGGCGGGGTGCCCAGGTTGGTCCTTTCCCTGACGCCGGGTACGCGCAATGTCACCCTCCGGCTGAGCGACGGGCGTTTGATGGTGGACAAGGTGCTCCTGAGCCCGGCCGAGAGCAGCTTCCGACCGATTGAGCCGGGCTCGGCCCCTGAACGAGCGCCACGGTTCCTTGCGGCCCGGCGCAAGCCGGATCGGATGCAGGTGGTGTGGGAAACGGTGCCGGGCGCGGTGTATCGGGTGTTATTCAAAGATCACTGGGACGATCCCCGGTGGCAGGTCGGCTCGCCGGACCTGATGGCATCGGGCGATCGCATCGTATGGAGGGATCCTTCGGCCGTTTCGGCCCCCTCGCGGTTCTACCGATTGGAACGGTTGTATTGAAGGCGGGGTGGCCGTGTCCTTGTCCGACCATGGACGGTCGGCCCCGCCGGCTACCGGGCCGCAAGGTGGCGATCTGCGTCAGGCCGGTTCAAGTTCGCAAACGTCCAGTTTCACGGCCGCCGCCTGACCGATGAAATCCAGACGCAGCAGGACGATGTTCGGTCCGTAGCGTTCCTCCACCCAGCCCTCCAAGCCCCGGAGCGGTCCGCTCTTGATCACCACGCGGCTTCCCTTGCCGATACTGGGTGCCAGCCGGACCTCGCAGCCGGATTCGAGGGCAAAGAGGATCTCGTTGAGCTGGCGTTCGAAGAGCTCCTGGTCAAAGACGTCCAGCAGATTGGCCACGTAATCGCTGGACATGACGGTGCGCCGCTGATCGCGTGTGGGCCGAAGGAACACGTAACCCGGGAAAAGCGGCTTTTGGAAAACCACCACCTTGCCGCGGTAGCGGTGGGCGGAGGGCACCAGCGGCAGCGTGGCGTCCACGCCTTCGCGGTCGCAGAACTGCTTCAGTTTTTTTTCGCAGCGGGGTCGGGTGTGTGCCACCACCCACGGTTTGGGTTCCACCCGTCCAACATGGACGGGAGACACTCCCAGGGTCAAGGGCCGGCCGGCGGGGCGGGCATGAGGACGCATTCATGCAGTGGGGTGTGGATGGCGCCCTGCGGATGCAGCTCGCTGCGGAACAGGACCACGCGGTCGGCCGTCCATGGGAGTGCCGGTGGGACGGGCAACCGCGGCAGAACGCGTGCAAGCCCCTGCCGGGCGGCCGGGCTGGCTTCGCGGATCCGCGCCAGGGTCAGATGCGCCCGGAACGGCCGGTCCTCCCTCTGTCCCCAAGGGGCAGTAAGTTGTTGGACGCGGGACTGGAAGGTTTCCAGGGCGGCCAGTTCACCTGCCAGGCCCAACCACAACACGCGGGGCCGGTCCGGCGATGGAAAACAGCCGCATCCCGCGAAGGAAAGCCTGAGAATCCGCTGGCCGGCGCAGGCGGTCTGCAGAGCTTCCGTCAGCAGGGGAACCTCCTCCGGGTCCACATCCCCGAGGAATCGGAGGGTCAGGTGCCACTGTTCGGGCGGTGTCCACCGCAATCCCTCGGGGAGGAGCCTCTGAGCGGCCCGTTGCCATGGGAGGATGGCCTGGCGCAGCGGTTCAGGCAGGGGCAGTGCGATGAACAACCGCCATGGACCGGTCGAAGGATCGGCGGCGTGCGACATGGTTGGCAGGGCTAGGGTTGGTCCGTCAGGGGCCGCGTTAACCGTTCGGGCTCCACCTCCACGCCGAGGCCCGGGCCTTGAGGGACGAGGGCCTCGCCGTTTTCGACGCGGATGGGTTCGCGGAGGATGGTGCCGCGGAGGAACTGGGGTCCATTCAACGCGGCCGGTTTTTCCAGGCCGTGTGCGGCGTACAGTTGGAGGCAGGCGGCCAGTGAAAGGTCGGGGTCCGTCAGTCCGCTGCCCAACCACATGAGGCCTGCGTTTTCGAGCATCTGAATCTGTTTGCGCGCCTCCGTCAGGCCGCCGCACCGGGCGACCTTCATCGCCACTCCGTCGAGCAGTTCCAGGCGGATGAACTCCTCGAGTTCGACATGCGAGACCACGCCCTCGTCCATGAGGATGGGCAGGGCACCCTGTTGCCGGAGCCGACGGTATCCGGTGAGTCGCGCAGCCGGTAGTGGTTGTTCCAGCACCGCCACGCCTGCGTCGGCCAGTTTCGGAGCCACCTCCAGGGCGGTGGCTTCGTCGTAACCGCCGTTGGCGTCGGCCCATAAAAACCCGTCCGGCACCAACCGTTTGACCAGCCGACACAATTCCAGGTCGAATTGCGGATCCGGCGCGACCTTGACGTTGAAGTGGCGGTAGCCAAGGGCGCGTCCCTCTGCGACAACCTGCTCGGCCTCCTCCAGCGTTCGAACGTTGACCGTCCAGCTCAGGGTGAGCCGATCCCGGGCCGGCCGGTTCCATAGCTGCGCCGCGGTGCGGCCTGTCAACCGGCCCATCAGGTCAAACAACGCCAGGTCCACCCCGGCCTTGCAGATCGGTTGTCCGGTGGAAAACGACGGGGCGATGACGCGGTTCATCGCGGCATGGACCGCCTCCGGATCGAACACGTCCAGCCCCACCAGTTCCGGCGCGAGGTAATGCTGCAGCGTGGTGAGGACCGTCTCCAGCGTCTCATAACTCCAGCGATGCAGGGGAATGCTCTGGCCCCAGCCCACCACTCCGTTGTCCGCGGTGATTTTTACCACCACTGAGGCGCGGGCCGGACGGCGGCCCCGGGGCCCTTCCAGGAACTTGAACCACCCGCGTGTGGGATACACCACGGGGTGGGCCTCCACGGCGGCAATGCGCGTGCTCATGATTGCGTGATTCCCATGGGCGCGGCCCGGCGGGAGGGTCGGCAGGTCGTCCGACCGCCCGGCGCGACCGCCGAACCGCATGTTCCTTGCGTGTTGTATCGGACCGGGCGGGCACGGTCAAACCGGCGTGTCGAAAGGACGCTGCATTCCGCAGCTGACGAGACGGACCGGTTGCGGTATTTCTGGAGGATGTCGGGTGCACCGGCAAACAGGGGAGAAGCTCCGTGAGACACTTGTTGAGCATTGAAGGTTTGAGCGCCGCAGAGATGGAACACCTGCTGGCGGAGGCAACGGTGATGAAACGGGAACGCGGCCGACACACCGCCCAACCGCTTCGGGGCCAGATCTGGGCCCTCATCTTCTCCAAATCCTCCACCCGGACCCGCGTATCCTTCGAGGTGGGCATTCGCGAATTGGGCGGGCAATCGCTTTTCTTGAACGCCTCGGACATCCAGCTCGGCCGGGGCGAACCCATCTGCGACACGGCCCGCGTGCTCGGGCGCATGGTCCATGGCACCGTCTTTCGCACCTACGCGCAGGCCGACGTGGAAGAGTTTGCCCGTTTTGCCGGGATCCCCACCATCAACGCCCTCACCGATGAAGAACATCCCTGCCAGATCCTGGCCGACCTTTTCACCATTCAAGAAAAACGTCCCGGCCCGTGGTCGGAAAAGGTGGTGACCTTCGTGGGCGATGGTGCCTGCAACGTGGCGACGTCCTGGGTGTTTGCGGCGGGTCGACTCGGTTTCGAGTTGCGTGTGGCGTCGCCCCGGGCCTTCCAGCCCCCGGCGGACATTCTGCGCAGGGCCGGTGGACGCGTGGTTTGCACCGAGGATGTGCGGGCCGCCGCGCGCGGTGCGGATGTCCTGTACACCGACGTGTGGGTGTCCATGGGCAAGGAGGCCGAGGCAGCCGAACGCCTCCGCGTGTTTCAAGGATATCAGATCAATCAGGCGCTGGTTGCCCTGGCCAAACCCGGTGCGCTGGTCATGCATTGCCTGCCCGCCTACCGCGGCAAGGAAATCGACGCGGAAACCTTCGAGGCGCACGCACAAACGATCTTTGATCAGGCGGAAAACCGGTTGCACGTGCAGAAGGCCATCCTGGCCTGGGTGATCCGCTGAGGCCGGCTCCCCCGGATTCCGCCGCAGCGGCGCTTCCCGGTCCCACGAAATCCCGCAGCCCGACGCGGAACGGGTTCCGTGGCCATGTTCGTGCCCGGGAGGCCTTGTCAAGCCCGGCAGGCTCACGGAAATTGTGGCCGTCATGAGTGTCCTCGACCATGCGCCTTGCCGACCGGAAGGTTGGGTCACGGCTCCGGACCCGTTGTGCACATCGGACTCCCCGCGCAGCCCCGCGGGTTCGGCACCGTCGGTGGTACGGCGGAACCCGGTCCATCGTCGTTCTGCCCGACCAAAGTTCCGATTTCTCCTCGCCCTTCTGGCGACGTGGGCCTGCCTGAGCCGGCCCGAGGTTTCCCGGGCCGGAAATGTCGTGGTCACACTCGTTCCACCGGCCAGCACGTGGCGATGGCTCAAGGGCACCCGCGAAGCTTCAGAGCCCGATCCCACTGCCTGGCGATGGCCGGCCTTTGACGATTCCGGCTGGTTGGAATCCCCCATGCCGTTCTGGTACGGGGATGTCCAACCCGAGCCGGGCACGCAGCTGACCGACATGCGCGGCAATTACACCTGCATTTTCCTGCGACGCACCTTCACCGTGGATCGCCCGGCGTCGATCACGGCCCTTCGCTTGGATTTACTGAGCGACGACGGTTGCATCGTTTGGATCAACGGGGTTGAGGTGGCGCGCTTCAACATGCCGGAAGGTTTTGTGCCCTACAATGGCACGTCGCTGCCGGCTCTGCCGGAACCGATCCCGTGGGTCACCTACCAGCCCGGGCCGCCCGCCACTCTGCTCCAACCCGGCACCAACGTGCTGGCCGTCCAGGCTTTCAACTCGAGTCTGGGCAATTCCTCGGACTTTGTGATTCACGTGCAATTGGAGGCCGCCCTGGACAACACGCCGCCGACGCTCACCCTGGTCTGGCCTCCGCCGGGCAGCCGGGTAACCTCGCTGGCACGGGTCGAGGTGGCGTTTTCCGAACCCGTGTCGGGGGTGGACCCTGCGGACCTGCTTCTGAACGGGCAACCGGCCACCAACGTGGTGATGGTGGCTCCGGATCAGTACGTGTTCGAATTCCACCCGGCACCCACCGGCACGGTGTCCGTCACCTGGGCCGCCAACCACGGTATTGTGGATCAGGTCGGCCTGCCGTTTGAACCGCCGACCTGGACCTACACCGTGGATCCCCGGGCCGCATTGCAAAGCGTGTGGATCAACGAGTTCCTCGCCTCCAACAGTGGTCGGGCACCTGATGCGGTTCGCGACGAACTGGGCAACAGCCCGGATTGGATCGAACTTTACAACGCATCCGAGGACTGGGTGGACCTTGGCGGCTGGGGTCTTACGGACAATGCCGCGCAACCGTTCAAGTGGCGCTTTCCGCAGGGAACCGTTCTCGGACCGCGAGCGTATCTGTTGGTGCTTGCCTCGGGCCGCAACACCAACGTCAACGGCCGCCTCCATACCAATTTCCGTCTCTCCTCCAGCCCGGGTTACCTCGGCCTGTATGCACCGGATGGACAGGCCGTGTCCGCCTTCAGCCCCAATTACCCCCAGCAATACACCGATATTTCCTACGGTCGCGACCGCGTCGAGCCGGATCGGCTCGGCTATTTCACCCAGCCCACACCGGGTGCGCCCAATGCCACGCGCGGCGAAGGGTTCGGCCCGGAGGTACGCGCCTCGCGGGTACCGGGCACATTCCTCACACCATTTGCGCTCGAGTTGAGCGTCCCCGATCCCGGGAACTGGGAAATCCGCTACCTCATCGTGACGACCAACGTGCCCGCCACATCCCCGGCTCCGACCAACGTCCCCACCGCCCAATCGCCGCTGTACACCGGACCCATCCTCGTGACCAACAGCATGATCGTCCGGGCGCGGGCGTTTCCCAAACAGCCGGGGTTCTTCCCCGGCCCGCCCGTGAGTTATCCCTATGTCCGGATCAGTGCCGCCGCCGCGGCGTTCACCTCGCCCCTGCCCATCCTGCTCATCCACAACCTCGGCGGCGGGGCTTTCCCCAGCACCCAACCGCGGCTCGACCGGGAAAGCATCCTGATGGTCTTTCATCCCATCGGGGGTGTGGCTTCGCTGACCAATCCCCCCGCCCTTGTGACCCGCGCCGGTGTGAATGTGCGGGGCAGCAGCACCGCATGGCTGCCCCAGAAAAGTTTCGCCGTGGAGACCTGGGACGAATTCAATGACGACAAGGACGTGGAACTGCTCGGTCTTCCGGCCGAGTCCGACTGGGTCTTGTACGCCCAAAACCAGTACGATCCATCCTTCCTTCACAACCCCCTGGCCCACGCATGGAGCCGTCTCATCGGCCGATACTCCCCGCGCACGCGTTTTGCCGAGGTCTTCGTGAACACCACGGGCGGCACCGTGCAGTTCAGTTCCCCCGCCGGGGGCGATTATCACGGGCTCTACACCGTGCTCGAAAAAATCAAACGCAACAAGCAACGCGTGGCCGTGACACGGCTCGATCCGGGCGTCACCGATCCCCCGGCCGTCACCGGCGGTTACATCCTCAAAGTGGACCGCGCCGATCCCGACGAACGCACCTTTTACGACCCGTACCTGGAGACCAGCGTTGTGTATGTGGATCCGCCCGGCCTGGAGATGGCCACCCCCGCCCGACTCGCCCAGGCACAGTACATCCAGAACTATCTCCTGGGCTTCGGCGCGGCCCTTACGAGCCCCCAGTGGACCAACCCCGTGTCGGGCTATCGGCCATGGATCGACGTTGCTTCGTGGATTGACCACCACCTGCTCAACGTGCTCGCTCTGAACGTGGACGCACTCCGGTTGAGCGCCTATTTCTTCAAGCAACGCGGGGCCCCGCTGGAGATGGGACCGCTCTGGGACTTCGACCGTTCCATGGGCACCTCCGCTGATGGCGACCTGCGCGCCTTCAATCCACGGTCCTGGATGGGTTCGGTCGGCCTCGGCGGAGGCTCCGACTTCGGGACGGACTTCTTCAACGCGGCGGATGTCTTCCCCAACGGTTGGTACCGGCGCCTGTTTCGCGATCCTGATTTTTGGCAGGCGTGGATTGATCGCTGGCAGGAGCTGCGCCGCGGCCCCTTCCAAACCACCAACCTGTTTGCCCTGGTGGACGAGTTCGCCAATGCGGTCAGTCCGGTGCACTATCGCCAGGTCCAGCGTTGGTCGGGTTCGGCCCCGCGCGCAGGCTGGGTCACCGCCGCCGGCTATGCCCACAATTTCCCGGGCACTTACGCAGGCGAGGTCGCCTTCCTCAAACGCTGGTTGACCGACCGACTGCAGTTCATTGACACCAACTTCCTGGCGGCACCGGAGCTGGATCGACCGGCCGGTTCCGTCCCCGCCGGCACCGTGGTCCGTCTCCGCACCGCCACCCCCAGGGCCGGCACCACCACCTACTACACCCTCGACGGTTCCGACCCGCGCCTGCCCGGCGGCGGGATTTCACCCCGTGCCCTCGCCGGATCCGGTGACATCCTGTTGACGGTCTCCACCAATCTCTGTGTCGTGGCCCGCAATTACAACCCGCAACACCAGAACCTGACCGGCGCACGCAACCCGCCCATCTCCAGCCCGTGGTCAGGACCCGTCCGGGCCACTTACGTCGTGCAAACGCCGCCGCTCCAACTGACCGAGATCATGTATCACCCGGCCGCGGACGGGACCGTGGATGACCCCGAACAGCTCGAGTTCCTGGAACTCAAGAATACCGGCACCGCCCCGTTGTACCTGCCCGGGTTCCGTTTCACCGCCGGGATTCAATTCGTCTTCGATCCCACCAACGCCCCGGTGTCTCTCGCGCCGGGCGAGTATCTGGTGCTGGTACGGAACCGTGCAGCGTTTCAACAGCGTTATCCCGGGGTCACCCGAGTGGCCGGCCCGTACGCGGGCGCTCTCGCGAATGAAGGGGAACGGCTCGTCCTGGAGGGCCCCCTGGGTGAGCCGGTCTGGGAAGTCACCTACAAGGACCATTGGTACCGGGCCACCGACGGCGCGGGTTTCTCTCTGGTACCCGTGACCGAAGGTATCCTCGGCAGTCAGGCCGGGGCATGGCGCCCCAGCGCCAACCCCGGTGGTTCCCCGGGCCAACCCGACCCACAGCCCGCCCCAATCCCACCCGTTGTCATCAACGAAGCGCTGACTCATACGGACCCGCCGCTGGTTGACCTGGTGGAACTGCACAACCCCACTGCTGAACCCGCTGACATCAGTGGCTGGTTCCTTACGGACGATCGAAGTCAGCCGCGGAAATATGTTTTTCCGCCGGGCTCGGTCATTCCGCCGTTCGGTTATCGGGTGGTGGATGCCACGGCCTTCGGGACCGGACCGTTCGCCTTCAATCTCAGTTCGCTGGGCGAGGAGGTTTGGTTGTTCTCCGGAGACGGCACCAACCTCACCGGCTATGCGCATGGATTTTCGTTCGGCGCAGCGGCCAATGGAGTGAGTTTCGGCCGGCATGTGGACAGCCTGGGGCGCGAACATTTCGTGGCGCAAACGGTCAACACGCCGGGCGCACCCAACGCCGGTCCGCGCGTGGGTCCCATTGTCATCAACGAAATCATGTTCGAACCCCCGGCCACACCGCCCTACGCGGACACCGTGCATGAGTACGTGGAACTTTACAATCTCACCGACCAACCGGTCCCTCTTTATGACCCCGCCCATCCCACGAACACCTGGCGTGTGGAGGGACTCGGATACGTCTTTCCGCCCGGCGTGATCCTGGGACCCCGCAGTTATTTGTTGCTGGTGACCTTTGATCCAGAGGCCGACCCCATCAGCACCGCGATGTTCCGTCGCCGTTATGGTTTGTCCAACGACGTTCGACTCCTGGGACCGGTCCCGGGCCGGCTCGCCAACGAAGGTGAGCGCCTGGCCCTGCTGCGACCCGACCCACCTCAAACCCTGCCCAATCCGTTCATCGGTTACGTGCCCTACGTGCTCGTGGATGAAGTGGAATACGAGCCGGGTGCCCCCTGGCCGGAAAGCGCTGCCGGGACGGGCGCTTCGCTGCAAAAACGGCGTGTCTGGCTCTTTGGCAATGACCCGGCCTCGTGGGAGGTGGGGCCACCCACACCCGGCGCACCGAATCTGTCGGAAGCCCGGGACGACACGGACGGGGACGGCCTGCCAGATGCCTGGGAGTTGGCCCACGGCTTGGATCCCAATTCCGCCGAGGGTGATAACGGGCCCACCGGCGACCCCGATGGCGACGGTATGAACAACTTCCAGGAGTACATCGCTGGCACCCATCCGCGCGATCCCGCCAGTCTTCTAACCCTGACCGCCGCCCCCGCCGGCCCGGAAATGATCGAGCTGACGTTCCAGGGGCAGCCCGGTCGGGTTTACTATCTACAACGCGCCACCCATCTGGACGGTCCATGGGCCTTGCTCCGCACCCTGCCGGGCCCCGAGACCCCCGGCCCCGTCCGGGTCTGGGAGGAGGTCGGCATCGAGCCAGGGGCGTTTTACCGGCTCGTGGTGGTCCTGGCGCCGTGAGCACTGCGGACAAACCATCCCTCCGGAGGCCGGGCCCGTGCGTGAGTCCGCACAGGACGGGTGTCAACGCCTGAATCCGGATACTCTTGCCCGCACGAGGATGGCGTGCGGGCATGTGGTGGCCGCAGGGACCGCCGCTCACCGGGGCAACCCGCTGCCCACGCGGAAAAAGTCGAAATCGGCATGGCCGCCCGGCTCGCGGGTGGCGTAGGCGAAGAGGGCAAACCGGTAGCCCATGAAATGCGGGAGCGTGTAGGTCAACCGGATTCGAGGTCCGATGGGTTTCCAATCGCGGCCGTCCTGGCTGTAATGGAATTGCGCCACATCCGCCAGATTCCGGAAGTCGCAAACCACGCCCAGCCACACGGTGTCACTCTCGTACGGGATTCGTTCGGCAACCACGGGCGTGTCTTTTTCCGCATGCCGGAGGATCAACCAGCGCTGCCCGTCCTCCCTCACCACTGCGAGTTGACCGAACCGGCGCTGCAGCAGGGCCAACCCGGCATGATCACCCTCTTTCAGCCCTGACACATCCACCCGCGTCCAACCGGCGCATTCGGGGCCGAATGTCCGCTGGGTCAGTGTGTTGCGTGCTTCGAGAAGGTCCCTGTCCACCCGACCGGTCCGGAGACGCAACCAACCGGGCCGCTCGGTCACCGACCAGAAGCGGGGGTCGGGGTTGTGATTCCATTGCCATGCCAGTGGCAGGGGCGGGTCACCGGGCCGGCGGTCGAACTCGTCCGAAATCACGACGTTGGAGAGCGGGTCCCGGGGTGCGGGCAGATCGAGCGTGTCCGGGACCTTGCCGTCCACGCCGTAGACGGGCCAGTCCTGCTCCCACCGCACGGGCACCAGGAACGGCGTTCGCCCCACGGCCCCGTGATCTTGAAACAACAGGGCGAACCAGCGCCCGTCCGGCGTGTCGATCAATCCACCCTGGGCCACCCCCCGGTCCTGCAGGGCCACCCGACCTTCATAAGGGCCCGTGAGCCGGTCGGACCGAAAGATCAACTGGGTCCGCATGCCGCCGCGAGGCCAGGTGATCAGGTTCAGATAATATTTCCCACGGATCTTGCGCAGTTGCGAACCTTCGGCCGGCAGGCCGATGTTGGGCCCCGCCACCCGGCTGGCATTCGAAATGATCACCTGATGGATACCGCCCGGCTTGATCCCGCTCAGGTCGGGTTCCAATTCCGTCAGCCAGATGTCACCGGCGCCGTGGACCATGAACACCCGACCATCATCCTCGAAGTGGAGGGAGTGATCGTGCAGGGCCGGCCGAAAGGAAGAGCGCCTCCAGGACCCTTTTTCGATGTTGTCGGTTTGGAAGACGTAGGTCCGGCCCGTGGTGTGGGAAAACGTGGTGACGTAGTAGGTGCCGTTGTGGTATCGCAGACTGCTGGCCCAGGAACCGCCGCCGTAGGCGTTCTGCCCGTTCCGCAAACTCAACGCGTCACTGTCTTCCAGAACTTCATGGGCATAGTTGACCAGCTCCCACTGAACGAGGTCCCGGGATCGCATCAAGGGCAGGCCGGGACTCATATGCATGGTGGTGCTGCTCATGTAGTAGGTGTCGCCGACGCGGATCACGGCCACGTCGGGGACGTCCATCCAGAGAATGGGGTTGCGTGCCCGGGCCTCCGGCGCGGATCCCGCCACGGCGATCACCGTTGCCAGCAGCCCCAGGGCCGTCCATGCGAACACCCACAGGGTCCATCGGTGTTTCCACCCCTGCTGCCAGGTCAACCTGTCCATGACCGGGCCAGTCAAATGCCGCTTGGCTCGGGCTGTCAAGCCATGGGGTCAGGGCCCGTGCTGGAGGATGCGCGGGCCGTCGCCGGCTCCGGGCCCTGCTGAGAAGCAAAGATTCATCGCCGTGGGCCGAGTTCGGGCAGGTGTGGCATCCGACGGGGACCCGGACGGTTCTTGCTCACGCCGGGTGACGTTTCGGCGGCCTGTGGGACTGGCGCGGCGATTTATGTGGTTGGCATGCGGGCCCGCAGGGGAATGCGAGCCGGTCGCGTACCGTTTCGGCGCGGGTTGGCGCGGGGCCCGGCAGCCCATCCCTTGCATTGCACCCCCGCGAGGCTCGGCCTCGCTGGCTGCGGGCCCCGCTTCCAGGGGCCTGGGTCGGGTGCACCTTCCCGCCGCTTCAGGTAAAGATGATCTGGGCGCCTGCGGAACGTTCGTAAAACTCGCCCACGGTCAGCACCTTCTCCACCTCGGGACAGAAATCGTCGGGTGTCAGGTGGAACATCTCGACGGTGGCTTTGCAGGCGAAGATATGTCCGCCGGCCTCGTGAATCATCTGGATGAACTCGGACACGGGCGGAATGTCGAGTTTTTCCATTTCTTTCTTCATCATGGCGGTGGCGAAGGCGGACATGCCGGGCAACGCGCCCAACAACGTGGGCAGCGGAAATCCCTTGGCGTGGGGGACGCGCAGGGCCGGGTTGCCCACCGTGGCGATGCGGAGCTTGTCCTGGAACCCTTTGAGCACCGCGTAGAGACCGAAGAAGGTGAAGAACAGGTCGGCCTCGATGCCTTCCATCCGGGCGCCGTTCGCCAGGATGAGTCCCGGGTAGACCCCGTCGAGTGTGCCCCGGGAAACGATGATGGAGACCTTGCGGGGACGTTCAGCCGTCGTGTTCATGGCGCGTTCTCCCTGGGCAGCCGGTTAGACACAACTGGTCGGTTTCGGGCAACCCGCGATGCGGGCGGCCTTTTTGATGGGACCATCCGGAAAGAGGGTGTACAGGTCCTTGGTGGCGATGCCGGCCACCTTGTTGATCCGGCGCATGCCGGGCACGGTGCCGCGTTCCTGGAAGTCCTTGCGGATGAAGTCGATGACCTTCCAGTGTGCGTCGGTCAGTTGAATGCCCAGCTCCCGTGCGATCTCCTCCGCGATCGCGCGGTTCCATTGAGCCGGGTTGGTGAGGTATCCCTCGTCGTCCACGGTGACGGTTTGTCCAGCGATGACTTTCTCGGGCATGGTAGTGATCTCCTGGTGTAAATGGGTTTGGGATTTGTGCGATCGACCGCCGGGTTTAGCCGGCCGCCTCCGTGGTCAGGGCGCCGGCCGGGATCTGCTTGCCGGCCAGCGACATTTCCGGTCCCACGAACGGGATCGGTCGCCCCGGCAACAGCCAGTGCCAGTAAATCCATTCAAAGGCCAGCTTACCCCAGTGATTGATGCGGGACTCACCCAGCAGGCGGAGCGGTCCCACCCAGGGCAGCGGGAACCGGCCGGGGACCGGTTCCAGGCGATAATTGAAATCGAGCAGCACGGCCTTGCCGAAACCGGTCTCCACGAAGCAGTTGGCGTGTCCGTCGAAGCGTGCCGGCAACGGCTCGCCGCGAATGTGGGCCAGAAGATTCTCGGTGAGGATTTCCGACTCAAAGTGGGCCACGGAACCGGCCTTGGAGGTGGGCAGATCGGTCGCGTCGCCCAACACGAAGATGTGCTCCTGCCCGCGCGCCTGGAGCGTGTGCCGGTCGGTGGGGACAAAATTCATCTCGTCGCCCAGGCCGGACCGTTCGATCACCTCGGCACCGAAGTTGGGCGGCACGGTGACCAGGAGGTCGTAGGGCACCTCCTGATCATCCCAACTGACAAGCTTGTGCGCCGCGGCGTCCACCCGGGCCACCGCGAAATCCGTCACCACGCGAATGCCCTTGCGGTCCAGGAGGTCGCCCAACACTCGGGACGCCACGGGCTTGGTGAACGCGCCGGACAGGGGCGTCACATACACCAGTTCGGTGCGGTCGCGCAGGCCCCGCTTGCGCAGCCACCAATCGGCCAGGAAGGCGAACTCCAGCGGTGCCACCGGGCATTTGATGGGCATTTCACTGACGTGCACCACGAGTCGTCCCCCGCGCCAGTCGCGCAACGCCTGGCCGAGCCGGACCGCGCCCTCGAAGGTGTAAAACTCGAATACGCGACGACCCCAATCCTCACCCAACATCCCCTCCACCTGATCCGGCACCGGCCGCGTCCCCGTGGCGATCACCAACAGGTCGTATGCCAGTTCCGTGCCGTTGGCCAGCCGGACCCGGCGCCGATCCGGCTCGATCACTTCGGCCCGCGCTTCGACCACCTCCACACCGGCGCTCAATTGTCGTCGTTTCGGGCGCACCACCTGCTGGGGCGTGTAAATCCCGAAGGGTACGAACAGAAAACCCGGCTGGTAAAAATGTCGCGGTTCTTCGTCCACCACGCGAATGCGCCAATCCGCGGGATCGAGCTCCCGTCGCATCCGGTTGGCCACGATCGTTCCCGCGGTTCCCGCACCCAGTATGAGCAACTCTTTCATAGGCCCAACGGGTTGGAGCCGCGGACGAGGGAAAGGTTACACGACCCATGGCTACTGCAGGACCCTCACACGGGTGGAAGGGCGCGTTCGATGGGAGAAGCCTTGCGCCGCTGCACGGGCCGCTTTGCATCCGTCCAACCTCGTCCCGCGGATGTCCACCCCGAAGGTCCTTTCCCCGTTTTGGAGCCACGTTCCGCCAAAGCCCCGGCTTTGCATCTGCCGGGTGATGGGAACCCGGTTGCTGAACCGTTTTGCCCGCGACCGGCGCTCACGGTAAGGTCAGCCCCGTGGAAACACTGGTTTTGGCAACCCGGAACCGCCACAAGGTCGAGGAAATCCGCGCCATCCTTGGCGACCGCCTGAGGTACCGTGTGCTGACCGATTGGCCGGACGCACCCGAGCTGCTCGAAACCGGGCGCACCTTTGCGGAAAACGCCACCCTGAAAGCCACCCAGGTGCTGGCGTGGTTGGCCCGGCGCGCCGTGAACTCCGGAGAGCCGGATCCGGGCACCCCGTGGTGGGTCCTGGCCGACGACTCCGGGCTCGAGGTGGACGCCCTCGGCGGTGCGCCCGGGGTGGATTCCGCCCGGTTTGCCGCCCTGGACACGGGCGCGCCCGGCAACAGTCCCGACGCCGAGAACAACGCAAAGCTCCTTCGCCTGCTGGCGGGTGTGCCGGCCGAGCGCCGCACCGCCCGTTTCCGTTGTGTCCTCGCCCTGGCCCGCTGGCCGGATCCACTGCCTGTCGAGCCGGTCCGATTGTTCGAAGGCGTCTGCGAAGGGCGCATCCGCCAGACGCCCTCCGGCACGCATGGGTTCGGATACGACCCGTTGTTTGTTCCGGAAGGCTACGACCGGACCTTTGCCGAGCTCGGATCGGACATCAAAAACCGCATCAGTCACAGGGCTCGCGCCCTGGACGCCCTGGCCCGGTGGTGGACGCAGCACCGCCATACCGCCGGAGCGACCGTTTGAACCATGGACGCCACCCGCTGGATGCGCGAAGCGCTGCGCCTGGCCCGCAAAGGCTACGGCCGCACCTCGCCCAATCCGATGGTTGGGGCGCTGGTGATCCGGGGCGACCGCGTGCTGGGCCGGGGCTGGCATCGGGGCCCAGGTCTGCCTCATGCCGAGGTTGAAGCGTTGGCCGATGCCCGCCGGCGCGGTCATCGCGTGCGCGGCGCCACGCTGATCGTGACCCTCGAACCCTGCAGCACCTGGGGGCGAACGCCGCCCTGCACCGACGCCATCCTCGCCGCGGGAATTCGCAGGGTGATCGTGGGCGCGGTGGATCCCAACCCGCGCCACGCCGGCCGCGGCCTGACGCTGCTTCGCGACGCAGGTGTGGAGGTCCACACCGGCGTGCTGGCCGACGAATGCGCCGCCTTGAACGAAGCCTTCAATCACTGGATCGTGCACCGCCGGCCCTGGGTCATCGTCAAGGCGGCCATGACCCTGGACGGCAAGATCGCCACCGCCACCGGCGAGTCCCAATGGATCACGGGCCCACGCGCCCGCGCCCACGGCTGGTACCTTCGGCGCGGTAGCGATGCCGTTCTGGTGGGCGTTGAAACGGTGTTGGCCGACGATCCCTCGCTCCTGCCGCGCGGTCGCCAACCGTGGCGGGGGTGGCGTGTGATCCTGGACGCCCGGGCCCGGACTCCAAGGGACGCCCGGGTGACGTCCGACAACCAAGCCGACCGCACCATTGTGGTCGTGGGCCCAAACGCTCCGCCGCGCCGTGTCGACGCCCTGGCCAAACGCGTCACCGTCTGGGAGGCGCCGCTGGACCGGCAAACCAGCCGCGCCGGCCGGGAACGACTCGATTTGGCGTGGCTTCTGGACCGGTTGGGTCAAATGGAGGTGACCCGACTCCTGGTGGAAGGGGGCGGTGAAGTGCAGGCCTCGTTTCTCCTGGGCGGGCTGGCTCATCGCGTGGCGTTCTATTATGCGCCCCTGGTCCTGGGCGGTGCGGATGCCCGCAGGGCTGTCGCCGGCGAAGGAGCCCGGAGCTGGGACGAGATTCTGCGATTGCGGGATTTGCGGTGGCGGCGGCTCGGGCCGGACCTGTTGCTGGAAGCGCGCGTCGAACCGCCCGGCATCGCTGCGCCACAGGAAATCCATCCGGGCATGCCCGAATCGGTTTCCGGGCCGGCAACGAATGCCGCCTGATCCGCGACCGGGTACGGCATCGCATACGGTTTTTGCAGACCACCGCGTGCCTTCGAGAAGGGAAGGTCGGACCACGCAGCGATGCCTCGTTGCCACTGACCCTCATGAAGCCCCGGTCTGCGCGCCCGGCAACAGGCGCGCCGCTACCGTTGCGGCATCCAGGCCTGCAATCAGCAGGGTCTTTTGCCGCGAGTGATGGCCACGCTCAACCTGGATCCGGCTCGCCGCGCACCCGAGTCGGTCGGCCAACAACCTGCGGAGGGCCTGGTTGGCGGCTTCATCCACGGGTGGCGCGGTCACCCGGATGACCAGGTACTCCCCGCGCAGCTCGCCCACCTCATCCCGGGCGGCCCTGGGAATCAGTTTGACCTGCAGGCGGCAACCTTCCGGCACCGCCTTGAAACAGGGCGGCGCAACTTTCGACCCTGCAGCCGCTGCTCCGGAACGAGACGACTCTGGCTTACGCGATTTCATGGTCCATTCGGCCGGCGTCGACCCGGTCTGCGCCGGCGGGTTCCAATTCCGGCTGACCGGATGGCGCCCTGCGCCCGGCCCGATTCAGCCGAGCCGGTCGCCGCCTGGCAAGCGTCCACTCGACGAGCGCACACGACTCAAACCCCCGCCGACCCCTGTCCTGCCCAAATCCAACCCGTCTCCACCATCCCTTGGTGGTTCACATTTCCAGCCGTCACGGTCAACCCCATCTTCACTCCCCAAAGCCACTTGGAAGCCGCGGCACGTCACGTTCCACCGGAGCCTCGCATGCAGCGCCGTGCCTGTGAATCTGGCCATTGGGGAATTGTGTGCCTGCACCGGCGCCTTCAAACTACTCTCGAGTCGCCCGGGGCAAGACCAGGGCAGGTACCATGCGACCGTTGCCCAACGGAGCTTGTCGGGCGGTTCAGAAGTGCAGCTGCCCGGGCCATGGACATGGGTACAAAAAAGCCGCCTTTCAGCCGCGCCGCGCGCGGCACCCTCGAGGAACACAGGAAGTACCGGACATGAAGACCTCCATGAGCAACCCCGCAACCTTGCGTGAAGGCCAGATCCTGACCGGCCCTTTGTTCAGCGAGCCCATGAGGGTTGAGACTGTTCGCGCCCAGGGGCCGGGCACCTGGGTTGTGGGACTCGTCGGCACGCAGTCGGACCGGTACCGCAAGGTGACACTCACGCAAAGCGATCTTCAACGGCTCACCATTCGCGACCCCGGGCACACCTATGATGGCGACGGACGTTTGCTGCGGCTCGGCCTCCAGGCCTACTCGCTGGGCATTGCCTACGAATTCGACCCGTACTTCGGCCTTTCGATTTCCCGGGTGGACCCGCTCCCGCATCAGCTCGAGGCGGTATACGACTACCTGCTGAAGCTTCCGCGGGTGCGGTTTCTGCTGGCGGACGACGCCGGCGCGGGCAAAACGATCATGGCAGGCCTGTTGATCCGCGAACTGGAACTGCGCGGCCTGGCGGAACGGATTCTCATTGTGTGCCCGGCCAACCTCACCTTCCAGTGGCAACGAGAACTGAAGGAAAAGTTCGATGCCAAATTCCTCGTCCTGAAGGGCAGCGACATCCGCGACCAGTTCGGCGTCAACCAATGGCTGGAACAGAGGCGCGTGATCACCTCCTTGGACCTGGCCAAGCGGACGGAGATCCTGCCGGGCCTGCGGCAGGTGCGTTGGGATCTGGTGATTGTGGATGAGGCGCACCGCATGTCCGCCGCCGACGAGTCCCACAAGAGCCTGCGCTACAAACTGGGCGAACTGCTGCGCGACACCTCCGACCACATGCTGTTGCTCACCGCAACCCCCCACAAGGGGGATCCGGAGAACTTTACGCTGTTTCTCCAACTCCTCGACCGCGACGCTTACGCTGACGTGCGATCCATCCGCCAGGCCATGGAGCAACGCAGGGCGCCCTTTTACCTGCGCCGAACCAAGGAGGCCATGGTCTGCTTCCCGGAGCGGCAACCGGATGGTACCTGGGTCGCACGCAAGATCTTCACCCGCCGCATTCCCCACACGGTCGAATTCCAAATGGACGGCCCCGAATTTGACCTGTACCGGGATGTGACTCGTTTCGTGAAGGAACAGAGCGCCCGAGCCGCCGCCAGGGGTGATGATCCCCGGGCCCGTGCCGTGGGTTTCCTGATGTCGCTCTACCAGAGAAGGCTCGCCTCCAGCACTTATGCCATGCGACGCTCCCTCGAAAGCCGGGCCCGGCGGCTCGCCGAGGAGTTGAAACGCGCCCGGGAACTCGCAACCCGGACCCCGCCGGAGATACCCGACCCCGAGGAGCTGGAGGAAATGGAGGAAAATGAACGTCACCAGCTCGAAAGGCTGTTGGAGGCGGTCACCCTGGCCGGCAGTGCGGACCTGGTTCAACAGGAGGTGAGCGAACTGCAGGCCCTGGCCCGGCGGGCACGCCAGGTTGAGGAATCCGGTGCCGAAGCCAAGCTCGCCAAACTCAAACAGCTCCTCCACGACCAGGGTTTCTTCAACGACCCGGACAAACGCCTCCTCATCTTTACCGAATTCAAGGACACCCTCGACTACCTGGTGGAGCGGCTCACCTCATGGGGTTTCCGCGTCGGTTTCATCCACGGAGAAATGAAGCCCGGATCACGCGATGAACCGGGGACCCGACTTTACGCCGAACAACAGTTCCGCGAAGGCGCCATCCAAATCCTGGTGGCCACGGAAGCCGCGGGCGAAGGAATCAACCTCCAGTGCTGCAACATCCTGTTTAACTACGACATACCGTGGAACCCGAACCGCCTCGAACAGCGCATGGGCCGAATCCACCGGTACGGCCAGCGCAAGGATTGCCTCATCTTCAACTTCGTCGCGACCAACACCATCGAGGGCCGGGTCCTGCAGCGTCTCCTGCAAAAGCTCCAGGAAATCCGGGACGCCCTCGACGACGACGCCGTCTTCAACGTCGTGGGCGAGGTGCTCCCGGCGGCCCATGTGGAACGCGTGCTGCGGGATTATTACGCAGGTCGCCTGGGCGACGCCGACCTGGAGGATCGCCTGCTCAGGAACGTGGATGAACGCGAGTTCCGTCGGATCTGCCAAAACGCCCTTGAGGGCCTGGCCTCCAAAAAACTCAACCTGGAGATGCTCATTGAACGCCGTGCGCAGGCACAGGAGCGGCGGGTGGTGCCGGAAACCATCGCCCGTTTCCTCCGGGAAGCGGCCGATTACGTCCCCGGCTTCGCCCTCAAACCGGTGCCCCACCTGCCCCACACCTTCGAGCCCGGCCGGACACCCTCGGTACTTCGCCAATACGAACGCGATCCCGATTGGCGCCTGCCCGCACTGGCAGCCCGCTACCCACGCTGCTCCACCGACCGTGAAACCGCCGAAACGCAAAATCTGGAATGGGTCACGCCGGGCCATCCACTGTTCGAAGCCGTGCGTCGGCACACCTGCAACCTGGCCGGCGAGACCCTCAGCAGGGGCGCCACCTTCTATTCCCTTCACCATCCGGCCCCGGCGCGCATCGATTTCTACCGCGCACGCGTCGTGGACGGTCTCGGCCGGGTGATCCATGAACGGCTCTTTGCCGTGGAAGTGACCGGCGACGGTCCCCCGCGCCTGCGCGAGCCGGGCATCCTGGGCGATTTGATCCCAGCGGAAGACCCGGTTGAATTGCCGCCCGTTGCCAACCTCCCCGAGGTCACCCCCTGGCTCAACGAACATGTCCTGACGCCGTTCCTCGAACAAACCCGGGCCGAGCGGCTGAGCGAGCTGGAACGGATCGCCGCCCACGTGGAACTGTCGCTGACCGAACTCATCCGACGCGCCGATGAGGAAATCGGCCGTGCCCAGGAAGCCGTCGAGCGGGGCGAGCAGGGCGCCGAAGGCCGGCTGGCCCAGGCCGACGCCCGGCAAACCGAATTGCTCCAGCGCCGCGATCAACGTCGCAAGGACCTCGAACAGCAAAAATCCCTCACCCTCCAGGCCGTGGACCGGATCACCAGTGTCCTGGTCCTGCCGCACCCGGACCGGGAAACACCCGAGGTCCGCAGGCTGCAGCCCAACCCTGAAACCGAAGCCACGGCCATGCAGGTCGTCATGAACTATGAACGGGCGCAGGGCCGCCAGGTCTACGACGTCCACGAGAAAAACCTCGGCTACGACCTCACCAGCCTGGACCTCAACACCGGCCAACTGCGCCTCATCGAAGTCAAGGGCCTTGCCGGGCCCACCGGGACGATCCTGCTCACCCCCAACGAGCGCCGCGTCGCCGAGGACCGGCGCGACTGCTACTGGCTCTACATCGTCACCAACTGCGCCACCGAGCCGCAGCTGCAGGAGCCGGTCCGCGACCCCGCCCGCTTCCCGTGGCACGAGGTCACCAAAGTGGCGCACTATTACCTCTCCGTGGATGCGCTCACCCAGCCCATGCAGATCCGCGAGACAACATGAGATCCGACCGATCCGACCGATCCGACCGATCCGCCCAACCCACCCGCAAAAAGCGGCTCCGCCCGAGCGGTGGCTACCGCAATACCGCCGGTTTCCAAACCGCCACCCTCATCTACGACGCCACCTGGTTCTTCTGCGAGAAATTCCTCGATCCCCGCTCGCGCCTGGTCGATCAAATGGTCCAGGCCGCCCGCAGTGGCCGACAAAACATCGCTGAAGCCAGCCGCGCTTCGGCCACATCCTCGCAAACCGAACTGCGCCTTCTGAACGTCGCCCGGGCCAGCCTCGAGGAACTCCTGCTCGACTTCGAGGACTTCCTACGCCACCGCCGGCTTCAGCAATGGGCGCCGGACTCTCCCGAAGCCCGCGCCGTGCGCGAGGTACCGCGCCGCTTCAGAAGGGATCAGTCAGATCCGTCCGATCCGTCCAATCCGCCTGATCTGACCAAGCTCACAGACCAACAGCGCTGGGCCCTTTACGCCCCATGGTTGGAGCACGACGACCCGGCCGTGCGCGCCAACGCCATCATCTGCCTGATCCACCAGGCCAATTACCTGCTCGACCAGCAGATTACCGCGCTGGAAAGGCAGTTCATCGAAGAAGGCGGCTACAGCGAACGCCTCGCCGCCGCAAGATTGGCCTACCGCTCCCGCAAAAACCGGCCAGATCCGTCCGATCCGTCAGATCCGTCCGCTCACATCCCCCACTGCCCCCGCTGCGGCAAACCCATGGTGTTGCGTACCGTCAAGAGCGGCTTGTACGCTGGCCGCCAATTCTGGGGCTGTTCCGGCTATCCCGAATGCAAAGGAATTGTGGAACTATGATCCCAAAAGCCTGCAAACGCCTGGCAGAGGTGGACTTCCCCATTGCCGAGGTCTCGCGCCATGCGGCACGCGAGAAATCCATCCGGCACGGGCACCCCTCCACCCTGCACCTCTGGTGGGCTCGGCGGCCGTTGGCCTCCTGCCGGGCCATGTTGCTGGGCCTGCTCCTGCCCGACCCGGCCGATCCCCACTGCCCCGCGGAATTCAAGGCCCGGGCACGCGAGGCCCTGACACGGCTCTATGCCGGGGCACAAAAGCCAGGGGACGAAGATCTGCGGCGCTGGTTGCTGAAGTTCATCGCCGACTTTGCCAACTGGGACCTCGCCGCCGACCCCAACTACCTCGAGGTGGCCCGGGCGCTCGTCCGCGCGGCCCACCCGGAAGAGCCGCCCCTGGTGGTGGACCCGTTCGCCGGCGGCGGTTCGATTCCCCTGGAAGCCCTGCGGGTGGGCTGCGAGGCCTTCGCCAGCGACCTCAACCCCGTGGCCTGCCTCATCCTCAAGGTGATGCTGGAGGACATTCCACGCCACGGCCCCCGGCTGGCCGAAGAGCTGCGGCAGGTGGGCGCCGAAATCAAAAAGCAGGCGGAGCAGGAGCTGGCCGACCTTTACCCGAAGGACCCGGACGGCGCCACGCCGATCGCCTATCTCTGGGCGCGCACGGTGCGGTGCGAAGCGCCCAATTGCGGGGCGGAGATCCCGCTCGTGCGGTCGTTCTGGCTGTGCAAGAAGGCCAACCGCAAGCGGGCGCTGCGGTGGACAAGGGGATCTGACCGATCGGTCGGATCCGACGGATCCGACGGATCGTGGGAGATCTTCGAGCCGAGGAACGAGCGGGAGGTGCCGGCGGGCACGGTGAGCCGGGCGCGGGCCACCTGTCTCGCGTGCGGCGCGGTGCTGCCGCCGGAGCGGGTGCGCGCGCAGCTTGCTGCGCAGCGGGGCGGCGCGGACGTGGTGTTCGATGAGCACGGCCGGCGCGTCGGCGGCGCGCGGCTGCTGGCAGTGGTGACGCTCCGGCCCGGCGAGCCGGGCCGGCACTACCGGTTGCCCTCGGACCGCGATTACGAGGCGGTCCGCAGAGCCCAGCAGCGGCTTGCGCAGCTGCTCGCGGAATGGGAGCACGGCGGCAAACAGGGCCTCTGCCCGGTGCCGGATGAGCCAATCCACGCTGTGGATACGCGCAATTTCTGGGTTTGCAAATACGGCCCACAAACGTTCGGCGACCTTTTCACGGCGCGGCAGAACGTGGCGCTGGTGACGCTGGCCGGGCGGGTGTCACTCCTGAAGGGCGGGAATGAAGAAGCCTTAGCCCTCTCAATTGGTCGAATGGCGGACTTCCTAGTGTCTATCGCGAGGTGGAAGGCGGACGCTGAGTGTCCGGTTCAGGCTCTGGCCAGGCAGGCGTTGCCAATGGTATGGGATTTTGCCGAGGCCAACCCCTGGACCGATGCAACAGGCTCCCTAGTCAGCCAAACAGAGAGGATGGCGGGGGCAATCGAATCTGTCTGCATTACGCTCGCGTCAGTTGCCCAGGTCCAGCTCGCCGACGCCACCAAGCATCCGCTCCCGGACGAGACGGCGCATGTCTGGTTCACCGACCCGCCCTACTACGACGCGGTGCCCTACGCCGACCTTTCCGACTTCTTCCTCGTGTGGCTCAAGCGCGCGCTGCCTGATCACCCGCTCCTGCGCGACCCGTTCGATCCAGAGAATCCGCTCACGCCCAAGGCGCGCGAGGCAGTTCAGAACGAGCGCTCGCAAACCGACGACGGTCGGCCCAAGGACCGGGCGTTCTACGAAGAAGCCATGGCCCGCGCCTTCGCCGAGGGCCGGCGCATCCTACGCGAGGACGGCGTCGGCTCCGTGGTCTTCGCCCACAAGACGACTGAAGGTTGGGAGGCGCTCCTTTCCGGCATGATCCGCGGCGGCTGGACGATCACCGGCTCCTGGCCCATTGCCACGGAGATGGCCTCGCGCCTGCGGGCGCGCGAATCCGCCGCCCTGGCCACCAGCGTCCACCTCGTCTGCCGCCCGCGGCCCGAGGACGCGCCGGTGGGCGATTGGGCCGATGTTCTCCGTGAGCTCCCCAAGCGCGTGGGCGAGTGGATGGAGCGGCTCCAGGCCGAGGGCATCCGCGGCGCGGACCTGGTTTTTGCCTGCATCGGCCCGGCGCTGGAGATTTTCAGCCGCTACTCGCGGGTCGAGACCGCCGAAGGGCGCGAGGTCACGCTTGCGGAGTATCTGGAGAAGGTCTGGGAGGTGGTCGGCCGCACGGCGCTGGAGAATGTGCTGGGCACGGCGGAGGCCAAAGCGCGCAACGGCGTGGCCGGCGCATTGGAGGAGGACGCGCGCCTGACAGCGCTTTTCCTCTGGACGCTGCAAAGCACCAACGACGCCGCCGGCACCCAACCGGCAGAGGCGGTTGATCCGTCCGATCCGTCGGATCCGTCCGATCCATCCGATTCCTCCTCCCCCACCGACGACGAAGCCGAAGACGCCCCCGCCCCGCGAAGGACTGGCGGCTACACCCTCGTTTTCGACGTGGTCCGGCGCTTCGCCCAGCCGCTGGGGATTGATCTGCCCAAGTGGGAGGGCCGGATCATCGAGACCCAGAAGGGCGTGGTGCGGCTGCTGCCGGTGGTGGAACGGGCCCGGCAGTTGTTTGGCGACCATGGCGCGGCGGCGGCGGCCGAGTGGATGGAGCGGCATCCCGGGCGGACCCTGCAGCTCGACCTGTTTGTGGAGTCGGGTCAGGAGGGTGCGGTGCCCCGGCGCAGTCGTGCCGGAGGGAAGCGGCGGCCCGGGGAGCCGCACGGGCTGGAACTCGACCAGGGTCGGCAGGTGACCACTCTGGACCGGGTGCATGCGGCCATGCTGCTGCAGAAGGCGGGTCAAACCCATGCGCTGCGGGCGTTGCTGGAGGCGGAGCGGGAACGCGGTCCGGACTTTCTGCGGCTGGCCAACGCGCTCTCGGCATTGTATCCCAGGGACAGCGAAGAGAAGCGGCTCGTGGATGCAATGTTGCTGGCGGTGCCGAGGTGAAGATGCACCACAGAGACACAGAGAACACAGAGGTGGCCATGAACAAGATTTCAGAGCACATCCTCGGCGCTGCCATCGAGGTTCACCGACCCCTTGGCCCGGGTTTATTGGAGTCGGCCCATGAAGAGTGCCTCTGTCACGCATTGAGGCTTCGCGGCGTGCCTTTTGCGCGACAGCGACCCTTGCCGGTGGAATACAAAGGAACAAGGCTCGTGTGTGCATATCGCGCCGACCTTCTGGTTGCCGATGCGGTCTTCGTCGAGACCAGGGCGATTGGCGCCGTCGAACCCATTCATGAGGCCCAATTGTTAACCCACCTCAGGCCCGGCGGTTGGAAACCCGGCCTGCCCATCAACTTCAACGTACCGGCCCTCAAGGACCGCATCCGCAGGAGAGTGTTATGATTTTGCCTCTGTGTTCTCTGTGTCTCTGTGGTGAGTGCGAGGTCCGGCCATGGAACCCTGGCCGTGCACCGAACGAGTACAATTGAGAAATGCCGGGGAGCAACACCATGAAAGTCACGTACGATCCGCACACCGACACGCTGAGCGTCATTCTGAAGGAAGACACTCCGGTCGCAGAAAGCGATGAGGAGAAGCCGGGCGTGATCCTCGACTACGACGCGGAGGGAAACCTGGTCTCGATCGAAGTGCTGGACGCCTCCAGGCACGTCACGGATGCCTGCAAGATCGAGTACGAGATGATGCGGTGACGGAACTCCGGGGGAGCCTTAACGATGTTCGAGAAGAAAGCCGCGTTTTTTGACAAGGGGGCACGTGGGAGGGGTCGACGTTTTGGACATGGGCTTCGGTCCTCCCGGGCCGGCTGTCGGTGCGGATGCGGGCGGGGAGGGCCGTCGTGCGTTACGGTGAACAGGTCTGCGAGGTCGTTGGACTCACGATTGTCGGCGCAGGGTGCCGGCTGAAAGAGGAAGTTCCCAAGGGCGTATGAAGCCAGCGGTTTGGCAGATTTCCGGCGGGCCGATGTCGCGGCCGTATGCGGATGTGTTCCTGAAGCACGGCGTCGGGCTCATCGGTCCCGGCGACGCGGGTCCGTGGGAACCGGGACGAGACAGGGAGTTCGAGGGCGACTTCGTGCGCCGCTTCGCGGCCGAAGTTCAGGTCGGCGATGTCTTTCTGCTGCGCACGGGCATTTCCACCATCTGCGCGGTTGGCATCGTTGCGAGTGAATACCAGTATTTGAACCAGTTCGATGATGTGAACGGATGGGACCTTCAACACGCTCGTCGGGTGCGCTGGCAACGGCTACCGGCATCCCATGACTTCGGGAAGCCGGTCTTCGGCGCCAATCCCCCGCGACTTTCGCGCGTCCAGAACGAAGAGGTTTTGGATTATGTCCACCGTTTCCTGAACTCGCCACCCACGCAATGGCAGAAGGATCCGCTACCGGGGCTTCCGCCGGAGGAACCGTCCCTGAAGGATGTGGACCCCGCCGTCCGGGACCTGGTGGCGAGCGCCCGGGACCTCGTACCGCTGATGGAGGATCAGGAGAGGTTCGGCGAGCCTCCGAGCGAGGACGAGATGATTGTGCATTTCGTCGTACCGTTCCTGCGTGGTCTTGGCTGGCCGCAGGAGTGCATCGCCGTGAAGTGGCGGCACATTGACGTGGCGGTGTTCCGGGCTTTGCCAAGAACACCGGAAAACTGCCATCTGGTGATCGAGGTGAAGCGCCTTGGCGCAGGGGTGGAAGGAGCCCTTGAGCAGGCCATGGGCTACGTAAAAGAGCTCGGGGTGCCCTGCGACGTGGTGGTGACGGACGGTATCCGCTACCGGATGTACTCGTGCCAGAACGATTTCAAATCCATCGCCTACGCCAACCTTGTGAGGCTGAAGAGCTCGGCAACCGGGCTGTTCAAGCGCATGAAGAAACAGGAGGATCGCAATGGAACCCTGGTATAAGATTGTGACACCGCGTGAAGAGGTCCGGCAGGGCCGTTCCTTCAACCCCGACGAGTTTGCCATTGCCCTGGAGCAGGTCGTGGCCGGGACGGCGCCCGAGGACTACCGGGACCCTGCACAGTTCTTCTCCCGCACCTGCTGGACGCGGGCGTTGCGGGACCACGCCGGGATGGTTCTTCGGCGGCTTTCGGGGAGGACGGACAATACCGCACCGGTCCTGACCCTGGTGACCCAGTTCGGCGGCGGCAAAACGCACACCCTGACGGCTCTCTATCATCTGGGCACCCGTGGGGAGAAGGCCGTGGACTACCCGGGTGTTGCGGATCTGCTCCGGGAGGTCGGGCTTGCGTCGGTTCCCGCGGCGCGCGTTGCCGTGTTTGTGGGCAACGCCTGGGACCCGCAGGATGGCCGGGAGACGCCGTGGATCGACATCGCCCGCCAGCTGGCGGGCGACAAGGGCGTTGAAGCGCTGGGGCCGGCCGCGAAGACGACACCCCCGGGGACAGATGCCATCGGACGCGTGTTGCAGGCAGCCAATGCCCCCGTGCTCATCCTCTTCGACGAGGTGCTCAACTTCCTCAATCGGCATCGCGACATGGCCGAACCGTTCCATGCCTTCATCCAGAACCTGACGGTCGCCATGACGGGAACGAGCCACGGCACAGCGGTCATCAGCCTGCCGCGCAGCCAGGTGGAGATGACCGAATGGGACATGCAGTGGCAGGATAGGATCACCAAGGTGGTCCGCCGCGTGGCCAGGGACCTCATCGTCAATGATGAGACGGAAATCAGCGAGGTCGTCCGACGGCGGCTTTTCGAGCATTTGGGAAATGAGCGCGTGAGGAAGAGCGTGGCGAAAGCGTTTGCGGACTGGTGCTTTGAACGTCGGGCGCAGCTTCCCCCGGAATGGACGGCGGTGGACACGGCGGCCACGGAAGCCAAAGCCCGCGAGTATCTGCGTGCCCGGTTCGAGGCGTGTTACCCGTTCCATCCGGCCACGCTCTCGGTCTTCCAGAGGAAATGGCAGTCGCTGCAGCAATACCAGCAAACGCGTGGAACGCTCGCCATGCTGGCCCAATGGATTGCCCGGGCCTACCGCGAGGGCTACACGTCCGCCCGGGAGGAACCACTCATTACCCTGGGGTCGGCCCCGCTTCACGACCCGGGGTTCCGCAGCACCATCCTCGGCCAGCTTGGAGAACCCAGGCTCGGTGTGGCGATTGAGGTGGACATTGCCGGGGAGCATTCCCATGCCCGTGCACTGGATGCGGATACCAAAGGCCCGCTCCGTGACATTCATCGCCGCGTGGGCACGGCCATTCTCTTTGAATCCTCGGGCGGGCAGACGGACAAGGTTGCGCACCTGCCGGAGCTGCGCTTTGCCCTGGGCGAACCCAGGGTGGACACCACTTCGGTGGACAACGCCGCCCTGGCGCTGGAATCCCGGGCCTACTACATCCAGAAGGTCGGCTCCGACGGGTTCAAGGTGTATCACAAGGCCACGATCCGAAAGGCGGTCAACGACCGTCGGGCTTCGCTGGACGAGGAGGCGGACATCAAACCCGCCATGCGCAGGCTTGTTGAGCGGGAGTTTCGTCGTGGGGCCGGTGTGCCCGTGGTGGCGTTTCCCGGGGACGGCGCCGAGGTGGAGGATTCGCCCCGGTTGACGGTGGTGGTCATGGACCCCGGGATCGAATGGACCGGCGAGGGGGCACTGCGTCAGCAACTGGCCCAATGGACCAAACAGCGGGGCAATTCCCCGCGTCTCTACCCCGGATCTCTGGTCTGGTGCTTCAAAAAGCCGGGGCGCGAGCTGAGAGAAAAGGTGGAACTGTGGCTGGCATGGAGGCGGGTGGAAGAGGAGATTGCCCGGGGAACGCTGGGCGGTGATTATGACCGGGCCGACCAGCAGGAGGTTCGTGAAAAAGTCAGGGTTGCCGAGGAGACAGCCCGTGAGGAGGTATGGGCCGGCTACCGGTTTGTGGTGATTGCGGATCCCCAAAGCCCGGACGGGCTGAAGGTCATTGATCTTGGGGCCGGGCATTCGAGCAGCCAGGAAACCCTCTGCGGCCGGGTCATTGGCGCCCTGAAGTCCCAGGGGCTGCTCAACGAGTCGGTGGGCGCGGGTTACCTGGAACGCAACTGGCCGCCGGCGTTCAAGGAGAGCGGCGCATGGCCACTTTCGAGCCTCCGGCAAAGCTTTCTCAACGGGAGCCTCACGAGACTGGTCGACCCGGACGCGAGGTTACGGCAGAAAATCTGCGAATTTGTGGAGCACGGGGACTTCGGACTGGCTTCAGGTCCGAACCCGGACGGCACCTACCAGCGTTTTTGGTACAAGGAGTCCATCAGCGAGGACGAGGTCAGCTTCGAGCCCGGAGTCTTTTTGGTGCTGCGGGCGAAGGCGGAACTCCTCAAGGCAGGGCGGCCGCAAATAGGGCCGGAGCTTACGCCGCCTCAGCCCGTGACCGAAACAAGAAGTTCACCCGGAAGCGGCACTTCGACTTCGACTTTGCTCCCGCCCACGGCCGAGCCCGCGCTGAAGGCGCTGCGCATCAGGGGAAAGGTTCCCCCGGAGGTCTGGAACCGGCTGGGGACGAAACTGATTCCGAAACTGCGAAGTGCGCAGGATGTGGAGGTGTCGGTCGACTTTTCCGTCAAAGTGCAAGGTGCAGCGGCCGAGGGCCTGAAGGCCGACCTGCGCCAGATTGTTCAGGACCTGGGCCTCTCCGGTCAGCTTCAGATTCAGGAGGAGACGTGACCGGTTGTTCGGGTGGACTTGTTGCGCCCCCGGCGCGCCGGCTGAAGGGTCCTTGCATGGACCGATGATCGGCAGAGGTTTCGCAGCCGGGGGACCGCGGGAAGGGGTCCGGTCCCAAACTCCGACCTTACCAACCGGAGGGCGGGGACGCCGGCCCTCAACTGGGATCCGCGGGAACGGACTGCGAGGATGGGGTCCCGTCCGGCGGTGGGGCAAGAAATGGACCGCAAAAACGGGCTGCTTGCCGCAGGAGTGGAGCGGGGTACGGGGAGGCGAGCCTCCCGGCGGGGACGGCAGGACGGAGGGCGGGGAAAGGCCCGCGAGGGGCTGAGATATCAGGGCCACGGGCGAGGTGGTGCGTGCCGGGGGCGGAAGGTCGCGCATCGAAAAATGAAAGGGCCGGGCGTGGGAACTGCCCGGCCCCGTGGGGTGATGAGGGGTGGACTGGAAATTCAGATGAACTCGTTGATGATGTTCTCCAGCAACTCCTGGCGGCCGCTCATGTTGGGAGCGGCCTCACCCTTCTTCAACATGATCGCCTCGAGTTTGCGGAAGTTCATCTTGCCCGCCTCAATTTCGGCCCCAAGGCCACTGTCCCAGGAAGAATAACGCTGTTTGACGAATTCCGCAAGACGTCCGTCTTTGCGAAGTGCGGCGGCGATTTTGAGGCCGCGGGCGAAGGCGTCCATGCCGCCGATGTGTGCGTAGAAGAGGTCGATGGGCTCGAAACTTTCGCGGCGGACCTTGGCGTCGAAGTTGACGCCGCCGGTGGTGAACCCGCCGTACTTGAGGATGGTGTACATGATCTGGGTGGTGAGGTAGATGTTGGTGGGGAACTGGTCGGTGTCCCAACCGAGGAGCGGGTCGCCGGTGTTGGCGTCGATGGAGCCGAGGGCGCCAGCAGACCCGGCCACTTCGAGTTCATGCATCATTTCGTGGCCGGCGAGGGTGGCGTGGTTGGTTTCGATGTTGAGTTTGAAGTGGGGCAGCAGGTCGTATTGCCGGAGGAAGTTCAGGCAGGCAGCGGCGTCGGAATCGTATTGGTGTTTGGTGGGTTCCTTGGGTTTGGGTTCGATGTAGAACTGGCCCTTGAAGCCGATTTCCTTTTTGAACTCGACGGCCATGTGGAGGAACAGGGCGAGGTGATCCAGCTCGCGTTTCATGTCGGTGTTCCAGAGGGTGCTGTAGCCCTCGCGGCCGCCCCAGAAGACGTAACCGGCTCCGCCCAGTTCGTGGGTGATTTCGATGGCTTTTTTGACCTGGGCGGCGGCAAAGGCAAAGACCTCGGCGTTGGGGCTGGTGGCAGCGCCCATGGCGTAGCGCGGGTGGGTGAAGAGGGAAGCGGTGCCCCACAGGGGTTTGATACCGGTGCGTTCCTGTTCCTCCTTGATCACCTTGACCACGGCATCGAGGTTCTTGTTGGTCTCGCGGAGGGTGCGACCTTCGGGAGCGATGTCGCGGTCGTGGAACGCGTAGAAGGGCACACCGAGTTTCTCCATGAACTCGAAGGCGACACGGACGCGGCGCTGGGCGTTGGCGATGGAGTTGGATCCGTCGTCCCAGGGTCGGATGGCGGTGCCGACGCCGAAGGGATCGGCCAGGGGATTCCGGAAGGTGTGCCAGTAGACCACGGAAAACCGGAGGTGCTCGCGCATCGGTTTTCCTTCGACGATTTCGTCGGGGTTGTAATGTTTGAAGGCCAGGGGATTGCGGGAGTTGGGCCCTTCGTATTGGATTTTACCGATCTTGGGGAAGGCAGCTTTCATGGTTGTCCGTGGTTGTCCGTATTGGTTGCGTCGTTGGACCTTTGCTCGATCGAGGAAGCTAACTACCGCGGCGGGCGGTTGGGAGCAAGAGCAATCCGCAGCGGACGGACCTGCGCGTGGCGGAAGGGGTCGGGCCGGACCGGTTTTGCCGGGCTTTCCCGGGTTGGGTGGGCGGCGGCTTTACCGGGCATGGCGGGTTGCCCAAACTGCTGGTCTTTGGAACGGTGGGCAGGGCTTTGGGGGAGCGGCGGGTTTCTGCCGGCGCCCTTGGCGGGGCGCGGACCTGATCCGGCGGATCCCTCAGAATGGATTTTTGCATGGGGCTGACACTCTACGACCTGCTGGTGCGAGATCCGGACAACGTGTCCAGTGAAAGTCTGCTGGACCGGTTTCTGGAGTACGTCGCCGACCGGGGGATGACCCTGTACCCGGCGCAGGAGGAGGCGTTACTGGCGGTGTTGGAGGGGCACAACGTGATCCTGCAGACGCCGACGGGATCGGGCAAGAGCCTGGTGGCGATGGCGATGTTGTTTGTGGCGCTGGCGCGGGGTCGGCGGGCGGTTTACACGTGCCCGATCAAGGCGCTGGTGAACGAGAAATGGCGGGATTTGTGCCGAGAATTTGGTCCGGACAACGTGGGGTTGTCCACCGGGGACGCGTCGGTGAACCGGCAGGCTCCCATTCTGTGCTGCACGGCGGAGATCCTGGCGAACATCGCGTTGCGGCGGGGTGCGCAGGCGCCCGTGGACGATCTGGTGATGGACGAATTCCACTGGTACGCGGACCGGGACCGGGGCGTGGCCTGGCAGGTGCCGTTGCTGACGCTGCCGCAGACGCGGTTTTTGCTGATGTCGGCCACGCTGGGGGACACGCGGTTTTTCGAGGAGGAACTGACGCGGCTGACGGGGCGGCCGACGGTGACGGTGAACGGGTCCGAGCGGCCGGTACCGCTGGAGTATGAATGGTCGGAGCGTCCCCTGGCGCAGACGGTGGAACGGTTGCTGGCGGAGGACAGGGCCCCGATTTACGTGGTGCATTTCACGCAGGCGGAGGCGGCGGAGAGTGCGCAGGATTTCATGAGCCTGCCGCTGTGCACGCGGGCCGAGAAGGAGCAGATTGCGGCCGAGCTGGAGACGGTGCGTTTCAACTCGCCGTACGGGCCGGAGATCCGGAAGTGGTTGCGGCAGGGGATTGGTCTGCATCATGCGGGGTTGCTGCCGAAGTACCGTGTGTTGGTGGAACGGCTGGCGCAGCGCGGTCTGCTGAAGATCATTTGCGGGACGGACACGCTGGGTGTGGGGGTGAACATTCCGATCCGGACGGTGGTGTTCACGCGGCTGTGCAAATACGACGGGGAAAAGGTGAAGCTGTTGAGTGCGCGGGACTTTCATCAGATCGCGGGTCGGGCCGGGCGAAAGGGCTTTGACGAGAAGGGCTGGGTGGTGGTGCAGGCGCCGGAGGAGGTGATCGAGCGGAAAAAGCTGGAGGAAAAAGCGGCCCGGGAGGGTCGCAAGGTGACCCGGCGAAAATCGTCCGAGCCGGGTCGGATCAGTTGGGACCGCAAGACGTTCGAACGGCTGATCACGGCGGCGCCGGAGCGGTTGACCTCACGGTTCCAGGTAAGTCCCGGGATGTTGTTGCATGTGTTGAGTCGGCCGGATGAGGACGGCTGTCGCGCCCTGCAACAGATCATCCGGCGGTGTCACGATTCGCCGCGGCAGAAGAAGGAACACTTCAAGCGGGCCTGGCAGCTCTTTCGCTCGATGGTGAACCGGAACGTGATCGAGATCGTGCCGCGGGAACAGCGGGATGCCCGGGGCCTGCCGAAGCTGCGGGTGAACGTGGAGCTGCAGGAGGATTTTTCGCTGGACCAGACGCTCTCGCTTTATCTGCTGGAGACGCTGTTGATCCTGGACCCGCAATCGCCGCAGTACGCGCTGGACGTGTTGTCCCTGGTGGAGGCGATTCTGGAGGACCCGGAGCCGATCCTGTGGCGCCAGTTGGAGCGGGTGCGTGCCGAAGCCCTGGCCGCCATGAAGGCTGAAGGAGTCCCCTACGAGGAACGGATGGAACGGCTGGAGGAACTGGAGTACCCGAAGCCGAATCGCGATTTCATCTACGGGACCTTCAATGCGTTTGCGGAGCGGCATCCCTGGGTGGGGCAGGAAAACATCCGACCCAAAAGCATTGCACGCGAAATGTACGAGGGATTTCGATCGTTTGACGATTACGTGCGGGATTACCAGCTGCAACGCGTGGAGGGCCTGCTGCTCCGGCACCTGCACAGCGTCTACAAGGTGCTCAAACAAACCGTGCCCGAACCGGCCAAGACGGACGCCATCCGGGAGATGGAACTCTATTTCGGCACCATGATCCGGACCGTCGATTCCAGCCTGCTGGAGGAATGGGAGCAGATGCGCGACCCGGAGTACGAACGACGCGTGGCCGAGGAACGGGCACGCATTACCGGACAGCCGGTGAGCCTGCCCGCCGAGCAGCCCGGGGGCGGCGTCACGGCCGATCCCACCACCTTCACCGGCCTGGTGCGGAACCGGATCTTTACCTTTTTGCGCGCCTGGAGCACGCGACAATTTGAGGCGGCCCTGGCGGAGCTGCGCGCACCGGAAGACGCGGAGGGGGTGCCATGGACGGTGGCGCGGCTGGAATCCGCCCTGGAAACGTACCTCCGGGACCATGTCCGGCTGAGCATGGACCCCGAAGCGCGCAACCGGCGACACACCCACGTGCTGCCGCACGCCGGCAAAGACGCCAAATGGACGGTCCAGCAGATGTTGGTGGATCCCGAAGGGCACAACGACTGGGTGGCCGAGTGGGAGGTGGACCTGGCGGCATCGGATGCCGCGGGCGAACCGGTGATGCGGTTGCTTCGGCTGGGTCCGTTGGTGTGAACCGCCGGCCGACGTCGCGGGGGGCGATGGCGGACCGGCGTGGCGACGGGCGCTCACGGTTGCCCGGCGGCGGCACCGGCCTGCAAGAGCCGCTCCAGGTCTGCGCGCGTGGCGCGGAAGGCCGTGCCGTGCTTCAGCCCCGGGGGAAAGGTCATTTCCCGGGTGGCGTTTCTGAAGACGCGGAAATCGCGGGTTTTGAGGGCGCGGTATTCGCCGTCGCGGTAAGCCTCGTAGTAGAGGATCCACTCGTCACCGACCTTGAGGGCCGAGGGGCCCTCGGTAAAGGGCTCGGTGATGGGGGGCCAGATGTCGCGCCAGGGGCCGAGAGGCGAGCTCCCGAACGCCACGCGGAGTCGGCGTTCAGGGCGGGTGTTGTCCTTGTGCACCAGCACATAGCCCGGGTCGGTGAAGACGATCTGTGCGTCAATCACGCTGTAACCCGGGTCCCAGAAAAGCTTCGTGGGCGCGAACTGCCGAAAGTCACGGGTAATGGTGTAGTAGAGGCGATGATTGTTGGTGCGGGGTTCGAGGTAATCCGGAAACCGGCCCGGGATGGTGGACGCCCAGACGATGATGAACCGGTTGCGGGGCGCGTCGTAGAAAAGTTCCGGAGCCCAGACATTGACGGTCTCGGGTTCATGTTCCATGACGGGGATGAAGCGCTGGTCCTCCCAATGAACCAGGTCGCGGGACCGCGCGTAGCCGAAGCCGCGGTCGCCGCGCCACGCGCTGGTCCAAACGAGGTGCCAGATGCCATCCGGGCCGCGACAGATGCTGGGATCACGGAACACCTTGCCGCCAACGCGCGGCTCCATGAATCGGCCGGGCACCCGGGTCCAATGGTGACCGTCCGGGCTGTAAGCGAAGAGTAGGCCGTCCTGTTCCGGTTCACGGAAGGTGCTGAAGAGGTAAACGGTGTCCCGGGGTGCCGGCGACGCCGGTCCGGCCGCGAGAACCGCGCTTACGCTGGCGAACCACCCGGCAAGGATCCAAATCCTGAGCAGTCCCATCGTCCGTTTCACGGGCTCAGTTTGCCGCACAATGGACGCGGTGACACGTCCGAATGTGCGCTTCGGCGCCCGGGGCGATGGAGTCGGCGGGAGAGGGCACCCTCCTCCGCGGCCCTCCGAATCCACCCCAGGGACACGGAGGTCAACAAAACCACCGAGGCACAGAGGGGCACACACCTCGGACACAGAGACGGGCTGCAAGATCACGCATGGAAGCATGAACCGGAACGCCACACAGGAAGGTCCTCTGGACCATTGCCGTGAAGGGCCCGGGCGGTTTGGCCCTGCGCCGCGTTGCGCAACCCTGTGCCGGCACACTCACGAGGCTGGCGGGGAGACCGTCTCCCGGGGCCTGGGGCAATGGATCGCAAGGACGCCGTCCCCCCGAGGTCCCGCAGAAAAGGACCGTAAGGACGCAGTGTCTCCCGTGAATGGTCCGGACCGGAGGGCGCAGGGATCGGGCCTCGGAATACTACGACGGTCACACGGTTGGGAAGTTCGCCCCGCCGCAACAGTTGAGTCGCGTTCTGCGGTGTTCGAATGCAGAAAGTGGGACCGACTGTTACAAGGTGGCGTTTCCCGGCTCGATTCGGAACCGGCCCGGGGGTATGATGGGACGGGCAGGGCCGCACCGGGCGGAGGGTTTCCCCCGCTTGTGTTGAGCCACCCGACTGCTGGAGGCCCAACATGAAACTCGAGATTCGTAGTCCCGCATTTGGGTACGGTGCCGTCATCCCGCAACAATACACAGGTTTGGGTCGTGACATCTCCCCGCCGTTGGAGTGGAGTGGCGTGCCGGGTGAAGCCCGGAGCCTGGCGCTGGTGGTGGAGGACCCGGATGCACCCATGGGCACATGGACCCACTGGCTGGTGTACGCCCTTTCCCCTCAAACCCGCGGTCTCGCCGAGGATCAACCCAGGACCCAGTACCTCGCCGGGGGTGCGCGGCAGGGTATCAATGACTTCCGTCGTCTGGGGTACGGCGGGCCGCTGCCACCGCCCGGGCCGCCGCACCGCTACTTTTTCCGGCTGTACGCACTGGACTGCGAACTCGACCTGCCGCCGGGTTTGAATCGCGCACGACTGTTGGAGGCGATGAAAGGGCATATCGTGGCGCAGGCCGAGTGGATGGGGACGTTTCAGCGGAAGTGAACCGGCGGCAGGCGTATCGGGGGGCAGGTCTGCCGGCGGATCAAGGGGTTTCCCAGCTCTGGCGGACGGCTTGTTGGACCCGGAGATAGTCGGGCAGTTCGCTGGCGGGGACCGGTGTAGGTGCCAGGCGGGTGGGGACCCTTTTCGGCACCCGCCAGCGCCAATGTTCCGCGTGCCCGTCGGCGAACGAGAGGTTGCAGCCTTGCGCGTGTCGATCGGCCGGGACATCCCACCATTCGCGGCGATCTCCCCATACGCCGGTCACCGGTATGCCGAAGAGCGAGTCCAGGATGGAATCCTCGTGCACATCGAGGAAGACCATCAGTTGCGCGGGGCTGGGCGAGCGGATGTTGGTCAATTTTTTGTACGAGGGAATGATGCGGGCCAGAACGGGATCGAACTCGGGCCAGCCGTTGACGGACTGGCTCATGTTGTAGCTGCGGGTGCGCGGGTATGGGAGAGGACGGCCCTCGGGGGTTTCGACCGTGGAGCGGTCGGCCGGGCACCGGTAAATGGCTGTGGAACGGTTGTAGGGGAACAGGAGCCCCTTCTGGATGTTGGTGGGTTCGACGTCGAGCCGGGTGTTGCCCGGGCACCACGAGGCGCCCCGCGCCAGGGGATCGCCCGTGGTCAGGCTGTAGACGGAGTTGTTGGGCGGCAGCACGTCTGCATGGTCGCCGGCGTAAAGATACCAGCAGGTTTGGAGCTGACGCAGATGATTCTGGCAGGCGATGGTACGGGCGCGGTCCTTGGAGCGGGCCAGGGCCGGCAGGAGCATGGCCGCCAACAGGCCCAGGATCACCAGCACCACCAGCAGTTCGATCAGGCTGAACGCCGTGGCGGCGGCGGTGGCTGAACCAGTGCCGCAGCCCGGGGTTCCAGGGCCGGTCCACGTGGTCCGGTGCGTCATGTCGACGTGGTCCGGTGCGTTATTTAGCACGGCACACTATAATCGTGGCCCCCGTTTTGCGCCACCTCGGGCTCGGTCGGGCCAACGACATCGGCGTCCCACCACGGGAGACGTCGCCGGGCCGTCCGGCCCTGATGAGGGAAAAAGCTCGGAACTACCGAGAACTCGTCAGGACTTCGAAGTCGCCGGGGCGCTGCGCATGGAGGGCGGCATTCGAACTACGGGAGCCCGGCCAGAGTGACACCCGTTGGGGCCGTCCTCCGGCGGCTCCAGTGGGCAGTGGCGGGAGCCACCGTTTGAGGTCACACGCGGCGGGTTTCCGCCCGGGCGACAACCAACAGCGGCTGACGGATTTTGTACCTACGGCTGCCGGGGCGAGCGGGTCACGTCCATTACAGGGCGACCAGAGTTCGGGCTGATGATCCTCATCGGGACCGGGACTTGTCCGGTGCCAGCGCCTCTGGTACCTTGCTCTCATGATCGGCCTGCGGGTCCGAATACGAGCCGCAGTTGCCGCATCGTTCGAGGGCCAATGTAGCTCAGTGGTAGAGCAACGGTTTCGTAAACCGTCGGTCGCCGGTTCGAATCCGGCCATTGGCTCCATCTTTTTTTTGGCTGAGGCCCGGCTCCTGCCGTCGGCTTGCGCCCCGGTTGCCTGACCAGGTGGACGAGAGGCCTCGTTTTCCTACCGCCCTGTCCAAAAGACGGCTTTCGCATCCTTTGCCGTGAGGACCTGGATGGGCGTTGAAACCTTCGAGGAGCCGGAGCCCGTAGGCGACCTGCCGGCACACCTAAAACTTGTAACGAAGCCCGGCCACAATCCGCAGGTCGTTGGCTTTCCGACCGGGGGGTGGGGAATGGTTGTAGTTGTCTTGGAGCACCAGGCTCAGACTGACCGACCGGGTCATGGCCGCGTCCACACCGAGCTCGCCAATCAGGAGGAACTTTGTATCCCAGGCGTCCACCTGCGGGATGTATTCGAGGGTCTGCCAGAGTCGGGTGTTCGCATTGAGCTGGTACTCGAACCTTTCGCCGGCGCGGAAGGCGGTGTACTGGTCGGCCGGCCGATCGGCGAGGTTTTCGAATCCCCATGAGGGACCCAATTCCGCCCGCAACTCAACGTTGGTACGCTGGATAAGGTACCAACCCACCAGGGGGCTGACCCGCACCCGGTAATCCACTCCCGCGATGGCGTCGTATTCCGCGTCCGAACGAAGACCGAGGTAGCCACGCTCGTGAAACTTGCGATCGTACTGACCGAAGCCGCGGACGTACTCGGCGGTTTTTTCAGTGTCGCGGTCCACGGTGGATTCGCCATAGCCGGCGGCCAGGCCGGAACCGAACTCCCATCGTGGGGCCTTTCTCCGAGCGTCGAGGCTGAGATTGGCCAGAAACGTCTCGCTATTGCCCCGGGTCAACGTCAGGCCGAGGAAGGCGCTGCCCCTCCAGAGTTTCGCAGGTGCGTTGGTGGCGCCATCCGGGTCCGGCGCCACCTGAGCGTGCAGGCACGGGGCACCGGCACCCCAAAGGACGCCTGCCGTGGCGGCTGCGACGAAGACCAGGACGATGCACCTGTCCAGCCGGCGACCGGGTGTCGCTTCCTTCCATGTTCTCCGTAACCAATTCACGCACCGCAATTTGGACAGACCCGCAGTCTCCGGCAAGGTTTCCCGGGCTGAAAAAACCGCTCGTTCCTCGAAGCCCACCGGGCCGGAACAACAGGAACCGACCCTGGCAGGGTGCAGTGCAACCAGGCAAGGCCCGGCGCGAACCATCCTTGGAGCCCCGACCGTCTGAAACGCCAGATCCGTACCCGAGCGGCTGAAAGTTCAAGCCCGGTCTTCAGTTTTCGAAACGCGAGGGGCCGTGCAGCGCGCGGTGCGCTTGTTCGTGCATGGACGGAATTTCATCCGGCTTCAATTGTCCACGTCAGCCGGACCGTACTCGGGCACGATACGGTAGAACCGCATGGGCACCTGGGGCACGTCCGGATCCAGGACGGGAAGAGTTTCACCTGCGCCGGTGCCGCAGCTGCCCACCACCTCCCAATCCACGAGGTTGGTGGACCATTCGAGGCGCCAAGGTACGCCGGGCAGGCGAAGCAACAGCAATCCCACGGTGCCGTCGCCCAGGCGGGCCTCACGCGGCACGGGCGCCCCGGCGTCGAGGATCAGCACCGCCGCCCGCGAGGGTTGGCCCACCCGATACGGCACAGCATCCACGGGGGGTTCAATCAATCGAACCACAACCGTTTCGGGCCCTTCCCGGAGGTTATCTGCCGCAGCCACCACCTCTACCGGAACGGCCCGGGCACCGGCAGGGATCTCGGCCCGGCCGGGCAGCTCCTTGTAGTCCTCACCCGGTGTGGCAGTACCGCCGACCTCGTAGTAGACCGTCCATGGGGTGTCCAAGGCCCTGGAGCAGAGGATCTGGAACCGGGCGGTGTTGGTGGTGCCTTCACGCGCAATGGGGTCGGTGGCCAGAATCCGGACCACGGGCGGTGCGGTCGTTTCCAGGACGCGAATCCGGACCGGCGGACTCTCTGTGCGGGCGCCAAGGTTGTCCGTGGCCACTGCAACGAGCTGATGTTCTCCCGCCGGCACATTGGTCCAGACCCAGACAAACGGGAGGGCCGGGATGTGGGCGGGCACCACGGGGCCGGCCGGCGTCAGTTCCGCGTCCGGCTCGGGCAAGATGGCCAACTGGTTCGTTACGGTTCCGAGTCGGCGTCCGTCGGCATAAAAGTCTACCGTGACAACCCACCCGTCCGGATCTCTGCCCAGGGCCACCAACCGCACATCCACCGGCTCCTGATAAACCGCACCCGGGGGCGGACTGACCAGCTTCACCAATGGTGGTCGGTTGGTCCGGGTCATCTCGCGAATCCAAGCCACGGCCCGGGCCGGGTCCGCGACCAGATAACAACCGGGCGCGGGCCCAACCTGGGTTGCGCAATCCGGTTGAACCAACTGGATCACCACGCTTTCGGTGTCCTCCACCTCATTGTCCGGCAACGGTTGGATCGTCAGGCCGACCTCCCGGGCGCCGGAGGGGAAGGTGACGCTGCCCGGCAACTCCACATAATCCACGCCGTTGGAAGCGGTTCCACCCACACGATAGCGCACCGTCAGGGGGCTGCCTGGATCCCCACCCTCGCGCCGCAGAACGAATCGGGCCGGGTCAAACCCGGGTGTCATCGGCAACGGCTCCACTGCATAAGGATCGGGCGCCTCGATCCACACCCGTGGCAGCGAGGGCGCCTCGCGAACACGGATTTCCACCGGGGCGGACGTGGAGCTAAGCCCGGAATCGTCGGTGGCCACCGCGGTCAGCACGTGCAGGCCCACGGGAGCATTGGACCATACCCAGTCGAATCGTTGGGACTCGCCCGGCGGCGGCGGGATGAGGAAAAACACCGTGCGCGTGCCGATGCGCTGGCCATCGGCGAAAAACTCCACGCGGGGAACGTAACCGTCCGGATCGCGGGCAACCACTTCCACGCGGACATCCGCGGGGGCTCGGAACACCGTGCCCGGTTCGGGTTGCACGATGGCGACCCTGGGCGGAAACCGGCCCGGCGCGTCGTAAATCCGGACCACGGCTTCGGCCGGTCGCCCCACGGCATAGCACTGGGGCGGCGGCGGCCAAATGGCAATGCATGGCAGTTCCTCCACATGGAGCACCACCGTCTCCACACCCTCGTCCAGCTCGTCCGCGATGGGTTTGACTTCCAACGGAACCTCCTCCACGCCGGCCGGCACGGTGACCTCCAGTGGCAGGGCCGCATAGTCCACGCCGTTGCTGGCCGTGCCCGTGATCCGTAACTGCACGGAAATCGGGACGTCAAGGTTGCCGCGACGGTGCAAGACAAACAGGCCCGTGTTGTCACTGCCTTCGACTGCTTCCGGGTCGGGCGCGGTCACGGTAACAACCGTACGCTCCACCACGACCTGGGCATGTAGGGCAAGGGTGAACCCCAGAAGAACCGACGGCGTCAGCGCCCACCGAACGAAGGGGTTGGATCGTTTCATAAGGGCCTCCATCAGCCGGGGCGGGAAACAAGTTATGACCGGCGCCCGGTCGACGAGTAGACCCATCCCACATTTTCACAAGAATTCAAGGCTGGCCTGCACGCTTCCGGAGGGGTTCCGCCACAACCAACCCGATCCCACCGGGTGCGCCCGGCCGGTACCACGCAACTTCAGGTCCGTGCTCCGTCCTCCGGGCCCGACGTCCCCGGCTGTTCAAGAATCGTCCGACCGCCTGAAATACCTTGATTCATGATCCCCTCGCAGCTACCTGAGCCGGGTCATGCGATCTCGGAAACGCCCTGCCATTGAGGAATTGCTGGAGGTCATGGCCCGGCTGCGCGGGCCCGGGGGATGCCCCTGGGACCGAAAACAAACCCACCGGACCCTCCGCATGTACGCCGTGGAGGAGGTGTACGAACTGCTGGACGCCATCGAATCCGGCGACGACGAAGCGTTGTTGGAGGAGCTAGGGGACGTGCTGTTGCAGGTGGTGTTTCACGCTCAGTTGGCGCGCGAACGGGGCGCCTTTGACTTCGACGCCGTGGCGCGGCGCATCACGGAAAAACTCATCCATCGCCATCCGCATGTGTTCGGTGAAGCCGCCGTCAGGGACGCCGAGGAGGTCCTGGCCCGCTGGGACGAGCTCAAACGCGAGGAGAAGCGGCAACGGGGGCGGACTCCGGATTCGGTCTTCGACGGCATTCCGCGACACCTGCCGGCCCTGCTCCGGGCCACCGAGCTGATCAAGAAAGCGCGCAAGGCCGGCCTGCTGCCCGATGCAGAACCAGAGACGGAGCACGTCGAAGCCCCGGCATCTGCGGACCGGTGGACGCCGCGCCGACTGGCCCGGCAGTTGTGGGCCCTGGTGGAAGTGGCCCAAGCCCACGGTTGGTCTGCCGAGGCGTTGTTACGCGACGAATCGCGCCGTCGCGAGACGCTATGGCGTCGCCGGGAACATGCCACAGCCAGCAGAAACACATCGAAACCTTCCAACCCCCGCGCGGTCGGCCAGCCGCCCCCGTTGCCCGCAACGACCGGCCGCGCCTCATCCCAATCGCCCGCCGCCCGGGGCTCCCGGCGAAAGCCGGGGTCAACCACCTGACGCACCGACCTTCCTGCCAGCCTCCCGGGGCTTTGACCAGGCCGGATCGGATCCTTTCGCGGGCAGGATCGGCGGAGCCGAAAATTCCCGGGCTTGCCCGGAAGCGACCGCTGCGCACTCGGACAGGCCTACCGCCGGGCCTGTCGCGACCCCTGAGGATCTTCCTCGCTGCACCCGGCCAGGGCCGCATGCCATGCAATCGCCTCCGGTGACAGCGCATGCGGGTAGATGGCCACCTCGTCCAGGTAGCCGATCAAGGAACGAACGTCATCGGCCGGATCGGGTCGGTGCCGGAGCATGCCCAGCAGCACGTGGCAGGGCCCGACCGACTGAACCCGATCCGCATCCGCAGCGGCCGCCAGCGCACCATCAATGTACATTTCGAGCCGGCCGTTGCGGCATTGGGCCACGATGTGATGCCAGCGGTAAGGGAAGAATACGCGGGTGGAGAACAGGTTGACCCCGCCGAAGGTCGCCGGGGGGACCCGCTGCACGTACCGGAGTGTGCCCGGTTTGTGGACGAGATGCTCGGGATCGCGCGCCGTCAGTTCCACCAGTGCCAGATGCTGATCCTCCGGGGTGAGCAATCCCACCAAGGCACTGTTCTTGTACTGTTCGGACGAAAACAGGAACTCCACGGCATAGTCACCCGGCGGAACGATCCACGGAGACTCGGTCTGGAGGTGGGAACGTGCCCTGCGCGAATCGAAAAATGCGGCCCGGTTACCGGAACCGACCTCCCGGCAGCGCACTTCGCCCCGGATGATCAGCGCCGGTCCGCCTTCCATTTCATTCGGGATCCGCCCTGCAGAGGCATCTTCAAAGCGCCAGTAACTCCAGGGTTGTGCGGCTCGCACCGCCCGGGCGTATTCGGGGCTCAACTGAAGCGGACGCGCCTCCACGCGCGGCGGCTGCACAAACCTCCCGGGGGGGAGCGCCGCCGGTTCAATCGCGCCGCGTTCGGGCACGATTCGCACCGGCGCATGCGCCGGCAACACCTCGCTGCGCAAGGTGGTCCCGTTGGGTGCCAGCACCGAGGCCTCCGCCGATCCCCGAAACACCATCACTTCGGCCGACCCGTCCGGAGACACATTAAAACCAAACTCGGTGCCCAGATCCCGAATGGCCGCGCCGGGTGAGGCGATCGTAAAGTCCGTGATTTCCGACTGCGGCGGCACGTGCACCGACAGTCGCCCCTGTTCACAGTACACGTGGGACAACGATCGGAGCTGAACCGCTGCGGGTCCTTCCACGTAAAGCCGCACCCCGTTGAACAGGGCCAGCGCCAGCCGACCCGAGCGGAGTCGCAGCCAACCCGGCTCCAGCAGGTCATCCTGGTGCGGTCGGTGGGTCGAGCCACGGTCCCACACCACCTCATCCGCCTGCACCACCACCCCCAACGTCTCCCGCAAATGCAACGGCACCGGTGGCGGCGTTGGCCGATATCGCATGCCCCACCATAATCCCGCCGCCAAAACCAACCCCAGGCTCAGTGCCGGCACCCACCACAACCGCCGGACCCGGTTGACCATTGCCCCGGCGCGAAGCGCCTCCATGACGCGCCCTTCCACGGGGGAACCCTTCCCCGCCGAAACTTCCGCCGGGGCCGGTTCCGACCGCAGCTCCTCTTCGATACGCAGCCAGCGGGGCGAAGGGGCCTGAACCACCTTCAGCATCCCCAGCATGTGAATCTGCCGGGCGCACTCGCGGCGAAATGCCGGGTCGGTCCGGAGCCGCGCCAGCAAGGTCTCGCACCGCGACTCCTCCAGCGTCCCGCCGCCCCAGGCCATCAACAGATCCCGCAGGTCATCATCCATCGGCCAGTTCCTTTCGCACACAATCCCGCAACAACTGGTTGGCCCGGTAGTGCAGGTTGTAAACGGCGCCAACCGTGGTGGAGAGCGCCTGCGCCAGCAACGCCGGCTTCGTGCCGTCCAATCCGGCCCGGACCACCCGGCGCAACCGGTCGGGCAACCGGTTGATACATCGCAGCAAGGCCTCGATCGCCGCCGCCTGATGCCCGGCTGCCTCCTGCTCCAGCTCCTCGCGCAGCAGGTGACTGACCTCCTCGCGGAACCGTTCCATGGCGTTTTGCCGCCGTGCCGTGGCCCGGAAATACATCTGCAGTTTCAGACGGGCAATGCCCCGCAACCAGCGACCGAAATCCTCCCCCCGCCGGAAGCTGGACAGATTCCGAAACGCCGCGATGAACACCTCCTGGGCCAGATCGTCCACCACGTCCAGGTCGTACACCTGACTGCACAGGTAGCTGCGCAGCGATAGTTCGTAGCGACGAACGATCCACCGAAACGCGTCCACGTCGCCCCGGGCCACATCGTCCAGGATTTGATTCAGATCCGGCTGCCGGTCCATGGCGGTCCTCTTCAGGGCATTTGCCGGTCACCAGCCTCTTTTCTCACCGCGGGGCCGTACTCGCGCTTCGCAGCTGCCGCAAGGGGCCGCCGCCGGGCCGGGCGCCCCAACCGCAGGCCCGGACGCCCGGTTCGACACTGGCGCCGGTGTGAGATCCGGTCAAGCCCGGCAAATATGGTTGTGCAGAAGCCCAAACAGACCCGTTCCGATGCCCCGACCGGGGCCGCGTTCCCCGGGTGGAGAACGTTGGCGCACGGCCGGGCGGGAAACCCGTGGGCCGGGAACGGGTCCGGGCGCGGCAGCCATGCAACCAGCCACGCGCCAATCCGGCGCAAGCGGGGCGGTCAGCGGTTCGGTGAAACCCAATCACCGCTGCGCGGTGCCGGTTTCTGCCGTGCCAGCCGCGCGACACCGGGTCGTCCCCAACCTGGCCGACCCCGAGCACCTCAACCACTCGCCCAACCTCACCCCGGCCAACCACCAAACCTCCCAAGTACCCATGAAAACGATACAAACCTGGATACGACGCAGCCTCCTTCTGGGCCTCACCCTGGCCGCCACCGCGGCCCATGGCCAGGCAACCCTCTACTGGACCGGTGCAGGCGACGGTGTACGGTTGGATCTCGAGACCAACTGGGATCCGCCGGGCATACCGCAGCCCAACGACATCATGGTCTGGGACGGCCGCACCAGCAGCAACCTCTTCCTCACCTTTACCACCGGAGGGATTCAGGGCGCCTTCGGCCAGCTCGGCCGCGACTTCTACATCACCTCCAACCAGGTCCATGCGGTTACCCTCTACGGCGCCGTCGGCACCCAATTCGCCATCCGCATGAACAACATCACCATCGAGCCGGGCGCCGGGCCGTTTACGTTTGGCCTGCTGGGCACGAACCTCATTGACGTGATTTGGGGCGGCCAGGGTGGGCAAACCCACACACTGATCAACAACTCCGCCCAACCTGCCACCATCAATGCCCAGGTGCGCATCCGCTACGGCGGCGGCGGTGCCCACACGCTGCTGTTCAGCGGCAGCGGCGACTGGATCGTCAACCACCATCTCCGCGCCGACAACAATTCCCCCACCATCATCACCAAACAGGGTCCCGGGCGGTTGATCTGGACCCGGGTGGACGAGGCGCATTTCGACAGTCCCATCCAGGGTCCGCTGACCATTGACGAGGGCACGGTCGTACTGAAAAGCCCGAACCTGCTGGACGGGATGACCGGCACGCCCACCCTGGCCGTTAACGCCGGCACCCTCGAATACGATGCGCCCACCGGCGTGGCCAGTCTCCCCTACGCACTCAACGGAGCCGGCGTATTGAAGGTCAGCAGCGGCACGCTGATGCTCTCCGGCGCGGGCACCTTCAGCGGCTCCATCCGGCTGGCCGGCGGCACCCTGGTCGTCAACGGGCCAGAAAACCCGGGGGTGTCGGGCCCGCTCGGACAGGGCAGCACGATTTCGTTCGAAGGCGGCACGTTGCGCTGGAGCGCGGCCAACACATTCGATTACTCGCCCGCATTCAGCACCGCAGCCGCTCAGCAGTACAAGCTGGACAGCGGCGGGCAGGACGTCGTGCTCGCCACCGCCCTGACCAGCAGCGGCGGTTCGCTGGAAAAATTTGGAGCCGGCAGGGTGATTCTAGCGGGAACGGCCTCCTACAATGGCCCCACCGTGGTGCACGCCGGCCGCCTGGTTTTCCAAGGGGGCAAAACCGGCACCGGCGACATTACCGTGGCGGACGGCGCCGCGTTGGAGGTGCGAGTCGGTGCAGCCCCCGTAACGCCCGGCACGCTCACCCTGGGCACTCAATCCGGTTGCACACTGGCCTTTGACAACGTCACCAGCACCACCGCCGCCCCGCTGGCGGCCAACACCCTCGCCTCGGCGGGTACCGTGGTGATCGAGGTGCTCGGCGGATCTTTCGCCATCAACCAGAGCTACCCCCTGCTGACATGGAGCTCGGGCTCGACACCCAACTTCGTTCTCGGCCTCGTCCAGGGAGCCGTGGGTAACCTGAGTGTCCAGGGGAACACGCTCTATCTCAATGTGACCGACCTCGCTTACGTGTGGACCGGCGGCAACAACGGTTCGTGGGACCTGACCACGCCCAACAACTGGATCTACGCCGGCAACCCCACCCTGTTTGCCAATGGCGGCTGGGTTCTGTTCAGCGATGCCGCCACCGGCACGACTGAAATCACCGTGAACGCGCCGGTCCAACCGCTGCAGGTCCTGGTCAACAACAGCGCCAGGGCCTACACCATCACCTCCAGCGGCGCCAACAACATCGGCGGCTCGGGCGGCATCACCAAGAGCGGTTCGGGTCTGCTGACCCTCGCCGGCGGGGCCAACACGTACACGGGTCCCACCATCGTCGGGGGCGGCGTGCTGCAGGTGGGCGCCCTCGCCAATGGAGGCGCACCCAGCGACATCGGCGCTTCAAGTGCGGACGCGGCCAATCTCGTGTTGAACGGCGGCACATTGCTCTACAACGGGCCGGGCACGACCTCGGACCGGTTGTTCACCCTCGGCACGGGCGGCGGTCAAATCTTGGCCAGCGGCACCGGCGCCCTGCGCCTGCAAAACCCCGGGCCCGTCGCCCTGAGCGGGTCCGGCCAGCGCGTCCTGACCCTTGGCGGAACCAGCGAGGCCGACAATACCCTGGCCGGGTCCCTGGCCGACAGCGGGGGCGCCACCGCCGTTGCCAAGGTGGGCTCGGGCAAATGGGTGTTGACCGGAGACAACACCTACACCGGCGGCACAACCGTGCAGGGCATTCTGCAGGTGGGCGACGGCGGCCCCACCGGCAGCGTGGGATCGGGCCCGGTGGAAAACAACGGCAGCTTCGTTGTCCGACGCTCGGGCACCCTGACCATCCCCGGGGTCATCAGCGGGACCGGCTCGCTGCGGCATGAGGGGCCCGGCACGCTGATTCTTGAGGCCGACAACACCTACACCGGCGGCACCACCAACCTGGCCACGCTCCAGATCGGCAACGGCGGGTCGACGGGCAAACTCGCCGCCACCGCGCCCGTCGAGAACAACGGAACCCTCATCTTCGACAGCACCGGACAGTGGTCGTTGTCCGGCAACGGCATCCTCACCGGGACCGGCAACCTCATCGTCCGGCGCGGTTGGCTCATGGCCATCGGGGCGAACAGCTACACCGGTTGGACCCTGATCGAGCCGGGCGCCATCTTCCAGCCCTGCCGGGGCAACGCCGGCCAACTGCTCAGCTCCGTCGTCACCAATCACGGCCTGCTCCGGCTGGTGCGCCAGGACGGCATCTGGCCGGCAACCCCGGTGTTCGTGTACTCGAACAACATCGTGGGCACCGGCGTGGTCTTCAAAGACGTCAACAACTTCAACGACGGCGGCGTCCAGTTCCTCGGCACCAACACCTACACCGGCGGCACGTGGATCGGCGGGGGTGCGATCGTGTTGGGCGACGGGTTCACCCCCGGCGCCGGTTCCATCGTCGGGGACGTGATCTTCACCAACAGCTGGGAATACAACGACACCCGCCGTTTGCTGGTGTTCAACCGGCCGGACGACGTCACCTTCCCCGGCAACATCCGCAGTGTGGTTTCTCCGGACATCGCACCGGCCAATCGCGGGGCTGTGTGGCACGCGGGCGGCGGGCGCCTGATCCTCACCGGAGACAATGATTATCCCGGCGGCACCACCATTGACGCCGGCATCCTCCAGGTCGGCGACGGCGGCGCCACCGGTTCACTCGGCACCGGCAACGTCGTCAACAACGGCATGCTGGTGTTCCACCGCCAGGGCGAACTGACGATACCCGGCGTGATCTCCGGCTCCGGCTCGGTCCTGCAACTGGGGCCGGGCGTTATCATCCTCGGCGCCACCAACACCTACTACGGCTCCACCACCGTGAGCAACGGTACGCTCATCGTGAACGGTGAAAACTGGGGCGCCGCCACCTATGTGTACGGCGGGGCCCTGGGTGGCACGGGCCCCATCCAGGGCATGGTCCAGACCGAATCCGGCACACAACTGTTGCCCGGGCCGGCCCCCGGCGCCATCGGCACCCTGGTCATCGGCGGGGACCTGCTGCTGGGTGGTGACATCGTCATCGAAATCAACAAAGCCGCGGCAGGCCCGTTGCCACCGCACGACATCATCGAAGTGGGTGGAACACCCCAAAACCTGGGCCAGGGCACCATCCACGTCGTGAATCGCGGTCCCACCCTGGCCGTCGGCGATCGGTTCCCGATCTTCAACAAACCTGTGGTGAACGGTCAGAACCTCACCATCGTTGGTGGCGGCGCCACGTGGATCAACCGGCTGGCCCAGGACGGCAGCATCGAGGTCCAGGCCGTTACCGCACCGCCCACGCTCAACTTCGAGCGCACCGCCGACGGCATCCGGTTCTCCTGGACCGGGAGGTTCAAACTGCAGTGGCAGACCAACAGCCTGGCCCTCGGGCTCGGCACCAACTGGGTGGACTACCCCGGCGGTACCACCAGCCCTGTCACGGTACCCATCAGCACGGAGCCGGGCAGCGTGTTCTTCCGCCTGATCAGTGTGCCTTGACCGGTTGACCGGGCCTTTCGTCAGGGTTGGGACATCGAGCGCGGTGGGACTGCCCGCGGGTGGGCACGGCTGACGGGCCGGCCTGCTCGCGGGCGGTCTTCATTCCCATGGACCCGCCCGAACGCACGCCCCGAGCCCCTCGGGCGCGGCCGGAGCCCGCGCCGCCGCCGCTGCCCGGGCGAATTCCCGTCGGAACGCCAAACCGCCGGCAACGGCGGCCCACGAGACCTGGGTTGAACCCGGCCGTTCGCATTTGGCGATGGGTGACCTCTGGGTTACTCTTCAGCCGCGTGATCAAGGGATGAACGAATCGGGGAAGCAAACCATGGTCCGGCCGCCCGTGGCGGTGGTCGGGGGAGGGATCACCGGGCTCACGGCGGCCTTCGAGCTGCAGCGGCGCGGAGTGCCCGTGGTGGTGTATGAGGCAACCGACCGGGTCGGCGGAGCCATACGGTCGGTCCGGGTCAACGGCTTCCTGGCCGAATTCGGGCCCAACACCATTTTGGAAACCTCGCCCCGCATCACCCAACTGGTGCGCGATGCGGGCCTGAGCGCGCGCCGGTTGGATCCGGACCCGCGCGCCAGCGCCCGTTACCTCGTGCGAGATCGTCGACCGGTGGCCATGCCCGGCTCACCACTGGGTTTCTTCACCACCCGCCTCTTCAGTTGGCGCGCCAAATGGGCCGTGCTCCGGGAACCCTTCGTACCGCCCAAACGCGATGACCGGGAGGAAAGCATCGCCGATTTCGTCCGCCGGCGCCTGAACCAGGAGTTCCTCGAACGCGCCATTGATGCCCTGGTCGCGGGCATCTACGCCGGCGACCCCGAACGGCTTTCGGTCCAGCAGGCCTTCCCCAAACTCGCCGCGCTGGAACGCGAGTACGGCTCGCTCATCCGCGGACAGATCTTCGGTGCCCGGGCCCGCAAACGGCGGGGCGAAGTGGCCAAGGACCGTGCACCCAAGTTTTCTTTCGACGAGGGGCTCCAGGTCCTGCCCGATACGCTCCGCGAACGTCTGGGGTCGGCCGTCCGGTTGCAGTCCACCGTCACCCGACTACGCCGGCTGCCGCACGCCTGGCAGGTGACCGTCCGGACCCCGGAGGGCGAACAGATCTGCGAGCACGCCGCGGTCCTGCTCGCTGCCCCGGCCTTCAAGCTCGCCGAAATCGCCCTGGAAACCGGCGGCGATCATTCCCTGGCCTTCCTGGGCGGGATCCGTTATCCACCGGTGGCCAGCGTCGTGCTGGGGTTCCGTCGCGAAGACGTGGCCCACCCGTGCCGCGGATTCGGCATGCTCATCCCCCGCGTGGAGGGGTTTCGCATCCTCGGTACCATCTTCTCCTCATCGCTCTTCCCGAACCGCGCCCCGGCCGGTCACATTACCCTCACCAGTTACATCGGCGGCGAGCGACAACCCGAACTGGCCGGTCTCCCCGCGGAGGAACTCTACCGCATCACCTGCGAGGATCTGCGAGTGTTGCTGGGCGTCCGGGGGGAGCCCACGTTCCGCCATCATTACTACTGGCCCCGGGCCATCCCGCAGTACAACCTCGGCTACGGCGACCACCGCCGGCGAATGGAGGAGCTGGAACAGAGCTGCCCCGGCCTGTTCTTTGGCGGGCATTATCGCGACGGCATCTCGCTGGGCGACTCCATCCTCTCCGGCCTGCGCATGGGCGAGCGCATCGCCGTGTTTTGGCACCAATCCAGTCACTGACACCCAATGAATCCCGCCGTCCTGCTGGTCAACCTCGGTTCCCCGGACTCGCCGTCGGTGCCGGACGTCCGCCGGTACCTGAACGAGTTCCTGATGGATCCCCGCGTCATCGACGTGCCCTGGCTGTTGCGGCGCTGGATCGTCGGCATGATCCTCATCCGCCGACCCAAACAATCCGCCCATGCCTACCAGACCATCTGGACCCCGGAAGGCTCCCCCCTCATTGTCATCAGCCGCAACGTCCAAAAGAAATTGCGGGAACGGCTCGGCCTGCCCGTGGAACTGGCCATGCGCTACCAAAACCCCTCCATCCCGGACACCATCCACCGCATGGCCCGGCAGGGCATCGACCGTGTACATCTCATCCCGCTGTTCCCCCACTACGCAATGTCCAGCTATGAAACCGCGGTCGTTCGCGTGCAGGAAGTCGTGGCCCGCCAGGCCCCGCACATCCGGCTCACCGTCGAACCGCCCTATCCGGATCACCCCGATTACATCCGCGCCCTGATCGAAAGCGCCCGTCCCTGGCTGGAGAAGGGGTTCGATCACCTGCTCTTCAGCTTCCACGGCGTACCGGAACGCCAGATCCGAAAGACCGACCCCACCCGGAGCCACTGCCTGATCCACCCGGACTGTTGCCACGTCCCCAGTCCGGCCCATGCCACCTGTTACCGCCACCAATGCTTCCGCACCGCCGAGCTCTTTGCCCAACAGGTCGGCCTCCCCAAAGACCGTTGGTCCGTAGCATTCCAATCCCGCCTGGGCCGCGACCCATGGCTGCGCCCGTACACCGACGAAGAAATCGCGCGTCTGGCACGATCCGGTATCCAACGTCTCCTTGTCATTTGCCCGGCCTTCGTTTCGGACTGTCTGGAAACCCTCGAGGAAATCGGCATCCGCGGCCGGGAAACCTTCCTCGAAGCCGGCGGACGCGAGTACGCCCAAATTCCCTGCCTCAACGAACATCCCCTGTGGATTGAAGCCCTGGAACGCATGGCCCGGCGCGGCCTGGCGGACGCACTCCAAAACCCGCAATCCAGCTCGGACCCGGGTCCGGTCCCCACCGTCACCCCTGTCACCCCTTCTTGACAGCCCGGTGCAGGCTCATCGCCCCGCCCATGAGGTTGATCACCTCCACAGGGTCGCAACCCAGTTCCCTGAGCGCTCGTTCAACCCCGCGCTGGGCCGGATACGCCTCCAACGATTCGAGGATATAGGCATAGGCGGCCCGATCCCCGGCCACCCACGCACCCCACAAGGGCACCACCCAACGCAAATACCCAAAATACAGCCGCCGCCACCACGACCGCTCCGGCTTCCCAAAATCCAAAATCACCACACGACCGCCCGGCCGCGTGACCCGGACCAACTCCCGCAAACCCTCACGCCAGTCCGCCAGATTCCGCAACCCGTAAGCCACCGTCACCGCATCAAACGTCTCCGCCGCAAACGGCAAATGCATCGCGTCCGCCTGCAAAAACCGAACCCGTTCGCCCGCCATCCCCCAACGTCGGGCCCGTGCCCGCGCCACTTCCAACATCGCTTCGCTAAAGTCCACCCCCACCACCTCCGCACCCGACCTTGCCAGCCGTCTTGTCACATCCCCGGTGCCGCAACAAACATCCAGGGCACGATCACCCGGCCCCACCCCCGCCAGTCGGACCATCCGCCGTTTCCACAACCGGTGCAGCCCCGCCGATTGCAGGTCGTTGATCAAGTCGTATCGCCGGGCAATCGCATCAAACAACGCCCGCACCCGGCGTGCCCGATCCTGCCCTGCATCCGAACTCAGCGACCCCATGCGCTCCTCCGCCACAGCCTCGCCCCGCCCGTCCCGAACGCCGCACCCGCCGGGCCCGGCCCAATTGTCCGTTGCCATCCACCCCCGGCTGGTTTATAGGACGGGTGGGCGGACGGCCGACAAACGCACAAACCATGAGCACCAAAAAGATCCTGATCCTGGACGATGATCCCGTCGTGGTGAAGGCCCTGAGCATCAAACTCCAGGCCGCCGGCTATCAACCCCTCAGTGCCACGGACGCCGAAACCGCCCTGCGAATCGTCCGAACCGAAAATCCCGACCTGCTCATCGTGGACATTCATCTGCCACCCAACCCGCAAACGTGGACCCAATGGAGCGGTTTCAGCCTCGTTCAATGGTTGGAACGCCTCTACCAGGACTGGCACAAACCGGTCATCATCATCTCGGCAGACGACCCGGATCGGCACCGGGAAAAGGCCGAACAAATCGGCGCAGTAGCCTTCTTCCAAAAACCCATTGACCACGACAAACTCCTGCGCACCATCGCCGGCGCCCTCGGCACCGAGGGCAGCCCTGCCACCCGGGCGACCTGACCCGCGGCCACAACTCATTCCACCACCTGCGAACGCACCGGGCATGCCGGCAACTCCGGCAGTTCCACCCCGACCTTCCGACGCCCCTCCCATCGCAACGTCTCCCGATAGCCCGCCGCCCGCGCCAACCGTACCGCCTCCGCCCAGTCCGAGCCCACCTCCTCCGGCGCATGTGCGTCGGATCCGAAGGTCAACCCCACGCCCGCCTCGAACGCCATCCGCAACAATGCCGGTGCCGGGTACATCTCCCCGCACGGCTTGCGCAAACCCGCCGTGTTGATCTCAATCGCACAGCCCGCGCGCCGCGCCACCTCAAACAACCGCCGCCACAGCGGCGCCAGCTCCGCCGGCGGCCGATGCCCAAACTTCTTCGGCAAATCCACATGGCCCAGAATGTCGAACAACCCGCTGCCCGCCGCCGCCTCCAATCGCTCGAGGTAGGCCTGCCACACCGAGGCCGGATCCACACCTTCCCACCGCCGCACCTGCCCGGGATGATCAATCGCCCAATCCTCCGTGACATAGTGGACCGACCCGATCAAAAAGTCCCACGCATGGCGGCCCGCCAGTTCGCGAATCCACCCCTCCAACCCCGGTAGATAATCCACTTCCAACCCCAGCCGGATCTTCACCTCCGGCACCGCCCTGCGCGCCGCTTCCACCGCCGCCACGTACGCCTCCAGCTCCGAGGCGCGCATCCGCCAGTCATCAAAATCGTCCTGCGGCATCGGCGCATGATCCGCAAAGCCGATCTCCCGCAACCCCAACGCTCGAGCCCGCAGGGCGTATTCAACCGGTTCACCCCGGGCGTGCCGGCACAGCGGCGTGTGCATATGATAGTCCGCAGGCCATTCCATGGCCCCAGTCTCCCCGCAACCACCCCTGCTGGGCAAGCCGCCGCACACCTGTCCTGAAGTTCCAACTTCCCCGGATTTCCCCTGCATCCCCCGCCCGAACCGATCCGGTGCCTCAACCGCCGGTCGCCGACCGAAACTTCAACGCCGCTTCCATCCGCGAACGGACGTGCAACTTGTGATACACGTGCCGCAAATGCCAGCGCACCGTCCCGTCGGTCAGACCCAGCCGCGCCGCAATCTCCTTGTTCGGATACCCCGCCGCCAGAAGTTCCAGGATCTCCCGCTCGCGGGGCGACAGTTCCGCCACCTGCGCCGCCGCCGTCACCGGCTCCTGAAACGACGCGATCACCTTCCGCGCAATCTCACGCGACATCGGTGCCCCGCCCTGGCAAACCTCCCGGATCGCCGCCCGCAACTCCTCCGGCGTGCACCGCTTCAGCAAATACCCGCACGCCCCCGCCCGCAACGCCCGGAAAATCCGGTCGGTGTCCTCGTACACCGTCACCATAATGATCTGCACCTCCGGCAGCAACTGCTTCAGGCGCGCCGTGCATTCGATGCCCGACTGCTGCGGCAACTGAATGTCCATCAGCACAATCTCCGGCGCGTGCTTCGGAATCAGCCGCAACGCCTCCTCCGCGGTGGCGCAGGCGCAAACCACGCGGAAGTCCGGTTCCGCCTCCACAAACTCCACCAAACTCTCCCGGATCACCCGGTTGTCCTCGACAATCGCCACCCTGGTCATGACCGTTGCCCCAGCGGCAGACACAACCGCAACGTCGTACCCTGCCCCGCCGCACTCTCCACCTCCAAACGCCCGCCCAGCCTCTCGCACCGCACCCGCAAATTCGCCAGCCCGTCCATGCCCGGTTCCGACCGTTCCCGCGGCAAACCCCGTCCGTTATCGTGGACCGTCAGCACCAGCTCATCCCCCTCCGCGTCCAACCGGAACCAGACCTCGCTGGCACCCGAGTGCCGCACCACATTCGTCAACGCTTCCTTGAACGCCAGAAACAAATGATGACGCCGCGGCGAGTCCACGGGCAAATCCGCAGGCGCCCGACCCTCCTCCAGCCGCCACGAAATCCCCGCCAGGCTCAGAAACCGGTCCGCATGCAGACACAAATAACTCACCAGCGACCCCACCGAGTCATGTCGCGGATTCATCGCCCAGACAATCTCATCCAGCGCCGTCACCATCTGTCGTGCCTTCTGCGTCGCCTGCGCCAGGTAATCCCGACACCGCTCCGGCGTTGCCTGCGGTGACTGGGCCCGTGCCAGCAGCATGGCAATCTCCGTCAGATCCGACCCCAGCTCGTCGTGCAGATCCCGCGCCACCCGTGCCCGTTCCTGCTCCAGCGCCTGCTGCTGCTCCAACCGTTGCCGTGCCCGGATCTCCCGTTCCAAGGCCGCGCCCCGCCGCTCCACCTGCCGGCGCAACTGCGTAATCCACAGCGTCGCCAACAACAACACTCCCGCCAACACCCCCACCGCCACCAGCAACCGTTCCAACGTCCAAAACGGCGGCCGCGCCACCACCACCAAACCGTCCGCCGGCCCCATCCGCAGTTCAAACCCGCCCGGCCGCGCCAAACCCGGCAAGCCCGCCGGGCTCAGCGCCAGCACACCCGTCAACAATACACGACTGCCCGGCGCCACCTCCGGCGGCGCATCCTCCCGAACCCAGCGCACCAACAACGTGCGCCACCCGCGCTGCACCACCAGGGACCAGCTCCGCTCCAACGGGCGCCGCTCCACCAACACCCCCTCCACACGCACCCGGCGCCCGTCCAACCCCGTCGGATCCCATTCGCCCTCGGGCAATACCCCGGGCTCCGGCAGTGCCTCCTGCCCCGTCACACGCACACTCGCATGCCGCAACACCGGGGCGCCCGGGCCGGACACATCCGGAAACCCCACCACCTCCACCACCGCACCCGGCGCCAACACCGGCCCCTCCCCCTTCAACCACGCACGCACCGCAGCCCCGCCATCCCGCAAAAACAGCTCCTGACCATCCTGCAAACACACCTGACCCATCACCCGCACCCGCTGAAACAGACCGGCCCCGGGATCAAACAACCGCAACGCCGTCACACTCTTCAACGGCAGATCAAACGGATCCCGCGGCGGCGGCTGTTCCACCCACACCTCCGCCCCATACAACCGCACCGCGCCCGCACGCACCTGGTGCGTCTGATAATCCCACGAAGCAAACAAACAACCGCGCATCCGCACCAGCGCGTCCTCCCATTCCTTCGAAGCCTGACAGGACCCGTCCCGCAACCGCAACTCCACCTCCAACAAGCCCTCCCGCAACAGCACCGACACACTGTTGGACCGCACACCTGTCACCCAGCCGCGCAGCTCCACCCATTGCGCGTCCAGACTCCCGCTCACCAACGGTTCCCAACCCGCTGCCACAGGCTCCGGCCACACACCCGTCCCCGTCACAACCAAACGCCCCGCATACACCATCGGCGCAAACAACCCGGGATCAGTCACCCCCTCCAACTCCACCCGGTCCCCAAGCTTTGGCAAACCTTCACCCCGACCCGACCGATCCACCACGTACAACCCGCGCGTGCCATCGTGTACCACCACCGCCTGATGCTCCGGCAACACACAGGTAACCGTCCCCTGAATCCGCACCCGGTACCCGCGCGCCGCCTCTTCCCGGGTCAACCCATGCACCGCAGCCCCTGTCCGCAACACCGGCTCCCCAACCGCCAATTCGCCCGCCCCCTCATCCAACAACACAACCCCACCCCCAACGCCAGACCCCCAAACCAACAAACGACCTGCCACCAACGGACCGTCCCGGCCACGCACCGGCAAACAAACCCCTCTCAACCGCACCCAACGCTCCATCCACTCCAACCCCGCCAGATCCCCCGCCTCCAACCACTCCGCTTCCAACCGACCTGATCCCGACCGCAACCCCAACCACAGACTCCGACCCGATCGAGTAACCCAGTCCACCCGACCTTCAACCACCGCCCAAAACGGCTTCACCCCCTCCTCCAACGGCTGCCCCGCCCAAACCATCCGCGGCTCCGGCAAGGCCCCCTCCCCCAACACCTCCCACCGCAACGCGCGATCCCCCACAACCAACCGGCTCCCGTCATCCGACCGCAACGTAAACTCCCACACCCCTGCCTCGGGTACGTCCAAAAAACCCTCAAACGCCAGGCCCACCCGCTCCCGACGCGGCAACACCTCCAACGTCAAACCTCGGCTCACACCACCGGTCAGACGCTCCCGATCCTCTCCATCCCCGGGCAACCGCTCACCCGTCACAACAAACGTTTCGTAACGCAACCCGGGTCGCCAAACCTCCGCACCCCCCGGACCAACCTCCCGATACCAGAACCGATCCGCCGGTACCGGCCCGGCCGGAACCCGCGGACCACGCCATTCCAACGCCAGTTCCAACGCATCCGCCGCATTGAACCATTCCAACCGGAACGGATGCCGCCCGGCCGGCAGGTACACCCGACCCGACCTGGCCAGCGTCGCGTGAACACCGTCGTTGTCCACCACCCAACCCACCGACCCCACCCGCGTCCAATCACCGCGACGCTCCACCAGGGCCCGACCCCCACCCCGCACCCGTGTCCCCGGCGCCCATGGTTCGTCCCCCCAGTCCACCTCCCACAAACGCACGGCCTCACCGTCCCACAAGACCAACCGACGCAGCCCCGGGTCCGACCACAACACCGTGCCGGCAATCTCCACCTCTTCCGCATCCTCCCCGCCGGACGGATCCCCCGGGGCAACCGGCATGGAACTGCCCGAACCCGGACCACCTCGCACCACACCCGTCAGCGCAAACCACAACAATCCCAGCAGCCAAATCCAACCGCAGGAGAACCTCTCAAAAGGTTGGCAACTCACAGGGGCGCAGCCATCATACGGCCAACCCCGGACCTGCGCCACGCCCCGTTTCAGGCCCACCTCACCACATTGCACCGTTCCATCTCCACGCGCGGACACAGCCCAGTATGGCCCCGCAATCCTTCACCCGCCAAGGACGACTCAAACCCGTGCCCCGCGCTCATCACGCGCCCCCGGCCCAGGCCACACCCGCCCACCTCCCCGAATCCGCGCCGTGAAACACCAACCCGTCACCTCCACGGGAGCCCAATCCGCACCAACACGTCCTCACATCGCCCCGCCGTCCCGGCCCGTCAAAACGCCAGCACCCGCGACGCCTGTTCCGCCCAACCCAACACCCGGCCCGGGAACAATCCCAAATACAGCATTCCCACCAGACACAACGCCGCCGCAAACCGCAACGCCTGCGGCACCACCACCGGAGCCGCCTCCGCAGCCGCCGGTTCCCAGTAAATCACACGGATCACGCGGAAATAGTAGTAGATCGAAATCACCACGCCCACCACCGCCACCGCCGCGAGCACACCGTAGCCCGGATGCTGTGACACCTGTTCCACCACCGACCGGATCAGCAGGAACTTCCCAAAAAACCCGGCCAACGGCGGCACGCCAGCCAGCGAGACCATTGCCAGCGCCACCGTGGCGGCCAGAAACGGCGACCGTTCATGCAACCCCGCCAGACCCGTCACGTCCTCCGTGCCCGTATGCCGCAGCACCAGCACCACCACCAAAAACGCCCCCACCACCGTCAGCGCATAGGCCACCAGATAAAACAGCACCGCCGCCTGTCCCGCCCCGCTCAGCGCACACACCCCCAGCAACAAATACCCCGCATGCGCGATACTCGAATACCCCAGCAAACGTTTCAGGTTCCGCTGCCCCAGCGCACCCAGGTTCCCGTACAGGATCGTGGCGCCCGAAACCACCATCAGCAGCGTCATCACCTCCGCCCGCTCCCACAACCCCGGCAGACCCGTAAACAACAACCGCAACAACAACACCATCCCCGCCGCCTTCGAACCGGCCGCCAGCAGGGCCGTCGTCGGCGTCGGCGACCCCTCATACACGTCGGGCGCCCAGACCTGGAACGGCACCGCCGCCAGCTTGAAACCCAGTCCCGACAACACCAGCGCCGCCCCCGCAAGGAACAACGGATGCTCCGCGTACCGGGCCGACACCATCGCCAGCTCCGGGAATTGCAACCGACCGGTCACACCCCACAACAACGCAATCCCCAACACCAAAAACGCCGACGACAACGCCCCCAAAATCAGGTACTTCACCCCCGCCTCCACCGAGGCCCGCCGCGTCCGCTCATAAGCCGTCAACACGTAAAACGACACCGTCATCAGTTCCACCGAAACGAACAACAACACCAGATCCCGTGCCGACGCCGCCAGCATCATCCCCGTCAATGCAAACAACACCAGCACGTAGTACTCCGAAATGCCGCTGCGGAGCCGGTCCGTATATTCCACCGCCATCCCCACCACCAACGCCCCCGTCAGCAGGAACAGACGCTTGAAAAACAGTGCCAGTTCGTCCTGAACGAACATCCCTCCAAAGGCCGTGCCGGTGGCGTCCAACCCAAATGCACCCAGACAGCTCAACACCAGCAGCGCACTCAAACCCGCCGCAGCCGACCAACCCAGTGCACGTCGGTACCGCGCCGGCAGCCACAGGTCCGCCAGCAGCAGCAAAACCCCCAACACAACCACAGCAATCTCGTGGCTCAACAACCCAATGTTCATCGGCACCCCAAAAAGACCGGCCCAGCCTTGCAAAACCATCGACGATGGTCAATGTCGCGTCTCCCGCCCGGCTCCCAACCCCGGCCGGACCTCCGGAGACCTCCCAAGCCTCGCAGGTTCCACCTCCTTTGCGCCACGTTGTCTTCCGGCGCGCCAAACTGGCGGCCGGGGCCATGGCTGCACGCAAGTCCCGCCCGGAAGAGGCGGCGGCGCCAGGGAACGCCGCCTCAACCATGCGCCCGGCCGCCTCCCGCCAACTCGCAGAGGGCCGGGTCGGATCCCCGCCGACCCGGCCCTCCCCGCCCGCTCGTGCAACCCAATCGGAGTGAACTGCAGCCCCGGCGCCCGCGACCTCGTTCGCAGCGTCCGGACATACGCCCCTTCAGCCGCACCCACGATGGGTCCCTCCGACCGGGCTCCGGGCAAGCGCACAAACCGCCCGCTGAACAGGCGCCCCACCACCCGCCCACCGCTCAAACCCGCCGTCGGTGGTCACCAACCCCGGCAAGTACCTCAAAAGGGCACCTCGCGCACGCAACGCGGTGCCGGGCACATCGAACCGCACCGCCGGAGCTACAACCGCGAAGTGAAACGGTACCGGCCCGAACCCACCTGCAGAATCACCTCGTCTCCGCTCCGGTCCACAACGCTGATCCCGGGCGCCTGTGTCAGGGGCCGACCTCCCTCGCGCACGTCATCCGGCGATCGAGCCGGGACGTGAACCAGGGCTGTTGTGTTCGGAGGCACCACCACTTCCAGCTCCACTCGCTCACCCTGCCGGCGCCAACGGCTTTCAATCCGTCCGCGAATGGAATCGTAATGGGCCTGCACCCACTCCAGACCTTCACTCGACCGCGGGATCAACGGCCGGATCCGCATCGTCTTGAATGCCGGGCCCTCGGTGTCGATGCCCGCCGCCCGGCTGTAAAGCCACTCACCCACACAGCCCAGCCAGTAATGGTTGAAGGAATTCATGCCGGGATCCTGAAACCCGCGTTCAGGTGTCCACCCGTCCCAGCGTTCCCACATGCTGGTGGCGCCCCAAAGGACCTGCTGCAGCCAGGACGGATAGGTCTTGTTGAGCACCATGCGCCAGGCCAGCTCCGGATGCCCGGCCTTCTCCAGCGCAAACAGGACCAGGGGCGTACCCAAAAAACCGGTGGCCAAATGCCAGTTCTGTTCCTCCACGGTCTTCACAAAGGCACGGGCCACGCGTTCCTTCAGGTTGTCCGGGACCAACCCGAGCCCGAAGGCCAGGGCGTAAAACGTCTGACCCGTCTCGCCCCTGCCGTCCACGATGCGCCCGTCCTCCCGAATGAATCGCTGGACAAAGGTCCCGCCGATCTGGCCGGCCAGTTGCGCATACCGGGCCGCATCATTGGTTCGTCCCAGGGCCGACGCGATCTCGGCCATGACGCGGGTGGTGTAAAAGTAGTACGCCGTGCCGATGACCTCGGAATGCTGGGGACCGGCCAGACGCAGCCAGTCGCCGTATGCGCCGGTGCCTCGGACGTGATTCGTGCTGGTCCGCTCCAGGAACTGCATGTACCGCTGCAGGGCCGGATAATGCCGTTCCAGCACCCGCACGTCGCCGTACATCCGCCACATCTGCCAGTTGCAGATCGGCCCGGCATCGGCCCAACCGGTGTTGCCAAAACCCACCACGTTGATGTGCGGGGCCACGTCCCCGAACGCACCGTCCTCGCGCTGCGAATCCTCGCACAAATCCACCAGCCACTTGGTGAAAAAGGCCGGCGCGTCCATGTTGTAACAGGCGGTTTTCATGAAGACCTGGGCGTCGCCGGTCCAACCGGCCCGCTCATCCCGCTGGGGACAATCGGTGGGCACATCGAGGAAATTGCCCTTCTGACTCCAGAGCGTGTTCAAGACGAGCCGATTCACCAGCGGTTCGGAGCACTCAAAGGCCGAGGCCCGGGCAAGGTCCGAATGCACCACAATCCCCGTCACATCCGACGGCAACGGACGTTCCTCCAGACCGGTCACCTCAACATACCGGAACCCATGAAACGTGAAGTACGGCTCGTAGGCCCGGCGCCTGGACCCGGCCAGATAGTACGTGTCGGTGGCGCGTGCGGCGCGCAGATTCTCCGTGTACAACGTGCCGTCCGGGTTCAGCATCTCGCCATGCCGCACCACGACCTTCTGGCCCGGCCGACCCCGCGCCTGCAAACGCACCCAACCCACCATGTTCTGGCCCAGGTCGAAAATGTACACACCCGGCCTGGGTTCGGTGACCTTGAGGGCCCGGATCTCCTCCACGCGGCGAATCGGCGGTCCGGGATGGGCCGTCAACAGCACCTGGACACGCCGGTCCACCGTCACAGGTTGCCAACCTTCGTCCTTGAAACGCGGGCGGTCCCAGCCCGGCATCTCCAACCGGGCATCATAGACGCAACCCATCAGCAGGTCGGCTTCGCGAATCGGGCCGTGCGCGGCCTTCCACGAACCGTCCGTCACCACCACCTCGGTGGATCCGTCCCCGTACTCGATGTGCAACTGGGCAAGAAACCGCGGGCGGTCGCCGTAGTAATGACGCCGGCCGGTGAAGGCGAGGTAACTGGCGTACCAGCCGTCGCCCAGGATCGCTCCCAGCACGTTCTCACCCCTGCGCAGCAGCGCGGTGACGTCGTATCCCCGGTAATGCACGCGCTTGTGGTAATCGGTCCAGCCCGGCGACAGCACGTCGCGGTCGGGGGTCTGACCATTCACGTGCAGCTCGTACACGCCGAGGGCGGAGGCAAACAGGACGGCGCGCCGGATGGGTCGCCCCACCACAAACGATTTCCGCAGGTACACCGCCGGACCCATGCCGGATTCGGTCCGTTGGACCTGTCCCCAGGGAGCCTCACCGAATCGCCCCACCTCTGCGGCAGCCTGCCAGTCGGCCGGGTCGTCCGCCGCGGTGGCCCAACCCTCGGGCGCGCGCGGGCCACTGCGCCATGTGCCGTCGACCGGGATCACCTGGGTGGCTCCGCTTTCATAGACCACCACCAGTCGCCCCACCAAACCGGCCGGCGTGGGATTTGCGCCCCCGTTGCGCGCGCGGATGGCCAGGATGTTGGTGCCCGGACGAATCCGATCGGTCACATCCAACGTGGCAAGCGTGCGCCAATTGGAACCATGCCCCGCCTCCTGCCCGTTCACAAACAGGGTGAAAGCGTCATCGGCGGTCACAACCATCACCGCCCGGCGCACGCTCTGGCCCGGCAGGGTTTCGAACCGCTTCCGGAAAAAGGCGTCGCCCGGCGGTTGTTCACCCGGTTTGGCCCCCGGCAACCAGATCCATACCGCCCCCTCCAGCTTCAGGGATTCCTCCAACCGGGCCTGCCACGGTTCAAGCAACGCATCAGCATCAAACCCGATCCATTGCGCCCTCCAATCCCCCGGGTCCAACACGCCCATGGTCCAGCGGGCCGGTTCGCTCCATGGGGTGGGCCGGCCCTCCTGATCCCATGCCCGCACCTTCCAGAACACCGTCTGCGCTGTCCGGAGCGGTCGCCCGCCATACTCAATGTGCAGGGTCTCATCCCCGGCCACTTTGCCGCTGTCCCAAAGATCCCCCACGTCGCGTTTCAACAGGTCCTCGCGGGAAGCCACCAACACCTGCCAGGCCGTCTGCCGCACACCCCGCAAACGGTCCGGAGCCTCCAACCGCCAGCTCAAACGCGGCCGCGCCGTTTGCACCGCCAACGGCTCGGCCTGGTATTCGCAGCGCAACCCGGTCACACGCACGGAACCGGCAGCCCCGTGTCCATGCCACACCGGACCCAGCCAGCCCACAATCAGGCCCAGAAGAAGGGACGTGCCCAAACCACGCGAGTTTCTCATGGCGAGTGCTCTCTTTCCGTTCGGTTGCAGGACGCGTTTCCGCAGGAAGGGCCGCCCGGGCGGCTCCACAAACAGCACGCCACGGAGCAACGCCACGGCAACCCACAAAACCTGCGCCACCGCCAGCGTAGTCACCCAAACACCGCGCGAAAGCACTTTTTCACGCCGCTCGCTGCACAAAACCGATCCACCCGGCCGCCGCCGACAGGTGCACCCCTGAAAACTCAAAGGCCCGTACCGATCGGACCCGGAGGAGGACGCCGATCCATCGATTCCGTAATCAGGCTGCCGCGGCGCGGAATCCGTCCCCGCCGATAAACCCACAACAACACCCCCGCCCCAGCCAAACAGAACACACCGCTCCAGAGGAACAGCCCGCCACGCCCCCCACGGGTCGGACCCGGTGGACCCTCGGCCAACGACACCCTGGCCGCACCCGTCTGCGTCGTCGCCGCCACGGCCGACCCACCCGTCTCAGACCCGTCAGCTCCCCGCCGGGCCCCCGCCGGTTCGGACCGTTCCACCCGGAACCGTTCCACCGCCTCTGCAGCGGGGTCACCTGCCGGCACCGAACGCTGTTCGGCCCTTCCCCCAACCGCCCGTTCCTCCGCCGAAGCGGTCTTCTCAACCGACGCCGTTTCCCCGCCCGCACGCGCGGCTCCCGACCGGGCAACCGCTGTTACACGAGTGCCCTGCAGGGGCCCGGGCCCGTTTTTCTCAGCCCCCACCGACCCGGCCGGCGCTCCAGAACCACGCACGGACACGCCGTCAGAAGTCGGCACCTCGACTTGACCCGGTGCAATCCCAACCTGCCCGCTTCCCCGCCCTTCACTGCCACGCCCGGCCGCAGATGTTTCCGAACGCAACTGTCCCTCCGGTACGCCGCCCCTCCCCTCTTGAACCGGCGCCGCCGCCGACTTCACCGTCGCACCAGCTCCCTCCGCTGTTGGGGCCACCAGGGAAACCAAGGGTTCCAACGCCTTCTCCCCTCCTTCTGACGTCCGGACCTGCCCCGAGCCGGGCGACCCCGTCGCTGGCTCCGGCATGGCCACGGAGGGGGCGGGCTGGCCACGGGCTGCCGAACCTTCCACTGTCCCTGTAGCCTGTGCGTGCGCAGCCCCGGAGGTTGTTACCGCGCCAACCGCCGGCTCTACCGGGCCTCCCTCGCTTCCCTGCCGGGGCGACTGATCCCTGCCCTGGTTCTCATCGGGTGCCGTTTGCCGGCCCACCTCCCTGTCCGATAGCCCGGCCGATGAACCTGAACCGGCGACCCCGGCCGCGAGACGGTCACCCGGCGTTTCGGGCATCGTCACGGGCCAGGGCGGCTGGCCCACGGCCCAGCTCAGCCACCGACCCCCTTCAGCTCGCAAAACCACCACCACCGGTTGCCGGGCGCGCCGCTGCACCCGCCGCATTCGCTCCATTGCCTCCTTAATCCCGGCATCGAACGGCGTGCCTGCCACGGGCCGTTCCCCGGTGCATAGGATGATCAGATTGAACCGCTCGGACGTCGCGGACACGGCCTCGGCCAGAGGAACCACCACACTCGGTTCCCCACGATGCTCCCATGACCTCGACGCCAGAAACGTCCTCAGCAAGCGCAAAATGTCCGCCGCTGCCTCCGTCCGCCACGTCTGAAGCGGGAACTGACCCGTGGTCACCGTGTGGTGAAACGTCCAGACCCCGATCGTATCCCCCGGCCGCAAACGCCCGTCAAATCCGGAACGCACCAGCTGTTCCAGCGCGGCCTCCAGAGCCGCGCGGCGCGGTGCCATGTCCGCCGAGGTCTCGATGGCCAGCAACCATCGCCCCTCCCGTGACGGCGCACCGGCCCTAGCCGGGACAAGCGATACCAGGAGAAACAGCCCCATCCAACCGGTCAGACCGGCAAACCACCGGCGCCGGCCGTTCCGTCGGAAGTGTCGCGGAAGCGTGCGTTCCATCATCGGCGATTCCGAAACCGCGCCTGGTCACGCCGGTTGAGTTGTTCCAACCGAGTGCGCTGCTCCTCCAGTGTGCTCCGGAGATGGCGGATGAACTCCTGGCAGGACCACGTCCAGGCACCAAAAGCCTCCACCGTCTGGCGCTCGGCCACATCTTCCGTGACCACCAACACCTCGCCCCACGCCACCAATCGCGCCGCAGCCCGCTCAATCAGCGCGTCTGCAGTCTGCCCGGGCTCCGAATACAGCACCTCAATGGCCGCCGGGTCCCGGGGCGGAGCCGGTCCCCGACGGTTCCGGGCATCGAAGAAAACCGTCACCGGGGTGCCCGTGGCGTCCTGATACCGGGTCAACACCTGGATGAGCGCGTCGCGCGCCCGGGCCGAATGCCGCGGCGAACCGGGAGCCAGCTCCGGCCACTGATGCAGCAGACTGTAACCGTCGATCAGGATCCGTACGGGCGACACAAACCCACCATACCGCACCCGGGTCGCGCGGCCAACGCCGAAACCGGGCGCCATCCCCGTCCCGCTTGCGGTCGTGCCCGGGGCGGCCCGGGCGCAAAACGCAACGAAAAGGCCCGACCCCGGCGGGTCGGGCCTCCAAAAAACGAACCTGCTGCACGGCCAGGGCCGCGCAGACACAGGTCAGGTCAAAATGATCTTGTCGCCCTCCTTGAGGGTGACGATCGCCTTCTTCCAGTCGGGCGATTTGCCCGCTTGATGGGTTCTCTGGCGGCGCAGCTTCCCACGCACGTTCATCGTGTTCACCCGCACCACCTTGACCTTGAACAGTTCCTCGACGGCCTTCCGGATCTGGTACTTGTTGGCCCGCCGATCCACCACCACGGTGTACTGGTTGTAATTCTCGCTCTGCCGGGTGCCCTTCTCCGTCAGGCGCACTGTTTTGACGATCTCAAAGCTGTTCATGGCTCACGAACCAGGTTGCGGGCCGGACCTCATCCGACCCCGGATTCACTCTCAGGACTCCTCCTCGCGCAGACGTTCCTGCACCTTTTCGAACGCCGCCCGCGTAAACAGCAGCGTGTCCGGACGCAACACGTCGTACGTGTGCAGGTTCTCACCCGTGGTCACCTCCACAAACGGGATGTTCCTGGAGGCCAACAGGAGGTTCCGATCCGGCGGACTGGCCACCACCAACACCGTGCCCTTCACCTCCAGCGTCTTGAGCACGTTCAGGAAGTTCCGGGTCTTGTGATTCGGCAGCGAAAGCTCGTCCACCACAATCACATCGCCCGCCTTCAGCCTTTCCGTCAGCGCCTTGCGCAGTGCCAGGCGCTTGGTCTTCTCGTTGACCTTGAGCGAGAAATCCCGCGGCTTGGGACCGAACACCACGCCGCCGCCCCGCCACAAGGGCGATTGGAAGGAACCGGCGCGCGCGCGGCCGGTCCCCTTCTGGCGCCACGGTTTCTTGCCGGTGCCGGCCACCTCGCCCATCGTCTTGGTGCACGCCGTGCCCCGACGCCGATTGGCCAGGTGTGCCACCACAACGTCATGCACGGCCTGCGTCCCCCGCATCCCTTCCACCAGCGGGAAGGTCACCTCCAGTTCCCCCTGCGGTTTGCCCAGGGTGTCTTTGACAACGAGTTTCATGGGACAAAGCTAGCTATTTCTTGGCGGTTTTCTTGGCAGCCTCTTTCGGCTTGGCAGCCGCCTTCGGCTTGGCCTCGGCCGCCGCCGCGGCGGGCGCGGCCGACTTCGGCCGTGCCGTGCCCTTCGGCCGTTTCTTGGCCTCGCGAATGATCACGTAATCCCCGTTGGCGCCGGGGATGGACCCCTTGATCAACAACAAATTCTCCTGCTCGCGCACCTGCAGGATCTCCAGGTTCTGCACCGTGCGGCGCACCTGGCCCATGTGACCCGGCATCCGCATCCCGCGCCGGACCGTTCCGGGAAACAAACGCTGGCCAATCGCACCCGGCCGGCGATGCCATCCCTTCGCCCCGTGCGAGGCGTCGCCGCCGCGGAACCCGTGCCGTTTGACCACGCCTTCAAACCCGCGACCCTTGGTGATCCCAATGGCGTCCACATAATCGCCCGGAGCAAAGATCCCCGGCCCGATCAGGTCCCCCGGCTTGACCGGCAGCGAAAAATCCCGGAACTCGCGAATCCGCTGCACCGCCGTCAACAAGACCGGGCTTTTCGGTTCCCCGTCCGGCACGCTGACGCCGTACTTCTTCAAATGCCCCAACAGGGGCTTGTTGATGCGCTGCAGTTTCTGATCCCCAAAGGCCAACTGCACGGCATTGTAACCGTCCGTCTCCCTGGTCTTGCACTGCAGCACCCGGTTGGGTCCGGCCAGCACGATCGTCACCTGCTGGAGCACGCCATTGGCGTCGTAAATCCGCGTCTGGCCGAGTTTCTTGCCAATCAGACCAATCATAAGGCAATCCGTAGCGTGGAGGTTTGCAGCCGGGCCGTTCAAATCTTGATCGTGATGTCCACCCCGGCCGGAAGGTTCAGCTTCTTCAGCTCATCCACGGTCCGCGCAGTGGGCTCAATGATGTCAATGAGCCGCTTGTGGGTGCGCTGCTCGAAGGTCTCCATGGACTTCTTGTCCACGTGCGGCGAACGGTGCACCGTCCACCGTTCAATCTTGGTGGGCAGCGGGATGGGCCCCGCCACACGGGCACCCGTTCGTTTGACCGTCTCGGCAATCTCGCGCGCCGAGTGGTCTATGACCCGGTGGTCATAGGCCTTCAACCGAATCCGAATCCGTTGTACTGGCATAAAGAACAGTCCGTTGCAAATTCGCCCAAGGTTTCTCCGCTCCGTTTAAAAAGCGGACGGCCAATGTAGCACCTGCCCGACTCCGCGCAATACCTTTTTGCAACCCACCCGCGACCGCGCCACCGGGCCCTCCAAAGCCCCTTCCCCCGGGCCACCGTTCACCCCCACAACGAGGAAACAAACGGAGCATGGCGGGTTCGCAAGGCAGTATGGCGGGTTCGCAAGCCCTCGCAGGCAGGCCAGAGGGCTGGGCATGTGACCCTGCCCGGCGCAGGCTCGTCAAGAGCGGGCACACACAAACCGATCCCGCTCGCGCGTCCAGGGGCCCGGGCCCGGTCAGGAGGCAAAAGAGGTCTGCCGGCCGCAGGGTACCCCGGCCGAGTAGCCTCCCATTAGCCGGCCTTGCAGGGGCCACTCTCAACCCAAAGGGACGCCCCACCCGATGCTCCGGAAAACTTTCTTTTCCGCCGCCACCGCGCCCACCTGCGCAAGGGCCAGTCGATCCGCCCCGGATGCCTTCCGGTTTTTTGCAGCCCCGGATCGGTCGCGGATTCCCACTTCGACAACGCTGATCCCGGCAGTCGGTGCTCCGGACTCTGCACCCCATTGGTGTCAACACCATGGATGCGGTTGCGGAGAAGACAGCGGCAGCGCCCGCCGAAAATGCCACGCCCCACCCGAAACAGGGTCGGGGGCAGAGTCCGGAATGTACCCGGCCGTCGCACCGCAGGGACTCCGAGGTTGACGGCCCGGAGCGGCTTTCCGACCTTGAATGGCCGCATGGGAAAGATCGAGCGAGCGTTGATTTCGGTTTGGGACAAGACCGGGCTGGTGCCCTTTGCCCGGACGTTGGCGGAAGCCGGGGTTGAAATCCTGTCCACCGGGGGCACGGCCCGCGTGTTGCGGGAGGCGGGGATCCGGGTGGTCGAGCTCAGCGATTACACCGGGTTCCCCGAGATGTTGGATGGACGGGTGAAGACGCTGCATCCCAAGGTGCACGGCGGGCTGTTGTTTCTGCGCGACAACCCCCAACACCAGGCCACCGTCGCCGCACACGGAATCCGGCCGATCGACCTGGTGGTGGTGAATCTTTACCCGTTCGAACAGACCGTGGCCCGCGAAGGGGTGACGTACGAGGAGGCGATCGAGAACATTGACATCGGCGGCCCGGCCATGCTCCGCAGCGCGGCCAAGAACCACGCCAGCGTGACCGTGGTGGTGGATCCGGCCGATTACGACGTCGTGGCCCGGGAGATCCGGCAGACGGGTCAAACCACCCCGGAACTGCGCCGGCAACTGGCGGTCAAGGTCTTTGCCCGCACAGCGGCCTATGACGCCGCCATCCACGCCTGGTTGTCGCAAAGGAACTTGGATCCGACCGCCGCCCCGACGCCGCCCGATCTTCTGCTGCTGAGCGCGCCCCGGGTCCAGAGGTTGCGGTACGGCGAGAATCCCCATCAGACGGCCGCGTTGTACGGCCGTTTTGGCGAGTATTTCACCCAGTTGCACGGGCGTGAGCTTTCCTACAACAACATCCTGGACCTGACGGCCGCCGCATCGCTGATCGCCGAGTTTGCCGACGACCCGCCCACGGTGGCGATTCTCAAACACACCAACCCCTGCGGCGTGGGCCAGGGCAATACCTTGCGGGAGGGATGGGAAAAGGCCCTGGCCACCGACCGACAAGCCCCCTTCGGTGGCATCATCGCGGTGAACCGGCCGCTGGACGGCGATTGCGCGGCCGCAATCGCCGAGGTTTTCAGCGAAGTCATCGTGGCACCCGCATTCACCGAGGAAGCCCTCCAGATCCTGCAGCGAAACAAGAACCTCCGCCTGGTCCGTCAACTGAAACCGCAGCCGCCCCCGCCCGAATGGGAAACGCGCAGTGTCGGGTTCGAATCGTGGCTGCATCAGACGCGCGACCGTGTGCCCGCGCCGCCAGCGGAACTGCGCGTGGTGACGCGGCGGGCGCCGACGGAAGAGGAGTGGCGGGCGCTGCGGTTTGGATGGCGCGTGGTCAAGCACGTCAAATCCAACGCCATCGTTTACGCCGGGCCGGATCGGACCCTGGGCATCGGCGCGGGCCAGATGAGTCGGGTGGACGCCAGCCGCATTGCGGTGTGGAAGGCGCGGGAAGCGGGGCTCTCCCTGCAAGGCAGTGTGGTTTGCAGCGACGCGTTTTTCCCTTTCCCGGACGGGTTGATCGCCGCGGCCGATGCCGGGGCCACGGCTGCAATCCAGCCCGGGGGCTCGGTGCGGGACGAAGAGGTGATCGCAGCGGCCGACGCCCGCGGGATGGCCATGGTGTTCACCGGGTACCGGCACTTCCGGCACTGATCCCGGCCATGGCCTCCACCGGGGCGTTCTCAACCACCGGCCCGGCCCATGAGCCACAGCTCCAGTGCCATGACCCCGAAAACCACCAGCCAGGCCACCGCGCTCGAAACAAGCCGCGGACGAACGCTGGTGGGGGACAACTGAAAGCGAAGCCGCACACCACCGACAGTCAGTATGTCCCCGTTTCGGAGCCGCGCCTCGCGCACGGGCTGGTCGTTGACCCACAAACCGGCCGCGCCCAGGCTGCTGACGAGAATTCCCTGCGTTCGATCCCAGTCAAACCGCAAATGCCGGTCCCAGACGCCCGGGGCTTCGAGTGCCACATCGCTGTCCGGATTCCGACCCAGAAAAGCCGGAAGGCGCCGGATGGTATAACGGCGCCCCCGAACCGGGTCGGTCAGACCCACCAACTCGATCATCACCAAAACCGCCGCGGCACGTGGATCCGGTCGCCGGGCATGACCTTGGGATCCAGCTCGGGCCGTTCAATGGCCTTGCGACAGTCCACCACCTCGGTCTGGCCATTGGCGCGCACCAGCAGGACCCGGGTTTTGCGGGCAAAATCGGTGAAATCGCCGGCGGATTGAATGGCCTGGGTCACGGTCAGCTCGCCCAACCACGGGTAACGACCCGGCGACCGCACCTCGCCGCCCACATAATAAAATCGTTCCAGTGACTTCACCGTCACGGTCAGGCGCGTGTAATAGCGGGAGTACCGTTCCTGGAGTTCCTTCTGCAGTTCCCCCGCGGTTTTCCCCGCGGCAATCACCGAGCCGATCATCGGCAGCGTAATGGTGCCGTCCTCCTTGATCCGCTCCTCGTGCGGCGGTGGAGGCGAATCCACTCCCGAAAAGTTCACGGTTACCGTGTCGCCGATCCGGAATTTTTCCACCGCACCCATTACCTCGGTGCGGTTGGTGGAAAGTGCCGGGGGCTGGGCCACCGGCGCACCGCCCCCCCCGCCAACCACGGCAGGTTCCGGAAATGCCGCCCTTTCGGATTCCGGGGTCCCGCAACCCGAAAGGAACCAGGTCAAAACCAGCCCACAAAAGAGGACATGCCATCCCTTGGAACGCTGTGCTGCGTGGCTCATGCGAACCCTTCCCATGTGATTCAACCGACGGCCCTAGTATTTGGGTTTGATTTCGGTTCGGGCAAGTTCGCCCGCGGCCTTGTCGGTCTTCTCCCTGCCCTTGCCGGAGTCGGACTTCTCGGAATCGTCGCTCCGGTAGTAGTAATCGTGGTAGTAGCCGCTGTAGTAGTAATAGCTCTCGTCCTGGGAAAGGTTGATGTTGTTCAGGACGATGCCCACCAGGTTGCCGCCCACCTTTTCGATCATTTGCTTGGCCCGGATGTTCATGGGCTGCGGGTAGCGACGGTATTGGATGACCTGGAGCGCCATGTCCACCTCGCTGGCCAGGATCGAGGCGTCGCTCACCCCCATGATGGGCGGCGAATCGAAGAACACGAAGTCGTACCGCTGCTTCAGTTCCTGGATCAGCTCGCGCATGGCTTGTGAGCTGAGGATCCCAAGCGAACTGCTGGGCAATTTGCCGCTGGGCATGAAGTCGAGCGTGGGCAACTGGGTGGTTTGAATGACCTCCTCGAGCTTGTTCTGGCGCAGGAGGTAGTTGGTCAGGCCGATCGCGTTACTGACCTTGAGCCGCTTGTGCAGCGCCGGCCGGCGCAGGTCGGAGTCCACAATCAGGACCCGTTGATTGCTCTGGGCGAACACGGTGGCCAGGTTCAATACGGTGGTGGTCTTGCCCTCGCCGGCGCCGGCGCTCACCACCACGAGGGTGTTCAGGCGCTCGTCCTTCCGCGAGAACAGGATGTTGGTCCGCAGGACACGGTACGCTTCCGCGTGCGGGCTTTCGGCGCCCTCCTCCAGCAGCAGGCCGACGTTCTGGGGGATGACGCCCAGCACCGGCGCACCCAGGGCGCGTTCCACGTCGTCAATGGTCTTGACGCTGGTGTCGAGGTACTCGATGAAGAAGGCAAGGCCCACACCCACGACCAGACCGAAGATCACCCCCAGGGCGATGTTCAGGCCTTTCTTGGGCTGGACGGGCCGAAGACCGGGCTGGGCCTGTTCCACAATGGTGACCATCGCGGTCTTGGGCAGGTCCACGTCAATCCGCTCGGCCTTGAGCTTGTTCTCCAGAACCCTCTGGAAGGCAACGAGGTTCTCCAGTTCCCGCTTCTTTTCAAAGTAGGGCCGGCTTTTCTCGACCTTTTCGATGTCCTTGCGGCGGGCCTCCTCAAACTCCGCCACGATGGAATCGAGCCGTTCCTTGAGCGAGGCAACCCGGACCTCCAGCCCCAACAACAAACCATCCACGCGGTTGGTAATCTTGCGCTTCAAATCCTCGATTTGCTTCCGCACGGTGACCACGGTGGGGTGTTCATCGGCGTAGTCGCGGCGGAGTTGGATCAGGGCTTGCTCAGCCAGGTTGAGGCTCTGGAGCAGCTCGGTCAACTGGGGATCGTCACGCATGGCCGCGGACAGGACCTGCGGGAGCTGATCCCGCGGTACGGATTTGAGTTGCTCGAGCAACTTGGCTTCGGCCTCGTACTGGGATTTGGCTTCGATTCGCAGGGCCTCCATCCGCCGGACGGTCTCGGACTCCAGCAACAGACTCGGTCCGGTCCCGGCCGCGTCCACGTCGGAAATCTGCAGTTCGCGCCGGAGCCGGTCCAGCTCGCGCTGCGTCTCGTCGATTCGTTTCTGGTGCTCCTCCAAGCGGTCCACCAGGACGGCAATACCGCCCATGCTGAGCTTTTTGCGCTGCTCAATGCGGTACCGTTCGTAGCTGCGGGCCACGGCGTTGGCGATGTCGGCCGCCTCCTGGGGATCTTCGCTGATCACGCGGATCTCAATGATGCTGGTGTTCCGGCGCGGGCTGAGGTCCATGCGGCTGCGGAGCAGCATCAGGGCCTCGGTCATCTTCAGAGGCTCGCCGCCCGCGTATTTTTCGCCCCACCGCCGCATCAGATCGAGCTCGTTGACCACGTTGGTGAGCACGACCTCGGAGTTGATGACCTGGAATTCCGTCTCGATGAAGTAGGGATCGTAACCCGGGTTGTAGAGCGGGTCCACAAAGCCCCGGATGTCGCTAATGTCGCGCTCGACCTTGATCAGGGCGGTGCTGGCGTAGCGCTGGGGCATCATGTAGGTCACGATGACCGCCGTCAGCACCACCAGGAAGAAGACCGCGAGAATGACCGTCTTGCGGATCCGAATGATCCGCCAGTAGTCGAGGAAGTGCAGCTTGGTTTCGGGGGGAGGGGTAGCGACTTTGTTCGGTTCCATACAAAAAAGCAGGGGGCTAGAACACGCGCTGATCCAGCCCCCTGCAACTCACATTCGGTTCAGTAGGTGGCGGTGACTCCAATGTACACCCGATTGCGGTCATAGGACCGGGCCGGGATGTCCGAGTTCAGCCGGTCGAAGTTGTAGCCGGCCTCGCACGAAAGGAAGCGGTTGATCTGGTAGGTCAGGTTGATCCCCGCCGAGAAGAACCGGTCGCTCTGGTCACCGTACAGCCCGCCATCGAAGGTTGAGTCCTGATAGCGAACGTTGGCGATGGCGACCAGTTTGGGTGTGATCTGGTGACTGATCATGCCGTAGACGGTGCTGCTTTCCTGCGAACCGGTGATGCGGCCGCCAAACGGCGCAATCACGTCGGTCGCATAGAAGGAGTGCACAAAGCCGATCTGCACGTTCCCGCCACGGGCATAGCCGTAGCTGGCGCTCACGTCCACATAGGGAATCCACTTGTCCTGGTTGATCCGGTCGTTGTCGTAGTCGATGTAGGTGGCCCCCAGCTTCAACGACGCACTGGCGTTGCGCAGGAAGGCATGGTTCACGCCCGCATACACATAGTGTGATACGTTGTCGCGGTCCTTAGACATGACCGGAATGGTCTGGAATGGATCGAGCCACGCGATTTGCTGATCCCCGGTGTAATGCGTAATGCCGAAATTGTATCCCACGAGGGCGGTGGTCTCCGGCAGGGCCTGCCACCGGAGGTTGCCCACAATCAGGTGTTCCACCCGGTCCAACAAACCCGACAGACTGGCACGCTGGAAGACCCCGCCGGGAGCGACGACCTGGTCCTGATCATAGTTCCAATAGACGTTGTTGTAGCCCAGCTGCACGCCCAACAACCGGGTCAGTTGGGCACTGGCGAGGAACCGAGCCCGGTTCCGGATGTTGTCGCCTTCCGTCCGGTAGGGCACGCCGTTGTCGAGCAGCTCGGGCTCCTGGGCCACCACAAAGGTGTTGCTCAGGTCAACGCTGTAACGCTCCGAAAACGCGTGGTTCAGGCGGAGGTCAACCTGGTGGCTGTGATCCCAAGCGTCGCTGCTGCGGTCCTCGTAATACTTGCCGGAGTAAAGGTACCGCAGGCCGAGGTAGGTCTGCTCCAGCGGCAGGTTGAACTGAACCGACGGGGCAATGTTGAACCCGAAGCTGTCACGCTCCTGCTGGTTGCTGTAGCCGTAGGCGTAGTTGTCGTCGTAAAAGCCGCGCAACGTGGCGGAGACACTCCACGTCTTGGTTGCGTCCGGCCCTAGCAGCCCGGGAGAGTAAGCGGAAACGCCCGTGATCCCGACCGTCACCAAGCCGACAGATGCCACGATCCTTTTCATAAGCTTTGACCTCTTGGTTTCGTGATGCATGCCCCGGCGCCACGTTCCCTACGCCACCGAAGCCGCTCCCATTTCTACCACGGTTGCTGGATTCGTCAACAAATCTTGCGGCTTTTTTACCGCCAGGGACAGATTCCTGCAAGCGAAATATTTGCGGAGGAAAAAACTTTTTTCGGGGGGAGCCCGGCGGCCGGTCAGCCTGCTGGATCAGTGCGGGCCCGAGCTTCGCCCGAAACCAGTGGGAAGGTCGTTCGGCAGCCCGGCGTCGCATGCGATGCGCGGGAGGGTCCATGGCACACAGACGGCCGCGTGATTCCATGAAATGCAGCAGGCGTGGCGGCAGAAGAGCCCGGGGCTGAGGGCCGCCGATCTTTTTGAAGGGCCACGATCAAGGTGGAGGCACACGGATTTGCTGGCCCACGCGCATCCGGCGCGGGTCCAACCCGGGGTTGGCGTCCAGCAGGGCCTGCACGCCGACGCCGTAGCGACGGGCGATCCGGGCCGGGGTCTCCCCCGGCTGCACCACGTGGACGCGCCAGCCGGCATCGGGTCGAGGATTTGCCTGCGTAGAAGGGGTGGCCGACCCGGTTCCCTGCGGGGCCGTCGTCGGCATTTGTGCCGCGCGCGGTTCCCCGCCCCGGGTGTCCGGTGGCGGCGACGACGGGCCGGTCGCGGGAGCAACCGTTGAAGCCGTGGCATTGGACAGGGCCCGGGCCAGGTCGGCCGCGTAGGACTGCCACCGGGCCAGGTCGGCCTTCAAGCGGCGATTTTCCTCGGCCAGTTGTTCGAACTCGCGTTGCAGGCCGGGGCTGATGGGCAACGGGAGCACGCTGCGCGCCAGCTCCTGTTTGCAGGCGAGAATCCGCTGGCGCACGATGTCGGCGTTTTCAGCCCGGGGCCGCAGTTGGAGGTACCGTTCATAATGGTACACCGCCGCAGCGGGGTCCGGGACTTTCACGTCGTACAACCAGCCCAGCTCGAAATGGGCCGAAGCGGACCGTGGATTGACCTCCAATGCACGTTGGAAAGCCTCCACCGCTCCGGTGTAGTCCATGCCGTTGACGCGGGCCTTGCCCAGGCGGTAGTAGGGTTCCTTTTGTTCTTCGAGAGGACCTCCCGGGCCGGGTGTGCATCCGGCCATCCACACCGCCACCAGCCCGCATCCCAGCAGTGCCTGCCATGGCCACCTGCGGCGATGCATCGAAGCGCAAGCTAAACGATCCACCCGGAGCTGTGCAATGGTTGACGGGACCCGCGCCCTCCGAAACGCCCCAGCCGGTCACGTGCAAACCAACCGACCACCCCCGCCGGCAGGCTGTTTGGGCCGGCCTGACTCTCCCACCGAACCCGCAGATGTGCCCTCGACCCCAATCCATGGCCGTGCCTGAAATGGCCAATTCTGGCGATTGTGTGAGCGCTCCTCAGGATCCAAACTGGGCGGCGGAGCGATCCGGGAAGCTCATGGAGACAAGGAGGCCAACGGCGACAGGACGGCTGCGTGGTCGGGGCCACAGCGGCGCGTTGATGATCATGGCCCTGTTGTGGCTTGGAGCGGCATCCGCGCCCGCGCAACGTCAGATGGAATGCCTGGGCCGGGGAATGGTGGCACTGCGACGCAGCTCCAGCGAGGTGTGGGTGGGGTGGCGCTGGTTGGGCCAGGATCCGCCCGGGATTGCCTTCAACCTCTACCGCGTGACCGGTGGCGTGACCAACCGGCTCAACAGTCAGCCCCTGCAACAGACGACGGATTACGTGGACCGACCGCCCACGTTTGCCGTGCCGCATCTGTATTTCATCCGACCCGTGTTGGACGGGCAGGAGGTGGAGGATCGGTGGGCGCATCCCCTGGGACGTTCGTCCTGTACGTTACCGGCAAACCCGCCCGTGCCGACCGATGCGCAAGGGCGGCTTGCGCCGTACCTGTCCATCCCCCTGGACGTGCCACCGGGAGGCGTCACTCCCGACGGTGTGGAATACACGTATTCACCCAATGACGTCAGCCCGGGCGACCTGGACGGCGATGGCGAATACGAACTGGTGGTCAAGTGGGACCCGTCCAACAGCAAGGACAACTCCCAGTCGGGCTACACGGGGAATGTTTTTCTGGACGCGTACCGTTGGGATGGCACGCGGCTGTGGCGCATTGATTTGGGGCGGAACATCCGGGCCGGCGCGCATTACACGCAGTTCATGGTGTACGATTTGGACGGGGACGGGCGGGCGGAGGTGGCCTGCAAAACCGCCCCCGGCACGCGCGATGGCTTGGGCCAGTGGGTCCTCATGCCGGGAGACAATCCACTGGCGGACTATCGAAACAGCTCCGGCTACATCCTGAGCGGGCCGGAGTATCTTACGATTTTTGACGGCCGAACCGGAGCGGCGCTGTGGACGACGAATTATCTGCCGCCGCGCGGGTCGGTCAGCGCCTGGGGCGACAGCTACGGCAACCGCGTGGACCGGTTCCTGGCCTGTGTGGCGTATCTGGACGGTGTGCGCCCCAGCCTGGTGATGTGTCGGGGCTACTACACCCGCACCGTGTTGGTGGCCTGGGATTGGCGCGACGGACGGTTGACGCATCGCTGGACATTCGACAGCAACCTCGGCTGGAGCAGCTACGCGGGGCAGGGAAACCACAACCTTTCCGTGGCCGATGTGGACGGCGACGGCCGGGACGAAATCGTCTACGGCGCCTGCACCATCGACCACGATGGACGCGGTTTGTACACCACGGGCCTGGGCCATGGGGATGCCATGCATGTCTCGGACATGGACCCGGACCGACCGGGCTTGGAGGTCTGGCAGGTGCACGAGACGCCGTCAGCTGCCGGAGGGGGGTCGTTCCGGGACGCACGCACCGGCGCGTTGATCTGGGGCATTGAAGGTCCGGGCGACACCGGGCGCGGCCTGGCTTCCCCGATTGATGGCCGCTACCGTGGTTACCAGTTCTGGTCTTCCGTCTCCCCGGGCGTGCTGGACCTGAGCGGACAACCGATTTCCGCCAACCGTCCCTCCATCAATTTCGCAGTCTGGTGGGACGCGGACGTCCTGCGCGAACTGCACGACAGCGCCGGGAGCGACGGGACCGCCGCCAAGCTGGACAAATGGACCGGCAACGGCGTGCAGCGGTTGGTGAGTTTTTACTCGGTGGACGGCGGAGCCCTCAACATCAACGGCACCAAGGCCAATCCCTGTTTGAGTGGCGATCTTTTGGGCGATTGGCGCGAGGAAATCCTGCTCCGGAGCGCCGACAACTCGCGGTTGATGCTGTTCTTTTCGACGGTCCCGGCCACCAATCGGTTCCGCACCTTCCTCCATGACCCGCAGTACCGGCTGGCCCTGGCCTGGCAAAACGTCGCCTACAACCAGCCGCCGCACCCGGGGTTCTACGTGGGGCCCGGCATGGACGAACCGCCGTTGTACCCCACCAGCCCGGCGGACCTGGCCTGGGCCGGCGTGCCCAACGCCGTCTGGGGCCCGGGCCAGCCCGGCTGGATCCTCAACAACGTTTGGACCCAGACCGTCACCTCCACCTACGCAGAGGGTCAATCGGTCCTGTTTGATCTCCGCGGCTCCGCGCAGCCGCGGGTTCAGCTCGCAGGCGAACTGCGTCCGTCCTCGGTCACCGTGTTTGCACCGGTGGATTTCGAGTTCGCCGGGGGCACGCTCGCCGGCTCGATGTCGCTGTACAAGGCCGGCACCGGCACCCTGACCTTGAAAAACACGAACACCTTCACCGGGCCCACCGAGATCAGCGAGGGCGGATTGGTGGTGGAGGGTCTTCTGACGGCAAGCCCGGTCCGCGTCCGGCCCGGCGTTTGGCTGAACAGTCGGTTGGGCGGGACCGGAGTGATCGGCGGCGGCGCGACGTTGGAACGCAGCTGCGTCCTGGACCCCGGCCGCGGCCCCGCTCAAATCGGGCTCCTGACCATTTCCAATCAGTTGGTGCTCCGGGGGGCGCGATTGTGGTTTGATCTTTCGGCGCAACCACCGGATGCACCCGGCGCGCACGATCGTGTGCGGGTTTTTGGCACCGTGGTGTTGGAGGGGACCAATCGGGTCACGCTTCGATGGACCGAAGGGTCGCCACCGCCCGGGGTATATCCACTGATCGAGTGGCAGGGGGCATTGAGCGGATCCGTTGCTCGGGTGGTGCTGGAAGACCCTCCCCGGCCCGATCTCTGGTTGACCGTCCTCTCCAACACGCTGGCCGTGGTGGTGCCGGAAGGCCCCACAGAAGGCGGTCGCCTGTTGGTCTGGGCCGGCGTTAGCACGAATTGGGATACGGGCCTGACACCGGCCTGGGTGGCGGAAGGTCAACCCACCCTGTTCCGCACGGGTGACAGCGTGAGGTTCGACAATACCGGAGCCCGGGCGCCGAGTGTGAACCTCGTCGGGGTCTTGGAACCTTCCCTGGTCACCGTGGACGCAGATGTGAACTATGAGTTTGTGGGCTCGGGCTCTCTGGCCGGCTCGAATCGCCTGGTGAAGTCCGGCCCGGGCACGCTCACCCTGGCGACGACCAACACCTTCAGCGGGGGGATCCTCCTCAGCAATGGCGTGCTGGCCCTTCGGGGGTCGACTCCGGGCACGCTGACCGCCAACCAATGGGCTCCCGGCACGGGCCCGGTTTCCTTCCACGGGGGGATCCTTCAGCTCTACGGGTACGGACTGCGCGACGACACCCGGGGCTACGGGGCTTTCACCAATCAACTGATCGTCCCGGCCGGACAACAAGGGACCTTGCGCACCGGGCCGCGTCAGACCTTGGCCAGCCGGGTCTTGGGCGGCGGCACATTGCACCTGTTTGTGGACTACGTCCGCGGTGAGGTCACGGGCGATTGGACGAACTTCAGCGGCACGCTCCAGGTTCATGCCACGACCAACACGTCCACCTCTTCCACGTACGACGATTTCCGTGTGGGTACCGTGGCGGGCTTCCCCCGTGCCCGCGTGCACCTGGGTCCCGGAGTGGCGATGTACAGTCGGGCCCCCGCGGACAGTGTGATCCCCGTGGGCATGCTCTCCGCCGATGAGGGGGCGTTGATGCTGGCCGGGGGCGGCTCCGGGCTGGGCGCGCAAAATGCCGTCACATGGTGCGTGGGCGGCACCGATGCATCGGGCACCAATCGAGCCACCATCCGCGGCAATACCTCGCTGATCAAGGAGGGCACCGGCATCTGGGTACTGACCGGCTCGAACGACTATTCAGGAACCACCGTGGTGAGTGCGGGCCGGCTGGTGATCTCGGGCGACCAACGGGGTGCGACCGGCGCCGTCACCGTTGCGGTTGGGGCGTCGTTGGGCGGCGCCGGCGTGGTCGGTGGAACCACACGGGTCAGCGGCACTTTGCACCCGGGCGGAGCCGAACCGGTGACCCTTACCTTTGCCCGCGACCTGATCCTAGAAAACACGGCCGTCACGGTCCTGAAGCTCGCCGCGCCGGACCATGACCAAATTGTGGTGGAGGGCACATGCACATTGAACGGCCGGCTTCAAGTGCTGTCCATCCGGCCCGAACCGCTAACGGCCGGGCAATCCTTCACGCTCATCCGCGCGGGAAACCTGCAGGGGGCCTTCCAGGAGTTCGAGTTGCCGGAACTGGAGGAGGGGTTGGCGTGGCGGACCGAACGATTGGCCCTGGACGGTACCCTCCGGATCGTTCGCACCACACCGCCGCGGCTGGAGCCGCCCGAGCGCACCACCGGCGGCTGGATCCTCCGGGCCGGCGACGGAACGCCCGGCTGGCCGGTCCGGCTCCGCCGCACCCCGGACCTCACCCGGCCGCTTTCCGAGTGGGAGGTCATCGCTGAAACCCGGTTCGATGCCAACGGGCAGGCGGTGTTTGCCCTGGAGGTCTCAACCAACGTTCCTGCTGTCTTTTATCGGCTTGAAGTACCATGAACCAGCCTCACAAGAAACCCGGGATCGGACGGATCCGGCGGATCCGAGGGGTCGAACGAATCACTCGCCTTTCCAGCGCGCTCCTCACCTTCTGGGCCGTGACCGTGGTGGCGGAGCCGCCTGCATTTTGGAGCTGGGCCGAACGCCCACCCATGGGTTGGAACAGTTGGGACTGTTTCGGGACCACTGTCACCGAGGACCAAACCCGTGCCCAGGCCGATGTGATGGCAAGCCTGCTCAAGCCCCATGGCTGGGAGTACATTGTGGTGGACATCCAATGGTACGAGCCCAAAGCCCGGGGTTACGGTTATCGCGAGGGCGCGGAACTTTGCATGGATCCCTGGGGCCGTCTGTGGCCCGCCACCAACCGGTTCCCCTCCTCCGCAAACGGTGCCGGGTTCAAACCCCTGGCCGACTACATCCACGGCCTCGGCCTGAAGTTCGGCGTGCATCTCATGCGTGGCATTCCCCGACAGGCCGTGCACCGCAACACCCCCATCAAGGACTCACCCTGGCACGCCCGCGACATCGCAGACACCCAACGCATCTGCCCTTGGAATCCCGACATGTATGGCGTCAACCCTGAACACCCGGGTGCGCAAGCATGGTACGACTCGGTCTTCCGTCTCCTGGCACAGTGGGGAGTGGACTATGTCAAGGTGGACGACATCAGCCGGCCCTACCACGATCACGAAGGCGAAATCGAACTGATTCGTCGGGCCCTGGACCGCTGCGGCCGGCCCATGGTGCTGAGTCTTTCGCCCGGGGAAACCGCACTGACCGCCGGTGACCACGTCGTGCGCCACGCCAACCTCTGGCGGATCAGCGACGATTTCTGGGACAACTGGCCCGCGCTTTGGGAACAGTTCGAGCGCCTGCACCAGTGGACACCCTTCCGCGGGCCCGGACACTGGCCGGATGCCGACATGTTGCCTCTGGGAGTTCTGGAATTCGGAACCCGCACCACGCGCTTCACCCGCGACGAACAGATCACCCTCATGACGCTCTGGGCCATCGCCCGGTCCCCGCTCATGTTCGGGGGCGATCTCACGCGGTTGGATGAGTGGACGCTGTCCCTGCTCACCAACCGTGAAGTACTGGCGGTGAACCAGCACAGCACCGGCAACCGCCAATGGTTCCGCCAGGGCGACCTGATCGCCTGGACCGCCGACGTCCCCGGCACGGCCGACAGGTACCTGGCCCTGTTCCATGCACCCCCGCCCCGAAGGATCCAGCCCGATGCAGCCCTGTGGCAAAGCCCGATCGTGAACCGCCAAACGCCGGGCCAGGGCGTGGACGTGGACGTACCCCTGCACGGCGCACGGGAACTTTACCTCGTGGTGACCGACGCCGGAGACGACATCTTCGGCGACCACGCCAACTGGGTCGAACCGCGAATCCTCACCAGCACGGGCGAACTGGCCCTCATCCAACTGCCGTGGCGGTCGGCCCAAACCGGTTGGGGTCGGGTGGCCATCGGACGGGATGCCGGTGGCGGGCCCATGCGCGTGGGCGGACGCACCATCACCAACGGCATTGGCACCCATGCCCTTTCGATCCTGGCCTACGACCTGCCGCAAGGTGCACGGCGGTTTCGCGCCTTCGCGGCGCTCGACGATGAGGGCGTACGCCTGGATCGCGGCGCCACCGTCCGGTTTCTTGTTTTCACGAACGATCCCCTGGCCCTCCCACCGCCGCGCACAATCACGGTGGACCTGGCCGGGCTCGGGTTCCGCGGACCGGTGCGCGTTCGGGATCTCTGGACCCAACAGGACCTCGGACGCTTTGAGGGCCGATTCGCCCGCGAAGTGCCTCCGCACGGCGCCGCCCTGCTCCGCCTGACGCCGTTGTCCTCCGCGGCGGCCGCACCGACGGGCCCGGGCGCAAAAGAGCTCCGGGCCGGGGCGCAGCAGGCTCGGACTCGCTCGGGACAAGAACCCCCTCAGGCCGTTTTCGGACAACACCTGGACCGTGGTTTGGTAGCTTTTGTCCTCACCAACGGACACGTCTTCTCCAGCTGGCGCCTGCTTTTGAGTGATCCGCCGGGGGTCCAATTTGTGCTGGAACGCAGCCCGGACGGGCGCAGCAACTGGACCCCTGTGCATTCGGAGCCCCTAACCAATCGCTGCAACTGGACCGACACCACGGCCGAAGGTCGTCGCTGGTACTATCGCGTGCAGGCGCTGGGCCCGGACGGCGTCGCCCGACCCTCCACCCCGGTGCGGGCCGAACCGGTGGAGGGCCCCACGGCCTTCCGCCGCATCCGGCTCCAGGGCAATTACCGGTTCGACAAGGTTGGTATCGCAGACCTCGACGGGGACGGCGCCCTTGACTTCGTCATCAAACAACCTCACCAAGTGAGCGACCCTGGCGTGTGGCGACCCAGCGAGGACACGTTCAAACTTGAAGCCTATCGCAGCGACGGCACGTTCCTGTGGCGGCGGGACCTCGGCTGGAACATTGAACAGGGCGTTTGGTGGTCGCCCATGCTCGTGTATGACCTGGACGGCGACGGCCGGGCCGAGGTGGCGGTCAAAACCGCACCCACCGACGTGGATTACAGGGACTCAACCGGCCGTGTCACCAGCGGCCCCGAATGGTGCTCGATACTCGACGGCCTCACCGGCCGGGAAATTGCGCGGGTGGACTGGCCCGCGCGCGGCAACGTCACCGACTGGGGCGACGCCAACAACAACCGTGCCTCCCGACACCTCATGGGCGTGGCCTACCTTGACGGTCGCAAACCCAGCCTCCTGCTCATGCGTGGCACCTACACCAAAATGGTCGTCCACGCCTACAACCTCGTACAGGGCCGACTCGTACCCGTCTGGCAATGGTGCGGCGACGACGAACGCCCGCCGGTCCGGGGCCAGGGCATGCACGGCGTGCACACCGTGGACCTCGACGGCGACGGCTGCGACGAAATCGTCCTCGGCGCGGCCGTCCTCCGCTCCACCGGCCGAATCCTCTGGAACCTCGGCATGGGTCACCCCGATGCCGTCTATGTCTCGGACATCCTGCCGCACCGCCACGGCCTGGAAATCATCTACGGCTTCGAAACCCGCCAGACCCGCAACGGCATCTGCCTCGTCGACGCCCGCACCGGCCGGCTCATCTGGGGATGTGAACATCCCACCGAGCACGTCCACAGCCAGGGCATGTTCGGCGACTTTGATCCCGACAACCCCGGCCCCGAGTTCTACGTGGGCGAGAAGTTCAAGCCCGACCGCTGGACCTATAGTGCCCGCGACGGACGGCTCCTCCGCCAGGAGGAGCTCGGCAGCCTGTCACCCTACGCCCTCTGGTGGGACGACGGCTGGACCCGATGGGTGGCCGTCCGGGGCCAAATCGGGCCCTACCATCAGCCGCCCCGGGACACCTACGAGGGACGCGTGGTCGCCGTGGGTGATGTGCTGGGCGACTGGCGCGAGGAACTGATCACCTGCGTGCCCGGTGAATTGCGAATCTACACGACCACCCGTCCTTCCACCGTTCGTCGCGTTTGCTGGCTGGAGGACCGGGCCTACCGCACCGGTCTGGCCCATGCCGCCATGGGCTATCTGTACCCGCCGCAGCCGGTCGGCTCCTGGGTGCCGGCCCCGCAACGTTGAGCGGCTGACGGGCCACTACCAGCGCGGCTTCTGATTCCGGCCAAACCACTCCTGCAGCAGCCGTTGACGCTCCGTCGGCTGCGCCGCGGGCCGCGTGTCCGCCCGATCCTCACCATGCTCCACGCTCCAACCGTGCCATTCGCGAAAGGCGTGATAACTCCAGTCCCAGCCCCAAGATTCGAAAATCCCGACCACGTCGCGCAAATAACGGTGGGCGCTCCCTTCCGGGGCCCATCGGATGGCACTGAATTCCCCCGCGTAAATGTGCATGCCGTAGGTCTGCTGGAACTGTCGGACCGGCTGCAACGCACGTTCCAGACGCGCCCGGTCCCACCGCTCGCCCTGGATCTCCCCGGGGTAGGGCACCGGCGGATCCTCGCCGTACACGCCCTGATGCGTGAACCGGTGAGGTTCGTACATGTGCACGCTGTACACCACACGGTCCAACGACAGCGGCACCCAATCCACAAACCCGGACGGTCCACCCCAATCGGCCGGCTCCACAATCAACGTGCGTCCGGGATCCACAGCGTGGATGGCCCGTCCCACCCGCTCGGCCAGACCCGGCCAGTCCGCGCAGCCCTCGGCCACATACTCCTCCACCGGCTCGTTCACCAGGTCGAACCCCCAGATCGTCGGCACCCCCCGATACCTGCGGGCGATCCGCTCCCACACTTCCACCAGCTTCGCCTGGGCGCGCGGATCTGCGAAAAGCCCATCGTTGGCCGCCACGTAACCCCCGGCAATCGCCCGGCCGCCCGGCGGAGAATGCAGATCCACCACCACGTACAACCCATAACGCGCGCACCACGGCAGGGCCGCATCCAGTTTCCGCAGCTCCGTTTCGAGCCAGGCATCGTACGTCTCCAGGGGCGGTCGGGTTCCCGGCGTCGCATGTCGGACCAGCTGCCAGCGAACCAGGTTGGCGCCCCATTCCTCTCCCAGCACCCGCAGCCCTTCCGGATCAATGTCCGGACTCACCATTACCCCCCGCAACCGCAGCAGGTCATGCCCGCGGAAGGGCCTCTCCGGGCGCCCATCCGGCGGCCTGCGCCGCGGTGCCGCCACCACCAGGCTGAGGTCGTCGAACCACGCGCGACCGGCCACCTCTTCCAAACCAAGGACCAACCGCACCGCGGTGGCGTCCGACGGAATGCGCGTGGTGAACGAGACCCGGCGCCAGTCGAAACTGCCCACTGGCACTTCGGCCTGCGGCCAAAGGCGCCCCCTTGGCGTCTCAACCGCCAACATGAACTTGATTCCGTTCCAGGGCCGCGGCCTGGCCGTCACACCCTCCGCCCGCACCCATGCCGTGGCGCGAATCAAACATCCCCGGGCCGGTTCCACCGGCAGGTCGCGGCTTACGACCGTCGTACCCGCCCCTGCGGTCTCCTCCCGTCGGACGGCCAGACAACGTCCACCCGAGCGATCAGCCGCCCAATGCAGTTCCCCCTGCCAGCCGCGCTCCAAATCCGCCCCCTCGAAGTCCGTCGCAAACCAGACCGCCCCGACCGGCACCGCCTCAACCTGCGATGCGTCTGCCGCCGCCCGCACCCCGCTAACCGCCAAAATCCACGCAAGAATTCCCGGCACCAACCGATCGCGCGCCGTCCGATCCACTCGCGTCTCACAACTCCGGTTGACCGTCGTATTCGTCATGGCAACCGGCAACGTCCCGCGCGACCGCCCCGCCCGCAAGCCCGGAATGCACCGGCCGCCGCCCACCCACGGTCCCCAGCGACCCGGAACCGCCCATTGCCTCGACCCCCGCCCGCCTTCGATTCCATTTGCAGGCGGTCCGCGGCGAATTCAGAGTATCAGCCGAAATGGTTTCACGAAAACGGCCACGCCGGTGCTGCGACCCCTGACGGCATCCGGATCGGATTGCGCGGAGTATCGTGTGCCGCGCCGGCGGACCAAGGGGGCGGGCGCGGAGGAGTGCCCCTGCGCCGGACGGTCACCGGGCCGGGGCGCCAATGGCGGCGGGTTCCTCGGAAACCATCGCAAGATTCATGAGCGAACCGTGGCAAGATTTGAAACAGGCTGCCATCGTGGCAACGCTGCGCATGACGAGGTTGTTCGGCGGGCTGCCGCCGGAGGACCTCGATGCGGTGGCGGCCATCACCACGGCTGTCCCGCTGGAGAAAGGGCAGTACCTGTTTCGCCAGGGCGAGCCCGCTCGGGGCTTTTACATCGTGCAACGCGGCGCCATTTGCGTGCATCGGATCACACCGGCGGGCAAAGAGCAGGTCATCTGCGTGTTTCGGCCCGGCGAAACCTTTGCCGAGGCCGCCCTCGTTTCCCCGGGCGGTTACCCTGCCGACGCCCGGGCGGTCGAGCCGGCGCAGGTCCTGCGCGTGGACAAGGACGGTTTCCTTCATCTGGTGGGGCGGCGCCCGGAGCTGGCCCTGCGCATGCTCGCTTCCATGAGCCTGCACCTGCGCACCCTGGTGGGCCAACTGGAGGATCTCGGGCTCAAGGACGTGGAAACCCGCCTGGCCAACTGGTTGCTCAGGCGTTGCCCCGCCAACACGAAGGAACCCGTGACCATACAGCTCGACGTGACCAAACGGGTGTTGGCGGCTGAACTGGGCACCGTCAGCGAAACCCTCTCGCGCACGCTGGCCCGCTTCCGGGAACAGGGCCTGGCAATCGCCAAGGGCCGAACCATCACCGTCCCCTCCCCTGAAAGATTACGACAGCTGTTGCGAGCCCGCCTGGGTGAACCGGTCGAACCACCGCAGGCCCCGACTCCCTCCACCTGCCCTGCGCGCACCGGCCGCTAGGCACGCACCGCGCCTCCTCACCGCACCGCCAGCCGCCAGCGCCGCAGCCGCAACGCATTGCCAATCACGATCAGGTCCGACAAACCCATCGCCAGCGCGCACAGGATCGGGCTCAGAAACCCCAGCGCCGCTAGCGGCACCGCCGCGGCATTGTAGAAAAACGCCCAGAACAGGTTCTGATGAATCGTCCGCAGGCTGGCCCGGGCCAGCCCCAGGGCTTCCGGCACCGCTTCCAGATCCGCCCGCAACAGGATCATATCCGCCGATTCGCGCGCGATGTCCGTGGCCCGCGCCACCGCAATCCCCAGGTCCGCCTGTTCCAGCGCGGGCGCATCGTTGATCCCGTCCCCCACAAAGGCCACCCGGTCGCCCCGCGCCTGCAACGCGCGGATCCGCGCCGCCTTCTCCTCCGGCCGCACCCCGGCCAGCACCTCCGCACCGTCCAACCCCAGTTGCCCTGCAATCACCCGGGCCACCTCCACCCGGTCGCCGGTGATCATCCCGACACGAAACCCCATTCGATGCAGCCGCCCGATCACCGTGTCCGCCCCGCGCTTCAGCGTGTCACGCAGGGCAAACAACGCCAACAACCGCGACCCTTCGGCCCAGCCGATCACCGTGGCACCCTGCTGCGCCCAGGTCTCCGAAAACGTCCGCGCCCGCTCCACATCCACCCCCGCGGCTTCCAACCACGGCAGCGACCCCAGTCGCAATACCGCCGGTGCCGCATCCGTGCCGGCAACCGTCATGTCCGCCCGGCGGGCCTCCACCCCGGAACCGCGTACCTCGCGCCATTCCACCAGCGAAACCGAACCCGACCCGCCCCCTCCCAACCCTCCACGGGCCCGACAAAACTCCGCCACCCCGCGGCTGACCGGATGCAGGGATCGTTCGGCCACCCGGCCCGCCCAAAACCAGGCATCCTCCGCCTTCCCCTCCAACAACTCCGCCGCCAGCACCGTCGGCCGTCCCTCGGTCAGGGTGCCGGTCTTGTCAAACAACACCGTGGTGATTCGACCCGCCTTTTCCAAAGCCACACCGTCCCGGATCAAAATGCCCCGTGCCGCCGCCGCGTTGGCCGCAGCCATGATCGCCGCCGGGGTCGCCAGCCCCATGGCACAGGGACACGCCACAATCAACACCGCCGCAGCCACAATGAACCCGGCAGCGGCACCCTCGGGCGCGGCCACCGGCCACAACCAACCCGCCACACGATCGTGCACCGCACGGGCCGATTCCGGCCAAAACCCCCACCACAAACCGGCCGCCAACGCCAAACCGATCACCACCGGCACAAACACACTGCTCACCCGATCCCCCAGACGCTGGATTTCGGCCCGGCTCTGCTGCGCCCGTTGTACCGCCCGGATGATCTCCGCCAGCACCGTCCCGTTGCCCGTGGCCGTCACCCGCACCATCAGGCGCCCATCCAGCACCAACGTCCCTGCAAAAACCCTCGCCCCCGGCGCCTTGCACACCGGCTCGGACTCGCCCGTCAGCATGGACTCGTCCACGGCGGAGCCGCCCTCGATCACCTCCCCGTCCACCGGCACCCGGTCGCCGGGTCGCAACACCACACAATCGCCCACCTGCAACCGGGTCACCGGCACCACCTCTTCCACAAGGTCCTCCGAACCCGAGCCGGCCGCGCCCGGCCCCGCCCCCGACCGCAACCGCCGCGCCACCGGCGGCCGCAACTCCATCAACGCTCGCAACGCCGCCGAGGCCCGGGCACCGACCCGCGCCTCCAGCCAATGCCCCAAACTGATCAGCGTGAGGATCGCCGCCGATTCCATGAAATACACGTGCCCGCCCCGGCCACTCACCAACACCCACACGCTGTACGCATACGCCGTGGTCGAACCGAGCGCCACCAGCGTGTCCATGTTGGCCTGCCGGACCCGCAGCTGCCGCCATGCCCCCCGATAAAACGGTGCCCCGCCAAACACCTGCACCACCGTGGCCAACCCCAACGCCAGCCACTGAAACCATCGGACCATCCCCAACCCCAAAACCCATTCACCCGCCACCAATGGAATCGTGGCCGCCACACCCACCCACAAATTCCATTGCCAGCGTTGCGCCACCGGGCCGACCGGTTCGTCACCCGCGCCCGAAACCGGCCGCGCTTTGTACCCCGCGCGTTCCAGGCGTGTCACCAGGGCCGCCGGGTCCGCCTCTGCGGCCCACTCCACCACCGCCCGCCCGCCCGCCAGTTCCACCGTCACCGCGCGCACGCCGGGGACCGATTCCAACGCCTCGGTCACCTTCCGCACGCAGCCCTGGCAGTTCATGCCCGTGACCGCCAGAACGGTCACGGACCCATCCCCACCTGCCGATGGACCGCCCACGACATTTGGTTGACTCTCGACCTGACTCATCGCAACCCCACCTTAGCCCCGCCGACCCGCATCTCCAAGGGCTGCATCGTTCCACCCGACCCCGCGCCAGCAACCTTCAATCGCAATGGCCGAAACCGCCCTCGCTCAGTGGGACCACGGCGCAATTCCATCCCTCCCGGCCTGCAGACGCGTCTGCTCCCCGGCAACTTATGGCCCCCAGTGAAGCCCTTGGCCAACCAGTAGGAGGGAAGCTGTCCGGGACAGAAGAAAGAAAACTGGTGCCCGCGACAGGATTCGAACCTGTACGGTGTTACCCACTAGAACCTGAATCTAGCGCGTCTGCCAATTCCGCCACGCGGGCACGCCGAATGACACCTCATATGTACCCTGTCCGGCCCCGGTTGGCAAGAGGCCACCTCCGGCCCACCCAGCCCTCTCCACAGGTCCGTTCCCCCCGCGGCTCCGCGCCGGGCATTGCCCTGGAACCCAACCCCTGTATAGCCTGAACGCCGTTTATGACGAAACCGACAGCCGAGTCGCAGAACACCGTGGAGGCGCCGCCCAACGATTTCATCCGTGAAATCGTCCGCCAACACCTGGCCGAGGGACGGTACGAACGGGTCCATACCCGCTTCCCGCCCGAGCCCAACGGCTACCTCCACATCGGCCACGCCAAGAGCATCTGCCTCAACTTTGGCATCGCCCGGGAGTTCGGCGGCATCTGCAATCTCCGCATGGACGATACCAACCCCACCAAGGAGGACGTGGAATACGTCCAGGCCATCCACGAGGACGTGCGCTGGCTGATCCAGGGCTGGGCCGATCATTGCCTGGGCCTCAAACCGCGGGGCCAAACCCCGCAGACCACCACCGTCAACGGTCGGACCGATTATTACCTGCCACCCGTGGTGGGCCGATCCGACGACGACACCCTCGAACCCTTCTTTGCCTCCGACTACTTCGAGCAACTCTACCAGTTCGCCCTCCAGCTCATCCGCAAGGGCAAAGCCTACGTCTGCGACCTGTCGCCCGAGGAAACCGACCGGTACCGGGGCGCCCCCGACCGACCCGGCAGGGAAAGCCCCTGGCGCAATCGTTCCATCGAGGAAAACCTCGACCTCTTCCAGCGCATGCGGGCGGGCGAGTTCCCCGACGGTTCCCGCACCCTCCGCGCCAAAATCGACATGGCCTCACCCAACGTCTGGATGCGCGATCCGGTCCTGTACCGCATCCGCCACGCCGAACACCATCACACCGGCCGCGCCTGGTGCATCTACCCCACCTACGACTTCGCCCACTGCCTCAGCGATTACATCGAGGGCATCACCCACAGCATCTGCACCCTCGAATTCGAAGTGCACCGGCCCCTCTACGACTGGATCCTGGAAAACCTCGACCTCCCCCGGCCGCGACCGCGCCAGTACGAGTTCGCCCGCCTGAACCTCTCCTACACCGTCATGAGCAAGCGCAAGCTGCTCCAGCTCGTCCGCGAAGGCCACGTCCGCGGCTGGGACGACCCCCGCCTGCCCACCCTCCGCGGCCTCCGCCGCCGCGGCGTCACGCCCGAAGCCATCCGCAACTTCGCCTATCGCATCGGCATCACCAAATACGACGGACTTACCGACATGGCCGTGCTCGAGCACGCCATCCGGGATGACCTCAACCGCCGTGCCCTGCGGCGCCTGGCGGTGTTGCACCCCCTGCGCCTGGTCATCACCAACTACCCGGAACACCAGGTCGAGGAAGTCACCGCCATCAACAACCCGGAAGATCCCGGCGCCGGAACCCGGTCCGTGCCGTTCTGCCGCGAACTTTACATCGAACAGGACGATTTCATGGAAAACCCGCCGCCCCAGTTTTATCGCCTCCGCCCCGGCGGCGAGGTGCGGCTCAAATACGCCTACATCATCCGCTGCGACGAGGTCATCAAGGATGAGCACGGCCGCATCGTCGAACTGCGTTGCACGGCCGACCTGGAAAGCAAGGCCGGCGGCCGCAACGCCCAGCGCAAGGTCAAAAGCGCCATCCACTGGGTCAGCGCCCGACACGCCGTGCCCGCCGAGTGCCGCCTCTACGACCGGCTCTTCACCGTGCCGGAACCGGATCTCCTGGAGGACTGGCGCACCGCCCTGAATCCCCACTCGCTCCAGATCCTTCAGGCATGGTGCGAACCCGCCCTGGCGTCGGCCCGCCCGGACGAACGCTACCAGTTCGAACGCATCGGCTATTTCGTCCTCGACCCCGACAGCACCCCGGGTCGCCCGGTCTTCAACCTCACCATCACCCTGAAGGACGCCTGGGCCAGGGAGCGGGTCAAAGCGGGCTCATGATCAAAGCAACCCGTCCACGGTGCCCGCCGGCCTCCGTTCGCAACCCGGTTCCGCACCGCGCACCACCCCGGCCCGCTCGGGCAGCCGCCGTGCCCGAAACCCTTCACACCGACGTACGCGGATGCACACCAAACCGGGTCAGCTCGGTCTCCACCCGCTCCAGCGGCAGCCCCACCACGTTGGTCAGCGACCCCATCACCTCCTCGATAATCCATTCCCCGCGCTCCTGGATCGCGTAGGCACCGGCCTTGTCCAAAGGGTTCACCACCCGCAGATACCGCTCGATCTGCCGATCGTCCAGGCGCCGAAACCGCACGTCCGTCGTCACCGCAAACAGGGATTCCCGATGGGCCCGGAGATGCATGACGCTCACCCCGGTCACCACCTGATGGGTCCGGCCGGACAACCGGCGCAACATCCGGGCTGCATCCGCCAGCGAGGCCGGCTTGGCCAGAATCTCCCGATCCAGAAACACCAACGTGTCCGCGCCCAACACCACCGCATCGGGATGATGCTTGGCCACGGTCCGCGCCTTGCGGTGCGCGTTCAACTGACACAATTCCACCGGCGTCAACTGGTCCCACTCCACCTCCGGCACCTCCGGCCGCACCAACTCAAACTCATACCCCGCATGCTGCAACAATTCCGCCCGCCGCGGTGACCCGGAGGCCAGTATCAACAACGGCTGGTCCATGGTACTCCTGTTCCCACCCTCGCGCGGTTGCCGGACGACCCGAACCGCGCATTCACTCGGCCAGGTCGGCCCGGTACTTCACCTGATCCTGTAACTGACGCAAAATCGGTTGCGCCCGGGCCAACGCCGCCTCCGCGGTCTGCCCCGGTCGCCGCTCCAACCAGATCCGCACCACACCCACCGGATCCCCGTTCCGATCCCGCAACGGCGCCACCACCACCGCCGCATCCTTCCGCGGCACGTAATACGGCCGCCCCTCGGCCAGCACCTTCGCCTCGGTCGACCCTCCCGGTTCCCCCAGCGCAGCCCGATCCCGCGCGCCAACCACCACCAGCTCCGACCCCTCCCGACGCGGCACATAAATCCGCAAATCCAGAACCCGCGGATATCGGCGCAGCACCTCCTCCACCAGCCTCTGCGCCGGCGGCTCCAGCGGCGTGTAAACCACGCGCGCATCCGCAAAATACGAAACGGAATCCGACTTCGTCCAAAACCCGATCCGCCCCCGCGCAAACGAGGGATCCGTCAGCGGCGGAATCAACTCGCGCCCGTTGAGCAGGCACCGGATCTGATTACCCCGGCACTCCACCGTCAGTTCATGCCACACCCCCGAGGGAACCTCCACCTCCGGACCGATCAGCGGACCCCGTTGCCCGTCCAGAACCTTGTAAAACCGAAACGTGTTCCCTAAAGAACTGGCGCGGACCACGTAAAAATTCCGCTCATCCTGCAGCCGAAACACCACCCCGGCCATCCGCTCCCGCTGCCCCCGCACCGTCTTGAACCGCGTCGTGAACGTGAAATCTCCAAACACCAACGGCTCATACACCAACAGCGGGAACCGCTCGTCCGTGCCGTCTTCGGACAACTGCGCCAACACCGTGCGCCGACTCACCACAGGCGCCTTTTCCGACAGGGGCGGCAGCTCGGACGGTACCTCGTCCCAGATCACCCGCCATTCGCCCGGCGCCCCGCCACCCGCCAGCAGACTGCGAAATCCCTCCGGTACCCGGTCCACCTGTGTGGGACCGAAATCGAAGGCCAGCTCGGCCCCCCTCACGAAACCGAGCCCGCAACACAAAACACCCAGACACACCATCCACCAGCCCAGCATCGCCGCCCAGCGTGGCAAATTCCCGCCGCCTCCACAAGCTACCGCCGCCACCCCCAACCGCGCGCCTCCAACCCTGCCACCGCACCGCACGCCCGCAAAACCCCGCCCACAAACCGGGCCGTCAAACACTGCCGAAGCCGACCGCCCCACACCCCACGCCGACGCACGCGCCGGCCCGGTCCAAACCTCCGCACCGCCATCGGTCCCAACAGCACCACGGGTGTCCCGGATTCGACTCGTTTTTGCCCTTTGCCCACGGACAACCCACCCTACAATGGCGCCATGGACGTGAGCGTGCTCGGTCAATTCCCAACACGGCGCATGCGGCGCCTCCGCTCCAGCCCCGTCCTGCGCCGCATGGTCGCGGAAACCATCCTGCTGCCCGATCATCTCATCTGGCCGTTGTTCGTCCGGCCGGGTCGAAAGGAACGCCGGCCCGTCGCCTCCATGCCCGGCGTTTGCCAGCTGTCCGTGGACGAAGCCGTCCGGGAAACGGCCCGGGCCGTTGAAGCCGGTGTTCCGGCCGTGCTCCTGTTCGGTATCCCGGAACGAAAAGACGAAAAGGCCAGCGGCGCATGGTCGCGCAACGGCATCGTCCAACAGGCCATCCGCGCCCTCAAACGCGAGTATCCCAACCTCTGGGTCATCACCGACGTCTGCCTCTGCGAGTACATGTCCCACGGACACTGCGGGGTGGTCGAACACCGGCGCAACACGACGAGAATCGCCAACGACCCCACCCTGGCCCTGCTGGCCCGCACCGCCGTCAGCCACGCCGAGGCCGGAGCCGACATGGTTGCACCCAGCGACATGATGGACGGGCGCGTCGCCGCCATCCGCGCGGCTCTGGACCGGGCCGGTTTCGAGGACCTCCCCATCCTCTCCTACGCCGCCAAGTACGCCTCGGCCTTTTATGGCCCCTTCCGCGAAGCCGCCGAATCGGCGCCCCGATTCGGCGACCGCCGCAGCTACCAAATGGACCCGGCCAACGCCCGCGAAGCCATCCGCGAAGTCGCCCTGGACATCGCCGAGGGCGCCGACCTGGTGATGGTCAAACCCGCCCTGGCCTACCTCGACATCCTCCACCAGGTCAAAACCACCTTCGGCCTGCCCACCGCCGCCTACGCCGTCAGCGCCGAATACTCCATGATCAAAGCCGCGGCTGCCCAGGGCTGGATTGACGAACGCGCCGTCACCCTCGAAGCACTCCTGGCCATGCGCCGCGCCGGTGCCGACCTCATCATCACCTACGCCGCGCCCGACGTGGCCCGCTGGCTTCATCAGCGCTGAGTCCCCACGAGCCCCACGCCCCGGCACAAAAACCCCGGAACCATCCCCCACACAGAGCCGGCCGAAACCGCGTCCCCGACGCCACACCCCCGGCCTCGAAGCCCTCCGCAGGCAACCTGCCTCGGGCTCAAAAGCACGCCCCGACCGAAGGTAACACGTTCAATCTCCTCCGTACGTTTGGAGGATCACCGTCCTGTGACGAAGTCGCGGCGGAGATCCGTTCGGCAAGATCAGACCGGGTGCCCGGTCAGATTCCAAATCCGGAACGCACCAACCCGTCGTTGCAGAGGGCTCTGACGGAGCCGCACCGCAGGACCCTCCACTTCAACGCCTCAACGGATCGTCAGCAACGCCCACGCCAGCAGCGCCACCACCGCCGCCCCCACCACCCCAACCACAAGCCACAGCAATTTGCTGCCGGAGTCGGCCTTCTTGGCGAATCCCGTCTTGCGCAGGTCGGCCGGTCGCGCCCCACCCTGCAACTCACTCAAACTCACCCCGCGCGGAATGGGCGAAGTCTGGCCCATGGGCCTCGTCCCCGGGGCAGACGGAGCGGCAGCCTGACTCGCAGTCGCAGCTGTGGGCCCGGCCGATGCGGCCGACGGGGCCGCAGCCGGTGCTGCACCCGCAGCGGGTGCCCCCGCCGGAGCATCACCCTCCAACCGCATCTCCACCGCACCCAGCCGCAACACCTGCCCCGGCTTCAACACCGCCTGCGTCACGGGTTCACCGTCAATGTACGTCCCGTTGGTGGACTGCAGGTCGCGAACCACAATCTCCTGCCCCTGCAAGAGAAGCTCGCAATGATGGCTGGAAACGGACGGCTCCGAAATCTGAATGGTGTTGTCCTCCAGACGGCCGATGGTGACCCGTTCACCCTTCAGCTCGTAGGTACGCCCGGCGAACCCCTCTGTGAGGACAACAAGCTTGGCCATAATTGCGTTTGATTACCCGTGCGGGGGCGATTATTGCCGCATCCCACTCCAAGTCAAACCCTATTCGGACACAACGACGCAACCAGAATCGCACCCCAAGCCCCCGACTCAATCACTGCGCGCCATTCCCGGACGCCGCAGGCCGGGGCGTAATCCCCCGCTCCACGCATCGCGCCCACAGCCAGAGCAAATCCGACAACCGGTTCAAATACACCAACACCGTCCCGCTCACCGCGCCGGTCGCCCCGCGCAACGCACACACACGGCGTTCCGCCCGCCGACACACCGTCCGCGAAAACTCCAGCGCCGCCGAAACCGGATCCGCACCGGGCAATGCCCATCCCCGTGCCGGCGGCAGGCAACCCTCCGCAAGCCGCACCTCCTCCTCCAACCACCCCACATGCCCGGGCCCCAGCGCACTGAACCCATCGGCCTCGAACCGCGCCCGGTGCGCGGGGTCCGTGGCCAGCTCACCCATCAGAACGATCAAATCCCGCTGCACATGCAGCAACGCATCCTGCAACCACGGCGGTGCCCCCTGCGCACGCGCCCATCCCAGGGCCGCGTTCAGCTCGTCCACTGCACCGTACGCCTCCACCCGCGGATGATCCTTGGGCACCCGCACGCCGTACATCAGCGACGTCAAACCCTCGTCCCCCTGCCGCGTCACAATGCTCATCTGGTCTCACCCCCAAGGTGTGGTCCGGTTTGCACCGTGTCAAAACCCGTTTGCCCCACAGCTCATCGCCCTCCGTAGTCCGGGCCCGATCCACCGGACTCAAGCCTCCGGACCCGAGGAATCGCCCTAACGGCTGAAAAGCCCGTTACAACCGGAGATTCCCACGCCCATGGCAACAAATGGTATCTCTCGAGCAAATCCGGAAAAGCGTTGAATACATCGAGCGGCGATAGTGTCTAGGGTTTAAAACGAGGGCCGCCACGAAACCATCGTGGTCAGCCCCTGCTGAGACCGGCGCGACGATGGTCCCCGGCCTTGCAGCAACAGAATCGAGAAAGGAGTGCAGCAATGAAACGCGTTTGGTGGTTGGTGGGTTTGCTGGTAACCGGTCTGGCAGTGAACGGTCTGGCCGCCGAGGCCAAGATCAAGGAACTTTACGAAAAAGAGTGCGCCAAATGCCACGGCAGTGATGGCAAGGGCGACACCAAGATGGGCAAGAAACTCGCCTGCAAAGACTATACCGACCCCAAGGTCCAGGCCGAGATGAAGGATGAAGAAGCCTTCAAGGCCATCAAGGAAGGCCTCAAGGACAAGAACGGCCGCACGCTCATGAAACCCCTGGAGGGCGTCAGCGACGACGACATCAAGGCGCTGGTCGCCTATATGCGGTCGTTCAAGAAATAAAGCCCTCGGCCAACACGAGCTGAGCGTCCAAATCCTGGCCAGCCCCTGGCGGTCCATTGCCGCCGGGGGTTTTTTATCTCATCCCCGGGACACAGAAACCGCGCGGGGCAGGGGCTGCAGGACCTCGCGCATCCTTTAAAACCGGCGCCTCACGCCTCTCGTTCACTGAATGCCTCCACCCGGTAGAGCTCAACCCTGGCGTCCCGGCTCCGCCACGCATCCGGCAGGCAGCCCGCTTTCATGCACAGCTGCGCCATGAACTGACGCCGGTCCGGCAACTTTTCCCACACCTGCGGCAAGAAGGTGGCCGTGCGCGCCCCCAGGTGAAGGATCACGCCGTCCCGGCCCGGCTCCAACCGGTCCAGCAGTTCCTCCGGCGACGCGGCCTCCAAAGGACGCGGCCGGGTCAGCACGCTGATTTCAATCGTCAACTCCTCCACCTCGGCCGGTGCCACGGGTTCGAACCGGTAATCATACAGGGCCGCGTTCCGGGCGTTTTCCATCACTGCCTGGTACAGGGGCATCTGGGCCGTCAGGTGGCCGATGCACCCCCGCAATTGTCCCCGCCGGGTCAGGGTCACAAAGCAGGCCCGAGGTGCCAACAAGGCCAGCGGGAGTGAACCGGAATTCACCGTGGGCACCCGCCCCGTCCGCGCCACCGTCTCCACGGTCAACCGCGCCAGTTGCAAGGCCACCGAACGCTCGTGCCCCACCAACATGCGTCCCACCGGCGGATCCAAACCCAACACGGCCCGACCCGGCGGCACTGCGCCGTGCAGGAAAGGCAGTCCCTTCCCCTGAAGTCCGGACCAGAAACAACCCTCCCAATGCAGACCCGCCCCCACCTCGGCCAGAATCCACCACTCCAACTGCGCGCCCACGCCCGCCGCCTCCATGGCCTGCCGATCCCACCCCGCCAGTGCGTCCAGTTTGTATCGAACCCGATCGTCCCCCTCGGGCCCGGTCGCAGCCCCGCCGCCATTTCGCAAACACACCACCCACAGCAGTTCAGGGAACAGCGTCATCGCCAGACGCCTGGCCAGGGAGAGGGCGTCCTCGCCGCCCACGAGCACCCAAACCCAACTGTTCACCCCGGAACGCCGCACCCAATCTTCAACGGCATTCCATCCGGGCACACCGCACGCCGGGGTGACCTCAGGGCCTGCCGGCCCCTCCAAGAACGAATCTCCCCACTGCTGCCGCAGTTCATCCCACCGAAACCGGGGAAAGCCGGTCCATCGCGCCACGCGCCGAGCCATCGATTCCATCCCACGAACGGTCCCCGCCTGAACTGCTTCCGCAGGCTCGACCACCACCGCGGCTTCGTCCATGGCCGGCACCCCGGCCATCAGAATGGCACCCTCCCAGCCAGCCCCGCCAGGTTGGTCGGCAAGGGGCAAACCACCGGCAACCGGGATGGGTTGGCCAACGATCCCGATGGCGCGCAATGCCTCCGCGCACCTGTCTGGTTCCGTTTGCATTGCCATGTGGCTGAGGGCTGGCCCCCCGGTGCCACCGGGGCTCGGTCGGGAGCACTGCCGCCCGTCCGCCTGCTGGCCTTCAGCTTTGGGCCCGTTGTTCAGTGCCTCAGATCACCGCTCCTCCGGCCCACCGCATCTGCCGGTGCTGCCGCGACGTCCATCCCGCCGACGGAGAGGTCCCGCCATCCAGTTCCCGGACCCATCCCGGCACAGCCCTGGATCCCACTTAACACCCGCGGCCGGATTGGGGCAAGCCGCCGCGTGCGACTGCCGGCCGCGTCGGGCGCCACTGCACGAGCATCCATGAATCGTACGGCAGCCGCACCCACCGAAAGTCCTGCCCGAACAACTGGCAGTCCGCCAACCCACGACCCTGTTGGTCAAGGTGGGCCCTGCCCCGAGGGCGCCGGCTCAAAGACACCGCGCAGCGTCTGCCACGGCCGCAGCGGAATGGTCAAAACCCTCGGAATGTGCAGGGGCTCGGCCCTGGGTTGCGACAATGTGCCCGTGATACGGAATTCGAAGATCTTGCTCACCGGCCAGAGGGCCAAACTCAGCACACGCCCCACCAACCAGGCATCCCGCAACAACTCCGCCTGCACCACCGCATCCACGCGCCCGTCCAGGGCAACCTGCCCCCGGTACAGAAGCCGCATGGTCGAGGCCCGGCATTCCAGATCGTCCGACACCACCATCCCGTTCGTCAGAACAAACGACGCGCGACCACTGCTCACCGGGCTCCGTCCCAACCCCGGCACCAGCGAATCCAGCGGCTCCGACAACACGCCAAACAATGGAATCGACCAAATCCACCCGTCCCGCAGGCTCGCCCGACCGCGACCGTTCCACGTCTGCCAGTCCCGCGTGTTGCCACTGTCCACCCATAGATCCGCATCCAACAGCCCTTCCAACCGGCTGGGCGCGGGGTTCAGATCCTGCATCAGCGCCGCAATGTTCACCCTGCGAACTCGAACCCCAAAACGCACCCCCGTTCCCTCCGGGGGCGAAAGATCAAACACACCCCAGCCCGACAACTCCCCGCCGTAAAACGGAGCCGTCACGTTGGTTAATCCCACCGTCTCGCCCTGCCAGCGAATCGTGCCCGTCACCCGATCCGTCCGGAACCGCCACCACCGAAACGGCCCCCCCGACACCTCCACACGCAGGTCCGCCCCGTCATGCCCGTGCCAGGGGACCGTGCCTTCCAGCCGGATCTCCGGAGGCCGCTCAAAATGGTAGGGCGCCAGAGTCCGGGCTGTTTTGGGCCCGATCGCCGCCGCAATGGTATCCGGATCATCCAGGCACACCGCATTGGTGAAATGAACCCGCTGCCCGACCAGATCCAGGGCCACCCCGTCCGCCCTCAACCAGCCCCCGGCACGCTCCACCCGCGGCTCCAGAAACAACACCCACGAGTTGCTGTACACCACCGTGGTTTCCAACCGCCGCACGGGCACGCCCCGAAACACAAAATTCGTCCACCGCATCCGGGCCTGCCCGTTCACCGTTTCCGGTCGCAGAAATTCACCGCGCGCCTCCCCCTCGACCTCAAGGGGCCCGTCCCACCGCACCAGGGGCAACCATTGCAGTTGGTTCGTATGCAGCAGCGGCACAAAGGCATCCGGCGGCAGCTCGAACCTGAAATGCCATTCATAATCCCGCTGCCACGGCCGCACCCGATAATCCGCCCGCAACCAGCCGTCCGGCCGTTCAACCTCCAGATCCGGCAAATGCCACGTTCCTGCCGCATAGCGGAATCCCGACCGCGCCCGCGTGGCCGTGAATCCCCGGAAACTGCCCCTGCCCAAACTCACCGTTCCGGTCAGCGTCAGGTTCTCGCGCAGCGCTACGGCCCAATGCTCCCGTGTGGGTGGCCAGGGCGGCAACGCCAGCTCGCCCTCTATCGCCACAAGGGGCGGCTGTTCCCATTGAAACTGGTCGAGCCAACGTCTCGTCCGCTCTGAAAGCCACGCGTCCAGGTCCCGGGGATCCGCCTCCGACCGCACCCGGAACTCCCCTCGGTGTGTCGCGGCATGAACCAGCACCTCACCCTCCACGGCGCCGGACGGCAACACAACCGCCAGATCGTGCACCCGCAGTTCCGGTGGCGACCACTCCAACACACCGTGCACCGAGCGCAGCCCAACCCCGTGGACGTGCAGGCGCCCCACCGCCACCCCATTGCTCAACTGCCAACCCGTCCATTGCCGCCATGGCTCGACCTGCACGGTGGCCCGGGGCCCGCTGGAACGCAGCAGCCGGCCCTCCCACCTCAAATCGTGCGCGGCGAAATCGCCGCCGTCCACATCCCCGGCCTCCAGCCGCCACGCGACCTCATCCACCGACCACGGGCGCGGGTTTCCCGCGGCCTCGAAGCCCACCTGTACATCACCTGCGGTTCCCCAACGGGTGGACACCCCGGCCAGCCGCACCGTGCCCGTGGCCGTCCACCGGTGCCCGGGTGCGTCGGGTTCGAACCGGATTGTCACCTTTGCGCCCTCGCAGTCCGCAGAGCCGGTCCAAAAGCGATCGGCCTCGGCATCCACCGTCCATCCAACCCCCGTCCCTTCCGCGCCCGGCTCCGTGCTCACCCGCAACAACAGACCGTGGGCCGTGCCCGACGGAGTTGCCACGGCCGGAATGCGCATCTGCCAGCGCAGTCGCAACTGTTCGGGAGCCCGTCCGTCACCCTCAAATGTTCCCACCATTTCGGGTGAGGCCGAGAACCTCGTGCGCCCGAGCCAGCTCCACCAGTCAAGGGCCTGCCCTGCGCCGTCGCGTGAATCCCCCTCGCCGCTGCGCCGCAAACCCTTCCAGCCGGACCACTGTCGCAACGCCGTGGCGTTGGACAATACGCCCGAAATGCGGCACCGAACCGGACCCAGCACCGCCCGCGCCTCCTCCACCCGCCACGTGTCGCCCGGCAAAAACCGGATCCGCAGGTTCAGCCCCTCCACGTCCCACGGAAAATCGCGCCGGTCGTCTCCACCTGCGACCGACGCGAATCGCCCCTGAACCACCTCCAAACCCTCCACCTCCCAACGGCCCCGCCACAGGTCCCAAAGCTGGAGATCCAGGCGGACATGGTCCGCCTCCAATTGTGGGGCATCCGGCGTGCCCAACGGCCGCACCTTCACCTGATCGGCCAAAATCCCCGCAAACCATCGCAGGCGCAACCGGGCAAACTCCAGCTCCAACCCATGCCGACGCACCCGCTCCTGCAGCGGTCTTTTGAGCATCTCCGGCAACCCCACGCGGTCGAGGTACCACAACGCCGCCACCAACACCCCCAACAACGCCCACACCAGCCATCGGCACGCCCGAAACGCCCAACGACAGCCCCGCACCCACCTGCGCCATCCATTGCCGGCCATGCGATTTCAAGATCCGGACTCCGGAGGGAGCTTCAAATACGCCTGCACCAGCTCCTGGACCACCGGTGAGGTCACAAACACCCACGGTTGACCTTCCAGGCGCACCATCCCCAACAACGGGAGCTCCTGCCGCGGCCGGGCAAAACTCACCGTCAACGTCTCGCCATCCCGACGACGCAACGTAACCGACCAGGCCCCGCGCTCAAACCCGTACTCCGCCGCCCGGGCTTCACCCACGCCCAGCCACGCCACCGCGTCCAGTTCGCACAACGTTCGGACCGCCTCGCCCACAGCCAGGCTGTTGATGATCCCCTGCGAACCCGGTGCCAACGTCCACGCGTACGCATCGTGCCGGATCATCTCCCGCCGGCGCGATCCCTCCTCCACAATCACCCGTTCCACCTCCCCCTCCGGGATCCGCCAGATCCGGCGGTCCCGCAACTGGTAGAACGCCGTGGGCAGCCCCGCCAGATCCGACGCCCGCACCGCATACACCGTCGGTTCATCCCACCGCCGCACGAACACCTTGTCGTCCTGCACCAAACCCAACTGGATCTCCCCCAGGACCGTGTTGGTATCACCGGCCCCCCGAGCCGCCCGTCGCAACACCACCTGACGGGTCGGCGGCGCCAACCCGTACCGGGCCAGATCCGGCTCAATCACCACGTCTTTCACAAACTCCACCACCTCCAGCCTCCGCAACCAATCCAACAACCCTTCCACCAGAGCCTCGTCCGCCGGCAAATCCCACGGCAAAATCCGCCAGCCCACCGGCAGCCGGTGCACCGCGAAGTTCTCGCCCCCCAGAAACTCCACCGCCGACACCTGCCCCTCCCAACGCAAAAGCCGCCGATCCCGAAAGTCCGCGTACCCCGCCAGCCACCCCCCCACAGCCTCGGCCGGCACCGTCACCACCGCCGCTCGACCCGCCTGGCGCGCATACACCCGATCCGGATGGTTGGTGGGGCTCCGACCAAACTCAAACTGCGCCACGGCGTTGGTCCCCCGCCACAGCCCCAGAGCCAGGACCGGCGGCGCAAAACCGTACACCTCCGCGTCCGCCTCCGGATCATCCGCCACAAACTCCAGCACCTCCAAACCCTGCAGACCCTGCCAGAGCATCTGCACGCGGTCCGGATCCACCCGCGCCCGCAAGGGCGCCTCCAATCGCCACCGGTCCCCCTCCGGATCCCGGCCCAGGGCGAACCACCCCAGCCGATTGCTCACCGTGAGCCGGTCAAAACTCCCCGAGTCCACCCGCACCCATCGTCGCTCCCGCCAATCGGCCGGTTGCGCCGGCAGCAACCGCAAGACCTCCGCGCTCACCACCCAGAGCTCCTCCTCACCCACCACCTGAACAAACACCTGATCCCCCGGCGCGGTCCGGTTCCCGAACTGAATCTGAACCATGCGGTTGGGAGCCTGGACCCGGAGCGTCACGCGCGGACTCTCCAGGCCGTACTCCGCCAGTGCGTCCGGCCGCTGCAACAGTTCGGACGTGGTCAAAACCGTCTGCACGGGCTCCCGCACCAGTGCCGCCAGCAACGCCTCCACCCGCCGGTCATCCGCCGGATCCCGCAACGGAGTTTCCAGCCACCAGCGACCGCCCTCGCGCACCACCCGCAACGGCAGCTCCCGCGGTCGGCGCACCTCCACCGCCACCGCCTGCGCCGGGTCCCAACCTGTCAGGAGCACGCGCGGCCCGCGCGGTGGCTCGGTCCAACGCCGCTCCACCAACAGGATGAACCCCAGCATCGCCAGCGCCAGCGTCACCCACAAACCTGTGAATCTTGCCTGCATCGCATCCTGCCGGGACCCGGATCGCCCCCCACCCTCAACGCCGGCGCCGCCACCAGATCCCCAGCCCCACCAGCAGCAAACCGGCCGGAATCCCCCCCAGCAACGTCCATTGCAGGGCCCGCATCTCCCGCGCACCCAGGGTAACCCGAAACTCCCGCACCGGTCTCGACCCCACCTGGTGCAGCAAAAACGTCCGGTCCAACAACCAGTTCACCGCATAAGCCCCGAAGTCCGCGTTGTTCACCGATTCGATCAACTGGTTGCCCAGAAAAAACGAATCCCCCACCACCACCATCCGCGTGTTCCCCCGGGCCGTCACCACGCCGGGCACCGCCCCCTTCTCCACCGCCACCGCCAACGGGAACGAACCGGTCGCCCCACCGCCCCCCATCAACCGACTCCGCTCCCCGCTGAACGCCAGCTCCGTCACCGTCACACCCTCCACGCCGCCGGCCCCGGCCGCCAACCGCCCCACGGCCCGCGGCCGCCAGACATGCAGGGCCGCCAGCCCGCCCCCCTCCACCAACGGCCGGACCACCGGATGATTCCCGAATCGCAGGACCTTGATGTCCTGTCCCGTGATCGTGTTGTCACGATCCAGCACCGGCCAGGGACTCACCTCCACGCCCCACCGCGACAGCATCCCCTCCAAACCCGAGCCCCGCGACAGCCCGTAGCTGTTCAAGAGCACCAGCATCCGACCGCCCTGCTGCAGGTACTCCTCCAACCTCCGCACCACCTCTTCCGGCACCGGCCGCAACGGCCCGGCCACAATCAGCAAATGACAGTCCTCCGGCACCGTGTTCGTCCCCTCCAACGAAAGCGTCGATGTCACGATGCAGTTTTGCCGCAACAAACCGGCAAACCGCCGGTATCCCACCGTCTCATGGTCACTGTCCGGATCGTGCTCCTCGTGCCCCGTCAGGAAATACGCCCGCAACGGCCGTGACATCGTCACCGCCAGCAACGCCGACGTAAACACCCGTTCCCCGTGGAATGCCACGGCCCGGCGCCGGAACTCCGGCTGGTCTCCTCCGGCGGCCACCGGCTCAAGGGTGTACTGCGTCAGCATCCGGCCGTCGATCCGCATCACCCGCCCCTCACAATCAAACAGCACCAGGTTCTTGTTCGTGGCCCCGGCCAGCTGATACTCCGCAAACACCTGCTGTGCCGCCCCGGCCTGCCGCAGATAATCCACCGTGCGAACGTGCACCCGCGGATTCGCCAGCTGGTACTCCCGCAACAACCCCACCACCAGGGGGTAAAACGGGTCCTCCCGATCGTAAAACACCGTCACCCGCACCTCATTGGTGAGGCTGTCCAACACCGCCCGCGTCTGCGGGGACAGTTTCGTCTCCCCCTCCGCCGTCACATACCACCGCACCGGATGGCGTTGCGCCAGGTGGTTCACCATCACCACCAGCGCAAGGACCGAAACCGTCCCCAAACCCACCCGCAGCCAGCCCGCCCAGCGACGACCCGCAGAAAACGACGGTTGTGTGCCGCGTCCCGAATCCATACCCCTCATTTCCAGTGCCGACCCTCCACCGCCCGCAGCGTCAGGTACAAAAACGCCAGGCTCGTGCTCGCATACAACACCACCGGCCGCAAATCCACCACCCCGCGCGTGAAATCCCGCATGTGATCCACCAGCGCAAACGCACCCAGCACCTGCACCCACCACGACGACTCCGACCCCCGATCCGACACCGCAAAACCCGCCAGGAACAGGCTCACCGCCAGCAGCCCACCCACCATCGCCGCCACCGTCTGCGACCGCGTCAGCGCCGACGCAAAACAACCCATGCTCAAAAACAACGCCCCCAGCAGGCCAATCCCCAGATACGTGCTCCCCAGCAACGGCCACTCCAGCGCCTGCGCCTCCCCCGTCCAGTACCGGATCAACGTCACACACCCCGGCAACGGCAACCACACCAGCAAATAAAACACCCAGGCCGCACCAAACTTGGCCGCCACCACCGTCCCGTCCCGAACCGGGCTGGTCATCAGCGTCTCATACGTACCGGAAGCCCGCTCCTGCGCAAACAACCGCATCGTGATCACCGGCCCGCTCAACAACACCACCATCCAAAAGTACGGCGTCTGGTAAAACACCTCCGTCACGTGCACCGGCAACGGCGTCTGCCGCACCGCCAGCAACAAATCCACAAAACTCAGCCCCACCAAAAACGCCACCGCGGCCATGATCACCCAGCCGCTCAGCGAAACCAGGTACGCCGCCAGTTCGCGACGAAACAACACCCAGAACGCCGTCATCTCACACCTCTTCCTCCTCCGCCTCCTCTTCCTCCCGCCGCGCGGTCACCCGCACGTAAATGTCCTCCAACGTGTAGCGCCGCCGCGTCAGTTCCCGCAACGTCCAACCCCGCTCCCGCGCCCACCCGTACACCAGCGGCCGCAAATCCTGTGCCCCCGCCGGACGCAACCAGCACCGCCACCAACCCTCCTCCGCGGGCGCCATCTCCCAGCTCGCCACCTCCGGCCTGCCCGACCAAAACGCCTCCAGCTCCGCCGCCGGGGCCGACACCTCCACCATCACCTGAGGGTCTGCACTCCACCGCTGCTCCAGCTCCGCCGGTGTCCCGGCCGCCACAACCCGCCCGTCCCACAGGATCAGCATCCGATGGCAGATCATCTCCGCCTCCGGCAAAATGTGCGTCGACAACAACACCGTGTGCCGCCCCGCCAGGCCCTTGATCAACTCCCGCACCGAGCGGATCTGGTGGGGATCCAACCCGATGGTCGGCTCGTCCAAAATGATCAGGTCCGGCTCGTGCACCAGCGCATCCGCAAGGCCCACCCGCTGGCGGTACCCCCTCGAAAGCTGCCCGATCAACCGGCGCCGCACCTCCGTCAAACCGCATTGCTCCAGCACCACCTCCACCCGCTCCCGCGCCCGGCGCCCGCTCAACCCCTTCAACCGCGCCCGAAACCGCAAATACTCCACCACCCGCATCTCCGGATACAACGGATTGTTCTCCGGCATGTAACCGATCCGCCGCCGCACCTCCAACGACTCCCGCGCCACATCATAACCCGCCACACGCACCGTCCCGTACGTCGCCGGCAAAAAACCCGACAAAATCCGCATCGTCGTGCTCTTGCCCGCCCCGTTCGGCCCCAGCAACCCCACAATCTCGCCCCGCGCCACGGTGAACGTCACCCCCTGAATCGCCACGCGGTTCCCGTAGCGTTTCGTCAAATCCCGCACCTCAATCATCCAGGGCTCGCTCATCGGTTCGGTTTCCCCCACCTTACCCGCACGGACCCGCCCGGGCGATGATAAACCCCCGTTCACCGCACCACCACCTCCACCGTTACCTGCCGATACTCCATCAGCGCCGCCCCCAGCCGGCGCGGCACCACCACCGTCAATTGCACCGTGTCCCCCGAAGCCTTCCCCATCAGCACATCCGCCACCTGAAACAAACTGCCCACCGGACGGCCATCCAACCCCAGCAGCAAACTCCGCGCCGGCACACCCGCCCGGGCCGCTGGCCCCCGCGCCTCCACCGATTCCACGTACATCCCATCGCCCACACCCACCTGAAACCCGGCCGCCAACTGCTGCGTCAGCGGCGCCAGGCGCAGCCCCAGCTTCTGCTCCACCAGCGATTCAAACGAGATCAGCCGCACCTCCACCGTCCGCCGGTTCCGCCCCTCCTGCACCTGCAGCCGAACCGGCTGGTCCGGCGACTCCGTTACCAGGCGGTTGAATTCCACAAGCCGCCGCACCGTCCGCCCGTTCACACCCTCGATCTCCATCCCCGCCCGCAAGCCCGCCCGCGCCGCCGGACTGCCCGGCTGCACGTCCGCCACCACCAGCGGCCCCCGCAAACCCTTCACCTTCGCCCCAAACCACAACGACCGGGTCACCTCCGGCGAAAAAAACTCGCTCAACGCTTCGTTCACCTGCTTGACCGGGATCGCAAACCCCACCCCCATCCCCTGGCTTTCCCGATAGACCGCCACGTTGATCCCGATCAACTCTCCCCGCAGATTGATCAACGGCCCGCCACTGTTGCCGGGGTTGATCCCCGCGTCCGTCTGCAGCCAGTCCTGCGTCCCCAGCGGTTCCCCCTCCACCGGCGGACGCCGCGCCTTCGAACTCAAAATCCCGCGACTGGCCGAGGTCCCCAACCCGTACGGATTGCCCAGAGCAATCACCGTCTCGCCCAGGATCAAATCGTCGTCCGCCGCAAACGTGATCGCCGGAAACCGTTCCCCCGGCCGTGTCTGCACCTTCAGCAGCGCCACGTCCTTGTGCGGCGTATACACCAGCGGCTCGGCCTCCAGAATCCGGCCGTCCTGCAGCTTCACATACACCCGCGAAGCCCGCCGCAACACATGAAAGTTCGTCAGAATGTAGCCCTCCTCGTCAATGATCACCCCCGAACCGATGCTGCTCGGTTCCTCCCGCCGTTCCACCGGCGCCCGCCGCCCGTAAAACTGATAAAACAGGTCCTGGTACGGATCCCGGTACTCCACGATCTGCGTCGTCGCGATGTTCACCACCGTCGGCAACACCCGTTCGATGGCCCGAACCGTGGCGTCGCGCCGGATGTCATCCACCTCCGGCCCCGCCGCCAACAACCGCAACGTCAGCACCATGCACCCGGCCAGCCGCACCAGCGCGCCGCGGGCCACTACCCGGCCGACCCGACTCGCACCCCGAGCACCGCATCCGCCCGGTGCATCCGCCTCTTCGCACCATGACCACAATCTCGGCATCCCTTTCACGCTTCTAAAAACCCTGACCGCCGCCCAAGGTTTCGCCCTCCGCCACACCCGCACAAACCCGAAGCGGGTGGACCGCGGTGATCATTGGACGGCGCCCCGCACCGACCTGTTCATACCCTCGCCGACCGACCGGCCGCCACATCGGTCCTTCGCCACGCCGGCCCGAGCCGGCCACGGTTCAGAAACCCTGACGAACCGGTTGCGACCCCCGTTCGCCGGTCTGTGGCGCCCCCCGCGCGGTCTGCCTTTCACCGGGCCGACAACGATCCACTCACGGCCGGCCTCGCTCGGCCCGCAGCCGCCTTCGAACTTTCGCCGGACCAACCTCCCGGTACAACGCCACAACCCTTCGGGATCGGGCCGGCTGAAGCACCGGGCCGTTTCCGCCGGATCCCTTCATTGTCCACCATGGATGGCGAAAACTACCTGCTCACGCAACCGCCCGGGCGCAGGCCGGGCCGCGGGCCATTGCCAGGCCGGGCAGACCCATGATCCGGACGCGTCACGAGGCGCGCGGAACGGACACCGCAATTTTCCTGCCCACCCGGGGCCCGGATCGGATATCCTCGGCACGGGCTATGCACATTCAGGAACATCGGAAGGCCATCGACCGGATTGACCAGCAGATTGTGAAACTGCTGAATGAGCGGACACGGCACGTGCTGGCCATTGGCGAACTGAAACGCAAGGCCGGGCAGGAGGTCTACGCGCCGCACCGGGAGCAGGCCGTGTTGCAGCGGGTTTGCCGGCTCAACAAGGGCCCCATCACCAACGAACAGCTCCGGGCCATCTACCGCGAAATCATGTCCAGCGCCCTGGCCCTGGAAAAGACCCTCATCGTGGCCTATTTGGGACCGGAGGCCACCTTCACCCACCAGGCAGCCATCCAGCGATTCGGCTCGAGCCTCCAATACGTGCCGCTGAAAACCATCGCCGACGTGTTCCACGAGGTGAGCAAGGGGCGGGCCGACTACGGCGTGGTGCCGGTGGAAAATTCCACCGAGGGTGTCGTCACCCATACGCTGGACATGTTTGTGGACAGCGACCTGAAAATCGTCTCCCAGATCGTGTTGCCCATTCAGCACTGCCTGCTCAGCCGATATCCGAAAGACAAGATCCGGCGCCTGTACGCCCATCCACAATCGCTGGGACAGTGCCGCGCCTGGGTGCAAGCCAACCTCCCCAGGGTGGAGATCATCGAAACCTCCTCCAACGCCCGCTCGGCCGAGCTGGCGCGCAAAACACCCTACGCCGCCGCCATCGCGGGCGAACTGGCGGCCGAAAAATACGGGCTGCCCATCCTGGAACGCGACATCCAGGACAACGCAGCCAACGCCACCCGATTTCTGGTACTGGGCCGACAAAGTACACCCCCCACGGGCAACGACCGGACCAGCCTGATGATCAGCGTCATGCACCGGGTGGGCGCGTTGCACAGTGCCCTGGCAGCCTTCCGACGCTACCGGATCAACATGACCAAAATCGAGTCGCGCCCCAGCCGGCGAAAGGCCTGGGAATACTTCTTCTTCATCGATGTGGAGGGACATGTGGAAGAGCCGCGGCTGGCGCGCGCACTCAAAATGCTGGCCGAACACTGCAACTTTGTGAAGGTCCTGGGCTCGTACCCGAACACGGAATAGGGTCCACCCCCGGCCGGCCGTACCGGGCCGCAGGTGCATGCGCCCGGAGCCGGCCCTCGGGACCTTCACGCCGGTGGTTGTCTGCAAGACAGGACCAGTGCGGACTTGTGCGACGGGACCGGCCCACCCAGACTCGCACTCATGAAACGTCGGGGCTGGATCTGCGCGGGACTGCTGGGACTCATGGGAATCGGCGGGTACGCCGCCACCGAACCCTGGGAGGATCTGTTCGACGGACGCACCCTGACCGGTTGGCGCGCTGCGGAACATCCGGCCACCTTCCGGGTCGAAAACGGCGTGCTGGTGGCCCACGGGCCGCGGGCGCATCTGTTTTACGTGGGACGCGATGGGGCCGGCGCTGATTTTCGGAATTTCGAGCTGGAGGCCGAGGTGCGGGCGGCGCCGGGAGCGAATTCCGGCATCTACTTCCACACCGCCTGGCAGGAAAACGGCTGGCCGGCCCGGGGATTCGAAGTCCAGATCAACAACTCGGCCCGACCCCACAACGGATACTGGGAGCTCAAGAAAACCGGCAGCCTCTACGGCCTGCGCAACGTGTACAAGCAGTTGGTACCGGACAACACGTGGTTCCGGCTGCGCATCGTGGTGGAGGTGCCGCGCGTCCGGGTCTTCGTCAACGAGCATTGGGTGGTGGATTATGTGGAACCGGAACCACCGGCAGCCCCGGAAAGCCGCCCGGGCCGCCGCCTGGGCCACGGCACCTTCGCCCTCCAGGGACACGATCCGGACAGCCGGGTCGAATTCCGCCGAATCCGGGTGCGGCGACTCCCCGATGACGCACCGGCCGGGGTGGTGCGGCCGACCGCCGACGCCACCTGGCGGCAAATGATCGAACTGGGCACGGCCAACTTCCCGCTCGTGGATTTTCACACCCATTTGAAGGGCGGTCTGACCCTGGAAGAGGTGCTGGCACACATGCGCCGCACGGGGATGAACCACGGGATCGCAGTCAACGGCGGACTCGGCTTTGCGGTCACCAACGACGCCACGGCGCTGGCCTGGCTGGACTCGGTTCGCAACACGCCCGTCTTCGCCGGTTTGCAGGCCGAGGGCCGGGAATGGACCCGGCTGTTCTCGGCCGAAACCGTCGCACGGTTCGACTACGTGTTCACCGATGCGATGACCCTCACGGACCGGCAGGGGCGACGCATGCGATTGTGGATCCCCGAGGAGGTGCAGGTGGGAGACCCGGAAGCGTTCATGGAACACCTGGTGGACACGATTGTGCGGATCCTGGAAACCGAACCCATCGATTTCTACGCCAACCCGACGTACCTGCCGGAGGTGTTGACGCCGCGGTATGACCAGCTCTGGACACCCGAACGACGGCGCAGGGTCATCGAAGCCGCAGCCCGCAACGGCGTGGCCATCGAAATCAACAGCCGCCTGGAACTGCCCCGGCCGGATTTCATCCGCGAGGCAAAAGCGGCCGGGGTCAAGTTCACCCTCGGCACCAACAACCCGGATCGCGAACTGCTGCCGAACACGTACGCGCTGCGGATGATCCGGGAATGCGGCCTGGGTTGGCAGGACATGTGGATGCCGCGACCGGACGGCGAGAAACCGGTGCAACGCCGGGGGTTGCCCCGGTGACAGGCAGGCCCGGGCCCGCGGCGCGGCCGGGCACCTGCGCGCCCCCGCCCAAGCGCACCCTTCCGAACCGGGCACGGGGCCGGTGCGGCCTTGGCCCGGCACACACTCCGGCCTAGGTTGATGGCATGAGCGACACGGAGCCGGTCGAAACACCCGTCCACGAGCAGCCACCGCCGGAAACCCGGTGCGGCCTGGCGGTGTTGGTGGGGCGCACCAACGTGGGTAAGTCCACCCTGTTGAACGCGCTGGTGGGACGCAAGGTCTCCATCGTGACCCCCAAACCGCAGACCACGCGGGATCCGATCCAGGGGGTGGTGAACCGGCCGGAGGGCCAGATCGTGTTTGTGGACACGCCGGGCTTCTTCAAAACCCACGCCAACCGCCTGGTGGAGCGCCTGCATGAACGTGCCCGGCGTGCCCTGCAGGGAATCGACGTGGTGGTGCACGTGGTGGACCCCTCCCGGGCCATCGGGCCGGAAGATGAAATGGTGTGGGAGGCGCTGCAAGGGGTTACCCAGCCCCGGCTGTTGTGCCTGAACAAAAGCGACCTTCCGGAGCGACCGTACGTGGACGCATGGAAACAGCGCCGGGACCAGTACGCCGGCTGGTACGAGGTCTCGGCCTACACCGGCCAGGGGTTGGAAGACCTGGTGCAGGGCATCCTGCAGCATCTGCCGGTGGGCCCCCGACTCTATCCAGAGGACCAAATCACCAATGCGCATCAGCGATTCCTGATCGGCGAGATTATCCGGGAAAAGGTTTACCTGCTGATGGACGAGGAGGTGCCGTACCGGACCGCCGTGGAGGTGCATGCCGTGGAAGAAAGCCGGGACCGCCAGGGCCGGCCCATGTACCACATCAAGGCTTCAATCCTCGCAGCCAATCCGCGATACCAACGGATGTTGATCGGCGCGGGCGGACGCCGCATCCGTGAGATCGGTCAGGCGGCGCGGGTGGACCTGGAAGCCCAGCTCGGACGCAAGGTGTTCCTGGACATGGACGTGCTGGTGGACCGCAGCCTGGACCGTTGAAGGGCCGGTGCAGCGGCCGGAAGGTGCGGATCAGTTCCGGCGGACGGGCTTCAGCCACCCCAAGGTGCCCGCTGCGGCCCCGGTTCAGGCAGCGGCCTGTTCGTCGGATTTGCGCCGCACCAGCGGCGGGCATTCACCCCGGACCACGGCCGCGGTGATCTTGACCTGGGCGACGTCCTGCTGCCGCGGCACATCATACATTACGTCCAACATCAGTTTTTCCAGGAGGCTCCGAAGTGCACGGGCGCCGGTGCCCTTGCGAAGGGCCTGGGCGGCCAGCTCCTGAAGCGCATCCGGCGTGAACTCCAGTTCCACGCCCTCTTGGGCCAGCAGCTTGGCGTACTGCCGGGTCAGCGCGTTCCGCGGCGCAACCAAAACCTCCACCAACTGGCTTTCGGTCAGCTCATGCAGGGTGGCAATGACGGGCAGCCGCCCGATGAATTCCGGGATGAACCCGAATCGCAGGAGATCTTCCGGCTCCACAAATGGCAACAGGCTTCCGGGGGTTTCACCCACGGCACGGCCGGCGGCGTGGAATCCCAGGACCTGATGCCCGAGCCGACGGCGGATGATGGTTTCAAGCCCCACAAAGGCACCCCCGCAAATGAACAGGATGTCGGTGGTGTCCACCCGGATGTACTCCTGCTGGGGATGTTTGCGGCCGCCCTGCGGGGGCACGTTGCAGATGGTCCCTTCCAGAATCTTGAGGAGCGCCTGCTGCACGCCCTCGCCGGAGACGTCCCGGGTAATGGAAACGTTCTCGGTTTTGCGGGCAATCTTGTCGATTTCGTCAATATAGATGATGCCGCGCTGGGCCCGCGCCACGTCGTAATCGGCATTCTGCAACAGGCGCAGGACAATGTTCTCGACGTCTTCACCCACGTAGCCGGCCTCGGTCACCGTGGTGGCATCGGCAATGGCGAAGGGGACGTCAAGGATCCGTGCCAGCGTCCGGGCCAGCAGGGTTTTGCCCGAACCGGTCGGCCCGATGAGGAGGATGTTGCTCTTTTCGAGTTCGACGTCGGCGTGGGGATCCGGATCGGCAGACTCCGGTGTCGTGGCGGGGGCGCGCCGGCTGAGGATGCGCTTGTAATGGTTGTGGACGGCGACGGTGAGGGTTTTCTTGGCCTGCTCCTGCCCGATGCAATAGCGGTCCAGTTCCCGCTTGATCACGTGCGGTTTGGGGACGGCAAGGGGCCGTTCCTGCCGGGCCTGCATGGCCTGCTCGGCATCCAGCACGTTCTTGCAGAGCAGGACGCACTGATCACAAATGTACACGCCCGGCCCGGCAATGAGTTTCCGGACCTCACGGGCGCCCTTGCCGCAGAAGCTGCATTGGGCGGTTGGTTGGGTGCGGGCCAAAAAGACCTCCAAGGCCGGCAGCGGGGGCGGCGCGCTAGCCGGTACGTTGCTCGACCGCGCCGGGAATCTCCTTGCGCGACTGCACCACCGCGTCGACAAGCCCGTACGCTCTGGCTTCCTCGGCGGACATGTAGAAGTCGCGATCGGTGTCCCGGGCAACGTCCTCGACCTTCTTGCCGCAGTGGAAGGCGAGGATTTCATTCAGACGATCCTTCAGGCGAAGGATTTCCTTGGCCTGGATGCTGATGTCGGTGGCAGCGCCCTGAACCCCGCCCCAGGGCTGGTGGATCATGATGCGGGCATTCGGCAGGGCAAAGCGTTTCCCCTTGGTCCCGGCGGCCAGCAGCACGGCCCCCATGCTGGCGGCCTGGCCGATGCAATAGGTGTTCACGTCGCAGGTCAGGTACTGCAGCGTGTCGTAGATGGCCAGACCCGCGGTGACGCTGCCGCCCGGGGAGTTGATGTAAAGGTGCACGTCCTTCTTGGGGTCGCTCATCTGCAGGAACAGCAGCTGCGCGATGACCAGATTGGCCACCATGTCGTCAATCGGCGTGCCCAGGAAGACGATGCGGTCAACCAGCAGCCGCGAATAAATGTCGTAGCCCCGTTCGCCCCGGCCGGTCTGTTCGACCACCATGGGCACCAGGAAATTGTTCAGATGCATAGGCGTTGCTCCCACGTTCGACAGGAAGCTACGGGCAGGGCCGGGCACCGTCAAGCCGGCCGGCCCGGCCGGCACCAAACGCCCGCACGCGCGGATCCGATGGCTGAACACCCGGCGCGCGGCCCGTCCCGACCCGCTCTCGCACCCATCCGTCCCGCGGACGAGAAAACCTATGCGCAGACCTCTTTCGGCTCGACCTCAGCGAGATGCTCGACCAGCCAGCAGGGTTCATGAGGCCGGAGCTGATCACGGCTGAAACCGCCCGTTGCCACGGCCAGAACGCGCGCGCCAATGGCCCGGGCGCAACGGATGTCGTGCGGGGTGTCCCCCACCACCAAAATTTCCGTGCCGGCGAGCGACCGGCCCAGCAGCCGTTCGCCGCGCCGGCGGGCCACCGCCGCAATGGCCGCGCGGTCTTCCGCATCGTCGGCAAAACCGCCGGTCCGAAAGCGGCTCCAGAGCCCGAAATGACGCAACTTAATCTCGGCGCCCAGCCGGATGTTGCCGGTCAACAACCCCGGCAGCGGCGGCGCCGGCAGCCGGGCCAGCCGGTCCAGGAAGGGCACCACACCGGGGATGATCTCGCCGCCCAACCGCCGCAGGCGCTCGTCCAACAGAAACACGTAACGGTCGAAGAACCGACGGAAATGCTCCGGCGTGGGGCGGATCCCGTGGGCTTCAAACACTTCACGGACCAGGCTGGTGTCGGTGCGACCGGCGAACTGGAGCTGTTCCACCCCGTCCCGAATGCCGAACTCGTCGGCAAAGGCCTGGACAAAAGCGCCCACGCCCGCCCCCGCCGTGCGGATCAACGTGCCATCAATGTCGAACAGGACCAGCCGAACCATCCCGGGCGCAACATAGAGGGCAGCAGGCCGGCTGGCCAGCCCGCCGAGCACAGTGGATTGCGCGAGCCGACCGTACGCGCGGAGGGCTGAGATTTGCCTTTCGCAAGGGGCGGGGACCGTGCTTGAGTCGGAGATGTGACGGGCACCTGGGTGAACGTGTTGGCGATTGTGGCGGGTGGCGTGGCGGGTTTGACGCTGCGGCGCGGGATCCCACCGCCGACGCAGGGCTGGCTGAAACTCGTGCTGGCGGTGTTGACGGTGTACTTCGGCCTGCGCCTGACGTGGGTGAGCCTGAGCGGGTCGGTGGGCTCGCACCTCCTTCAGGTCATTCTGGTGATGGTGGCGCTGGGGCTGGGACGTGTGACGGGCAGGCTGTTACGGCTGCAGGAGGGCTCCAACGCAGCCGGCCGGTATGCGCGGGAACGGATGGAATCAGCGCTGCGGACGGGAGGGCGGGCACCGTGGACAGACGGCTTCGTGGTGTGCACGGCGCTGTATTGCGTGGCGCCGCTGGCGTTTCTGGGGCCCGTGGCCGAGGCGTTGGGCAGGGATTCAACGCCGCTGTTCCTGAAGGCGGCGATGGACGGATTGGCAACCATGGGTTTTGTGAAGATCTGGGGGCCGGGGGTGATGCTGGCTGCGTTGCCGGTGCTGGCGTTTCAAGGAACCCTGACGCTCCTGCTGTTGTGGGCGGAACCGGGCCTGACGGCGGTGCGGGCCGCGGAGGCCGTCTCCGCCACGTGCGGCCTGCTGGTGTTTTGCGTGGCGTTACTGATCCTGGAGGTCCGGCGGATCGAGGTGACGGGGTATTTACCGTCACTGGCATGGGCGGCTTTGCTGGCCTGGTGGCTCGGTTGGGGTGGGGCGTAACGGACCGGTGGAACTGAGTTCCCGAATCACGGACGGACGCACCCGAGGGAGGATACCTGACGTCGGCGCCGCTGCGGGATGCAACCGTTTCAGAGCCGTGGCGGACTCAAGCCGCGTCCGGCTGCTGCGCCGTGCCGGGGAATTCCGCGGCGCAACCGGCAAGGATCGGGTCGAGGTCCGGCGGCGGCGGAGACCCCACGGGACTGTCGAGGCAGGCGCGCACCACCCGGGCAAGAACGGCGGGACGGTAGGGTTTGGGCAGAAACCATCCATCCTCAAGCCGCAGATGACGTCCGGCCAGGGTGCCGGTGTAGCCGCTCGTATAGATCACCCGCAGGTCGGGTTTGCGCTGGCGCAGTCGCCGGGCCAGCTCGCATCCGTTGAGCCCCTGCGGCATCACCACATCCGTCAGTAAAAGGTCCACGCGCCCCTCCAACCGTTCCCAAACGGTCAGGGCTTCAAGGCCGTGAGCGGCCGATTCGACGTGGTAATGGCAGGCCGAGAGCAGTTCGCACACCAGCTCGCGCAGGTCGGGTTCATCCTCCACCACGAGGATGGTTTCCCGTTGGTGGCTGCGGGGACGGGTTTCGAAGGCGGTGTCGTCGGGGCCCGAGGCGGGGCCGGCGGCTGCCGGCAGGTAGACACGGAAGGTGGTGCCGGCGCCGGGTTTGCTCGCGACCTCGATCCAGCCCTGATGCTGTTTGACGATGCCATACACGGTGGCAAGGCCGAGACCGGTGCCCTTGCCGGTTTCCTTGGTGGAGAAGAAAGGTTCAAAGATCCGGGCCAGGGTGGCCGGGTCCATGCCGCAGCCGGTGTCGGTGACCTCCAGGCAGACGTAGCGTCCGGGGCGGGGCGCGCCACGGCGCGTGGCCTCGGGTTCGGACACTTCCAGGGTGGTGGTGGCCAGGCGGAGGCGCCCGCCCTGCGGCATGGCATCGCGCGCATTCACAGCCAGGTTCATGACGACCTGTTCGATCATGCCCAGGTCCGCTTCCACCGTGGGAAGATCGGGGGCACAGTCGAGTTCCAGGTGGACGTCCTCGCCAAGCAGGCGGGCGAGCATCTGGGCCAGGTTGTGAAGGACCTGGTTGAGGTCGAGGCGCTTGACCTGAACGACCTGTTTGCGACTGAACAGGAGCAACTGCCGCACGAAACGGGCGGCACGTTCGGCCGCGGCACAGATCTGGCGAATGGACCGGGCCTGGGGACTCTGCTCCGGCACCGCTTCGCGCAACAGGTCGGCATGGCCCTGGATGACGGTGAGGACGTTGTTGATGTCGTGGGCCACGCCGGCGGCCAATTGCCCCACGCATTCCATTTTCTGGGACTGCCGGAGTCGTTCCTCCAGCTCGAGTCGGCCGGTGATGTCGTCCAGGGTTACCACCAACCCGTCGATTCGTCCGGAGGCATCGCGGAGCGGTGCGGCGTTGATGGAGAGGGCAACCCGCCGGGAGCCGTCGTCCCAGAGTTGGCGGAGGTCGTGCAACGGCTGGCCGCCATCGAGCACGGTTTGCCATGGGACCGGGGCGGGGGCGGCACCGTTTTCCAAGGGCTGAAGTGGCCAGAGCCAGAGCCGACGACGCGGGCTGTCGGGCCGCGAAAGCAGGGGGCCGACAATCTGTTCGGCCCGTTGGTTGGCAAAGGTGATGACGCCCTCGCGATCGGCGACCACGATGCCGACGGGGCTGGTTTCCATGATGCGGCTGATGAGGTCGCGTTCCCGGCGGAGGCGTTCCTCGGCACGGCGCCGTTCCAGGGCATACCGGAGGACGCGGTCAAGGCCCTCGGCGGTGAGTTCGGACTTGAGCAGGTATTCGGCCGCGCCGGCCTCCATCGCGGCCAGGTCCACCGCCCGGTCCCCTTGTCCGGTCAGAACAATCATCGGCGGCCGGTGCGGAAGATCCCGCGTTTCCTGCAGCAGGTCCAGGCCGGTGTGAACCCCCAGCCGGTAATCCAGCAGGCAGAGGTCGAACCGTCCGGAGGCAAGCGCAGCCCGGGCCTCCTCGTAGTGACTGATCCAGGTGAGCTGGTACCGGGCGGTCAAGCCGGGCCGGGACAACAAATCGCGGGTGAGGATGTAATCATCCTCGTCATCATCCACGAGCAACACATGGATCGGCGGCCGTTCCATGGCAGCAACCGCCCATCGTCATCCTTCTTCCGGCGGAAGTTCCACAACCTCGAACCAGTACCGACCCAGGACGCGAACCAGCTCCACCAGGGAACTGAACGTGACGGGTTTGGTGACGTAGGAGTTCACCCCCAGGTCGTAGCTCCGAAGGATGTCCTCTTCGGCCTTGGACGTCGTCAGGACAACAATGGGAATGCGACGGAGATGGGGATCGCTTTTGATTTCCCGGAGGGCCTCCCGGCCGTCCTTGCGCGGCATGTTGAGGTCCAGAAGGATCAACCCGGGCAACGGCGTACCGTTCAGATGAGCCCACCGCCCGCGCCGGTGAAGGTAGTCCAGCAGTTCCTCGCCGTCTTCCACGGTGTGAAACTCGTTGGCCAGACGACTTTCCCGGAAGGCTTCCCGCGTCAACTCGCGGTCGTCGGGATCATCATCGGCCATGAGGATGATGATGGGTCGTTCCTTGCCTTTCATGGTTGGGATTCGGATCCGGGTTGATGAACGGGCAACGTCACAATGAAGGTGGCACCCTCACCGGGCCGGCTGCGGGCGGTGATGTCGCCTCCATGACGGAGCACGATTTTCCGGGCGATGGCCAGACCAATCCCGCTGCCCTCATATTCGCCCCGGCCATGAAGGCGTTGAAACATGTTGAAAATGCGGTCGAGGTACTTTTCGTCGAACCCGATGCCGTTGTCCTGGACATGGATCCTGCAAAGGGGCTCGGCCACGGCCTGAGGGCCGCGGTCGGGACGCGGCCCCTGAAAGGACTCGGCCCAAACACGGATCCGCGGCGGTTCTTCCGGTTTGCGGAATTTCAGGGCATTGCCGAGCAGGTTTTGGAAGAGCTGCCGCATCTGCAGGGGATCGGCATCCACGGTGGGCAGGGGTTCGACGGTTACCCGGGCGCCGGTTTGTTCGATCCGCGTTTCGAGATCCCCGATCACCTCCTGCAGGATCTGCTGGAGATTCACGCGTTCAAACGGCCGGGCCCGCGTGGTCACACGGGAAAAGGTCAGCAAATCGTTGATCAGGGTCTGCATGCGTTGGGCGGCCCGGCGCATCCGCTCAAGGTAGTCCCGGGCCTCCGGGGGCAGAACCTCCGCATAGCGCTCGCACAGACGCTCGCCGAACACCACGATTTTGCGCAGCGGCTCCTGCAGATCGTGCGAGGCCACATAGGCAAAATCCTGGAGTTCCCGGTTGCTCCGCTCCAATTGGGCGGCAAAGGCACGCAGTTTTTCGTCGGCCAGCTTGCGCTCCGTGATGTCCAGACCGATGCCGGCCAGGCCCACGATGCGGCCGGAGGTGTCGCGGAGGGGTACCTTGGACGTCAGCAGCCAGCCGCTGGTGCCGTCCGGACGCGTGATCCGCTCCTCCCGATTCAGCACCGGCACGCCGGTGGTCAGCACCTGCATGTCATCGGCATAAAACGCCTCGGCCTGTTCCCGGGGAAAGAATTCAAAGTCGGTGCGGCCCAGCGCCTCTTCTTCACTGCGCACGCCGAGGTTGCGCTGGTCCACAGGGTTGACAAGGGTTTTGCGAGTGGCCGTGTCCTTGAGGTAGATGGCCACCGGCAGGTGATCCACCAACGTTCGCAACACGGCGCGTTCGTTGGCCAGACGTTCCTCCCACCGACGGCGCTCGCTCAGGTCGAGCACGGTACCCACCACCAGGGTGTGGCCGCCCTGGTCCTGAACCCTCCGCAGATGGATTTCCACGCACTGCACGTCGCCCGAGCCGGCTGCAGGACGTGCTTCGCACCGGGCCACGCCCTCCGGACAGTGCAGGACCCGCCGCAACGCCTCCTCCAGGCCGGGCCGGTCCTCCGAAGAAACCCCGTCCAACAGATCCGGGTTCCCCTCTCCGCTCGAACCGCCGGGCTTCCATAACCTGCGGAACGCCGCGTTGGTGTACCGGAGCCGGCCATCCTGCCACAGAAAGAGCCCGACCGGGGCCGCGTCCGCCAACAGGGTAAGCCGGTCGGCATCCACAAAGCCGCCCGGCAGGTGCGAAGCAGGGTCAGGCTGGGGAGAACCCGCCGCCGCCGGGTTCTCCAACACCCTCCCGGGCACGGGCCGGGACGGCCCCTGCGACCCGCTCGGGCCCTGTCCGGCCGTGGTATGGACCGCTGGCGTCTGCATGGCTTGAGCCTTTCGGATTGGCTCCTTGCTACCACCGAGCCACTGCCGATGCGCGCAGCATTCCCTATGCCAACCACCAGCCCTCCGGGAATTGAGGGGGCTGCCAGCGGCGGTACAAGCGGTTGGGGTGCGCAGGGCTCGGGGCCGCAAAATACGTCCGGGGTACTGTCCGGTTTCGTTACAGAGTACGAACGGCCAAGGTTCAGGGTTTGCGGGGTTGGTGGGGGCCGAGACCCCTTGGGTGTGGAATGCCATGGGTTCCCGTGGCATCCCCGGGCCGATGAAGCAGGTGCACCGTGGCGGGTTGCGGAATCGGCCCTGCGTCGAACGCGGCATTTCACGCAAGCCAACCGGCAAGCACACACGATCCCGGGCCCCCGCAAGGGGTTATCGTGCGCCGGCACCCGACCGGGTCGCACCGATTGCTGTCGACCCGGGCGCGCCGGATGCCGTTGCCGGCAAGGGAATCCAAGTCTGCCCGGCGTGACGCGGACCTTCCCGCGGTTCGGAAGGGGCGCAATACTGGGGCAGATCAGGGTTGATACTCGTGGACCACTTCTTCGAAAGGTCGCCGGGGAGTGCGCGCGGGCTGTTCCGCCGGCCAACCCACGGGGAACAGGGCGATGGGCCGGAGACCGGGTCGGAGTTTCAATCGCCGGGCCAGTTCCGATTCGTCGAATGCGCCCACCCAACAGGTCGCCAGGCCGAGCGCCGCCACGGCCAATTCGGCGTAGGCAGCGGCGATGGTGGCGTCCTGGAGGGCGTAAAGGGATTCGCCCTTGGCGCCGTATTTCACGGCGGATCGGGCCGGGTCGGCGCAAAACACCAGGACCACGGGCGCCTGGGCGATGAAGGTTTGGTTGTAGCAAAGCGCTGCCAGGGAGCGGATGGTCTGCGGGTCGCGGACCACCACCACTTCATAGGCCTGAAGGTTGCCCGCCGACGGGGCCCGTTGCGCAGCCCGGAGCACCCGTTCCACCAAACCCGGCTCCACCGGTCGCGCCTCAAACGCGCGAACCGATCGCCGATCCTCCACCAAGGCAAAGAAGTCTTTCATCTGCGGGGGCTCAACATAAGGACAACTCGACCTTCGCGCAATCCGGGTCCGGCAGGGCCGGCCCCGGAGGGCGAAGCCTTTGCGGACAACGGGGGTGCGGTCGAGCCGCCACTTGTGGACAAGGCAGGTTTGGCATAGCTTGGCCCCATGCGAACAACGCAGGCTCAGTCCCTGGCCGAGCTCCAACCCACCGCGCTCCGTGGCGAGTCTGTTTCCTCCGAAACGGGCGCAACCGGGTGTACCGGGGAGGCCTCAGCCGGTCAAGACAAAGCGAAGGTGACCTTGATGGATCCGGCAGAGAGCCGGAACCTGATCGAGGCGCTGCTGCGGTCGGAGGTGTACCAGGAGTACGAGCGCGCGTTTTCGGAGGCCACCGGTTTGGTGCTGTCGTTGCGCCCCGTGGAGAGCTGGCGCCTGACGCATCACGGCAAACGCCATGAAAGCCCGTTTTGCAGCCTGATGTCGGCTCAAAGCCGGTCGTGCGCCGCGTGTCTGCAGGTGCAGCAACGGCTGGTGGAAATGGCGGTGGAGGGGGCGCGGACCATCCATTGTTTTGCCGGACTCAGTGACACGGCGGTGCCCATCCGGCTCGGCAACCAGATCGTGGGCTTCTTGCAGACCGGCCAGGTGTTTCGCAAGCGGCCCACGCGCCAGCAGTTTGCCCGGGTTTGCAAGACCCTGGAGGATTGGGGCCTGCAATACGATCGCGCACAACTGGAGGAGGCCTTTTTCAAAACCCGCGTCGTCTCACCGCGCCAGCACGAGTCGGCGGTGAAACTGCTCAGCATTTTTGCCCAGCATCTGGCGCTCATCAGCAACCAGGTGTTGTTGCAGCAGAAGAATGCCGAGCCGCCGGTCATCCGGAAGGCCAAGGAGTACATCCTCGAGCACATGGCCGAGGACCTGTCGCTGACCCGAGTGGCCAGGGCGGTGAACACAAGCACGTTTTACTTCTGCAAGATGTTCAAGAAGTACACCGGCATCAATTTCACCGACTACCTTTCGCGCGTGCGGATCGAGAAGGCCAAGAACCTGCTGTTGAACCCGAACCTGCGGGTCAGTGAGATCGCGTTCGAGGTCGGGTTCCAATCCCTGACGCACTTCAACCGCGTGTTCAAGAGGATCCTCGGTCAGTCTCCCACGCAGTATCGGGCCCAACTTTCGGGCCGCTGAAAGCCGTCATCGGCGGGGATGGAGGATCCCGGAGGCTCCCGAAAGGTTCTCTGACCCGGACCGGCAGGGACGGACGTGGGTGGTCAGCGGCGGCCTCCCCCGCCTGAGAAACGAAAAAGGTTCTGGCGCCGTTGCCCATCGGCCGCGCCCCTTGCGTGCTCCGGAGGCATTGCAACCCCGATTTCTCGTACCCCGTTCGCCACAGCGACGCCCTCGTCATACGCCAACCCCCGACGCTGCGGCGGCTGCTCCGGGCCACTGCCATTGACCCCTGCGGCCGGATTCTGGCCGGCGCCAGAACCACGTTGCGGCCACAGTTTTGACATGATCCGGGTCGTTGGCTTGCCCTGGATTGGCCAAGAAACGTCATTTTTTGCCCGGACTGCGAACCGTAGCAGGAGAGCTACAGAAGCGCCGAGGTCATGTGCGAAGGCCCGTCGCCCCATCGGTTCTCCCGGCAGTGGCCGGGACGAATCCGCATCCGTGACGGGTCACCGGGGCACGCAACCACGGATCACGCCGCGGGATTACGGCGCGGAAGGCGCTCCGAGGGATGCTCCATCAACCGGGGAACCACAGACCGGCATGAGTTCGATCCGGTGCGGGGCAGAGCCTTATTGGTTGGTCTGGGTTTTGGCGGCGGCTTTGCGTTGTTCTTCTTCGAGCCGTTTGAGGTCTTCGGCCTTGATCACCTCGATCTTGGCGCCGCGGGCCAGTTCCTCTGCGGAAGGTACCTTGATGATGTCGCTGGTCACCGGCGCGCTCGGGGCGGCGGAGGTGGCCGGGCTGGTAACGGAAATGAGCTCCACTTCAAAAATCAGGGTGGACCCGGGCGGGATGTTGGGTCGGGCGGCATCGCCGTAGGCCAGGTCGGGCGGGATGAACAGCTCCCATTTGGCGCCCGGTTTCATGAGCTGCAGGGCTTCGGTCCAGCCCTTGATCACGCCGCTGACGTTGAATCGGGCGGGCTCGCCCCGTTTGTAGCTGCTGTCGAACTCCGTGCCGTCGATGAGTCTGCCCCGATAATGGACGAGCACGGTGTCGGTGGCTTTGGGGCTTTCACCGGCACCCTCCTGGATGACGCGGTACTGGAGGCCGCTGGGCAGGGTGACCACCCCGGGTTTGTTTTTGTTTTCCTCGAGGAATGCGGCACCGGCCTTGCGATTGGCCTCGGCTTCACGCCGCTGTTTTTCCTGCATCTTTTGCTGCATGAACTGACTGAACTCCCGGAGCGTGGCGCGCATTTCCTCCTCGGTCATGCGGGTGGGCGAACCGGTGAGGCTGTCGCGCAAACCCTGGAGCACGACTTCGAGGGAGACCTGGTCGGGGTCCAGGGCGTTGCGTTTCCAATTGCTGCCCAGGCTCATGCCGAGGGCGTAGCTGATCTTTTCCTTGTCGTCCTTGAAAGCGTTGGTGTTCTGGCCTTGGGCGACGACCGCGGCCAGGCAGATGCCGGTGATCCAGAAACCGATCCGCGTTTTCATGGTTTGCATCGCGGGATTGTGTGGGCCAAGACCGGTCGGGAGGCAACTGAATTGTGCAGGCATCCGGAGGCCCGCGACGCGTCGGATCAGGGGTGCCAGGCCGGTGGGGGCGGCGGCGGTGGATGGGGGGAATCCAGGATCCGGCGGATCACATCGGTGTTCTGTTCGGCCCGGTGCGCGTAATGGTCGAGGGAATGGGGCAGCCGTCCCGGGAGACAATCCGGTGGCTCGTTGAGGTAGTCCAGTCCGACGCAGCGGGCCAGGCAATGGAGTTTGGCGTTGAGCTCGGGGTCGATGCGGTGCAGGGGCGCGGGCTGCCGGGTGCAAAGGACGATGAGCGCACCTTCGCGGCCCTCGCGTTCACGGAGGGTTTGTTCCAGCCACTGGAGCAGGCCCGGGTGCAGTCCCTGCGTGTCGGTCATGGCAAGGACGAGGATATCGGTTTCGCGGAGGCGCCGGGCGGCCTCGGGGTTTTCGGGACCTTCCAACTCCTCCAGAGCCCACCATGTGGTATCGAACCCGATCCGGGACCAGAACCGCCGGACGAGGTTGTCACAGGCACGGGCTGCGCATTGGCGGGCCTCCGGGCGATCGTACAGGATGGTGATCTGCCACGTTTCCGAAGGCTGTACCGATGAGGCGTCGGGTTTCATGGTTTCGACCTGGACTGACCGGGGTTGGGGACACCGGGCTCGAACCTGGTGGCCAAGGCACCATCGCGCATTTTTCGGAATGTGCAAGTGGGAGTTGAACCGGTTAATGGTGCTCGCCCCGTGCGCGAAGTCCCCGCACGATCCGGGCGGTTGGTCGGCCGGTTCTTGAGCGGCGTTGGCGACCGTGGCCCCGTCAGCCGTAACGCCAGGGAGCGGCCAGTGGAAAGGCATTGGGCAGGTGGCGGATCTGGCGGACCTGATCGTGCTCCAGAAGGACCTCCACAATGTCGAACCGGACTTTGACCCGGGGTTGACCGATGCGGCGCAGGTACCAGAGCGCGGCCCGGGAAAGGCGTCGCTGTCGCCGCGTGTCCACCGCGGCAGCCGGTCGGCCCCATTCCTCGGAAGAACGGGTTTTGACCTCAACGAACACGAGGCAGTCGCCGTCACGGAAGACAAGGTCCAATTCGCCGCGCGGTGTCCGGTAATTGGCGGTAAGGAACCGGAGCCCGGCCTTCTCGAGGTGACGTCGGGCAGCCCGTTCGCCAAGGGCGCCCCGCTGCAGGTGCAAGGCTGTGTTGGAAGGGGCCTGCCCGGTTTTGCGCCAATGCAACCACCAGAAGAGGAAGGTTTTCATCGCCACAAGTGCAATTGGACGGCACGGACGGGGGCAAAGGAACGTCGGTGGACGGGTGTGGGCCCGAGTTGGGCCAGGGCTGCGAGGTGTTGCGGTGTGGGGTAGCCCTTGTGCATCGCAAACCCGTAGCCGGGGTACTGACGGTCCAACTCGTGCATGAAACGGTCGCGGGTCACCTTGGCCAGGATGCTGGCGGCGGCGATGCTGAGGCTGAGGGCATCACCGCGGATGACGGCGGTGGCGGGTACGGCCAAATGGGGAACGGACCGGCCGTCCACCAGGACATGGTCGGGTGGTGCCCCGAGGGCATCCAGGGCGCGGCGCATGGCCAGGTGGGTGGCCTGCAGGATGTTGAGCTGATCGATTTCGGTCGCCTCGGCCCGGGCAATGGCAAAGTGGATTTGGGGATGGGCCACGAGGCGTTCGTAAAGGGTTTCGCGTGTGGCCGCGGTGAGCCGTTTGGAATCGTCCAGATCTTCAAAACCCGGCTCAACACAGCCCCGGGCGATCCAGGATTCGGGCAGGATGACCGCAGCGGCAACCACGGGGCCGGCCAGGGGCCCGCGCCCCGCCTCGTCCACACCGGCAATGGTCCGGCAGCCTGCTGCCCGGAGTTGTTGTTCGAGTTGCAGGCGCTGGGCCGGACTGGTTCTCAGCGAGCGGGCCATGGGATCGGGCCGGCGCACGCCGGCCGAAGTTCTTGTAAACCCGGGCGGCGTGAGGCGCAAGACGTCAACGACAGCGACGTCGGGCAACCGACCCTTCAATTGCGGGCGGTGATCTCGAGCATCCGCTCGATGGGCTTGCGCGCCCGTTCAATCAGGTCCCGGGGCAGTTCAATCCGCGGATACAACCGGCGCATGCAATCGCGGAGTTTCTCCAGCGTGTTCAGTTTCATGTACTTGCATTCGCTGCACCGGCAGGCGTCCGAGGGCATGCGGTTGACGTCGAAGGCCGGGGCGCAATGGAAGACTTTGTCCGGACATTCTTTTCGGAGGCGGTGCAGGATGCCCGACTCCGTGACGATGATGAATTCGCGGTCGGGGCTGGCTTTGCACCAGTGAATCATCTGCTCCGTGGAGCAGATCACATCGGCCAGGTCTCGGACCTCGCGCAGGGATTCGGGATGGACCACCACCCGTGCCCGGGGATGACGGGCTTTGAGACGGAGCAGGCTTTCCCGGCGGAATTCGACGTGCGCATAGCAGTTCCCCCGCCAGAGCGTCATGGGGCGGCCGGTCCGTTCCATGACCCATTGCCCCAGATTTTCGTCCGGCACGAACAAAAGGTCGCGATCCGCAGGGGCGGCACGCACGATTTTTTCGGCGTTGCCGCTGGTGCAGATGACGTCGCTGAGGGCTTTGACGGCCGCGCTGCAATTGATGTAGGCGATCGTGTAGAAGTTGGGGTTGGTCCGTTGGAGGGCGGCCAGTTGGTCGGCCGGACAGCTCTCCTCCAGAGAACAACCCGCATCCATGTCCGGAAGGATCACCAGCTTGTCGGGGTTCAAAATCTTGGCGGTTTCCGCCATGAACCGCACGCCGCAAAACACGATCACGTCGGCCCGGGTCCGCGCGGCCTGCTGGGATAGACCGAGTGAGTCGCCCACAAAGTCGGCAAGGTCCTGGATTTCGGGCACCTGGTAATTGTGCGCCAGAATGACCGCGTTGAGCCGACGTTTCAGCTCAAGGATTTCGCGTGTCAATGGTTCCCGTTGCACCGGGTCGCAGGCAGGGACCGTCGGTGCCGGGCGAACCCTCTCGGTTGGTTCGACAATCGTTCCAGGCATCGAGCGAAGCTAGTCCGGTCCGTGCAGGACGTCAACGTGGGCGGGCCGGGTACCGGGCTGCAGCGGAGGACGGCGGCAAGGCCGGAGCCATGAGGTCGGGCCCGAAACAGGCCGGCAACCGGCGCCACGACCGGAATCGGTTGAAAACCGGCAAATGCAGCGGGTAGGGCTGGAGTCGGGCGGAGACGCGTGCCAAATTGGTGGCCTGTTGCAGCCACGTCCCGCGCCGGCGCATGGGATTGTCAGTGACGAAGGTCAATCTCGATGTGGAGGCCGTTTCGGATGGGGCCCGCAGTGTCGGTGTGAGCATTCTTATGAATCCCTGGGTGGCATTATGGATCGCAATTCTGTCCGAGGTCATCGGGACCCTGGCGCTGAAGGCGTCGGAGGGTTTCACCCGGTGGGCACCCTCGGTGGTGGTGGTACTGGGTTACGGCGCGGCTTTTTACTTCCTGTCGGTTTCGTTGCGCAGCATACCGGTGGGGGTGGTGTATGCGATCTGGTCGGGCGCGGGTTTGGCCCTGATCGTGGTGGCCAGTTGGTTTTTGTTTGGTCAACGGCTGGACCTGGCAGCGTTTGGAGGGCTGTTTTTGATCCTGTCCGGGATCCTGGTGTTGCAATGTTTTTCGCAAGCGGGCCGCGGACTCTGAGCGCGGTTCGGATCGAAGAGAGGCCGAGGGGCGAACAGGCCCGGCTGACGGGTCTTGTCCGGGCGCGTTCGCCCTTGTAACTTCGGGGCCAGGATGAGCCAGGGCAGGTGGATGCGACGGTGGTTGGGGACGGTGTTTTGGTTGTCTTCGGCAGGGCTCTCGTTGTTGCGGGGGATTTCGCCGATCGAGGATAACTCGTTTGGCCATCGGCTCCCGAGCCCTCCGGCCTGTGCGGTGTGGTGGTGCGAGGCCACATACAAGGTGGGGCGCCAGCGTGCCCTGCCGGCAACCACCACGAATGCGGTGTGGATCGAAGCCGCCCGCAACGAGTATGAGCCGTTTCAACTGGTGCTGTATCCCTTCGAACCGCTGACGAACGTGGTGATCCGGGTGGAGGACTGGGTCCGCAGCGACGGCCGGGCGGTATTGGCAGCCACGAATATCGAGGTGCGGTTGGTGGATTACGTGCCGGTGCAACTGCCCACGGACGCGGGCGGCTCGCCCGGATGGTACCCGGACCCGTTGCCGCCTGTGCCGACCGGACTCGAACTGGGACCCGAACAACACCAGCCGTTCTGGATCACCGTGCACGTGCCAAAGACACAGCCGGCCGGCGAGTATGAAGGCCGGGTACTGGTGGAGACACCGGCATGGACGGCCCCGTGGGTCGTTCCGGTGCGACTTCGGGTGTTCGATTTCACCCTGCCGGATTTGACCCATACCCGCACGTTGTACGACGTGGCGATCCCCATGCGGTGGCACGGGCCGCTGACAGACGCCCAGCAGGCCGAGGTCTGGGACCTGTACATGGAAAACTTTCGTCGGCACCGTGTCTCGCCCCAATGGCCCCAGCGGTATGCACCCCTGAGATGGGAATGGGGCGTGGGCGGGTTTGTTTACAACTTCGGCGCCTTTGACGAGGCCTTGTCACGCTACCTGGACGAGTTCGGCTTCAACACATTCGTTTTCATGGACGAGCCGTGGACCCTGTTTGGGTTCTCCCGATTCACGCCCCAGTACAACTCGCTGTTCACCCTGTTGTTGTCCGGGATCTCCTCCCATCTCCGGCAAAAGGGGTGGATGGAAAAGGCATGCGCGTATTGGATCGACGAACCTGCGAACGATTTGATCCCGGTGGTCCGGGACGGGATGCACGCGCACCTGTACGCGGCGCCGGATTTGCGGCGTCTGCTGACCCGGGAGCCGTTGCCCGAGCTGTACGGGCTGGTGGACGTGTGGGTTCCCATGGCTGTGGTCAGCGTGTTTAACAACACGGCGGAACGGTGGTTCGACCGCACGGCGGCGGGCGAGGAAGTGTGGTGGTACGTGGCCACGTATCCCAAGTGGCCCGGGCCGAATTATTTCATTGATCATCCGGCGATATCGCACCGGGTGCGATTCTGGCTGGCCGAACGCTACGGGCTTCAGGGTGACCTCTATTGGGACGTGAACTGGTACCTGGACCGCCAATTCCAACCGATCAACCCATGGACCCAAACCACGGTGACCAACGAACTGGGCCAACCCATGGGCAACGGCGACGGAGTGCTCCTCTATCCGCCGGTGCGGGAACCGCCCACCGAACCGGTGGTGGCAGGGCCCATTGATTCGATCCGGTGGGAGCTGGTCCGGGAAGGGTTGGAGGACCGCGAATACTTCTGGCTGTTGCGCGAGCTGGCGGGACGAGCGGCATTGCGCTGGGGACCCGACCATCCGGCGGTACGTGCAGCAGAGGCAGTGCGGGCCGAGGCTCTGGCGGTGGCGCCGTCCCTGAACAATGCGTTGGGCGACCCGCAAAACCTGTACGCGGCCCGCCGGGCGCTGGCCTCGGCCATCGAAGCCCTCGGACCTGCCGAACTGTTCTGGGTGGAGGAACCGGTTTCCCGGGCCGTGGCGCCGGGTGAAAACCTTGTATTACGGTGCGAGGCCATCGGCTGGCCCCCGCCCATTTATTTCTGGTACAGAGACGGGCAACTGGAGGCGGTCACGGAGGAGGGGCGATTGCGGATTCGCGGGGCCGGGCCGACGACCGTGGGTGATTACGTGGTGGTGGCCAGCAACTCCTGGGGCCGGATCCCAAGCCGGGTCGCCCGAATCCGAGGGCTGTGGGCCGAGGCACCGGAAATTGTCAGGCCACCGGAACCGCGCGCCGTGAGACTCGGCAATCCCCTGGTCCTGACGGTGGTGGCGGTGGGACGTGAGCCGCTGGAATACCAATGGTTCAAGGACGATCAGCCCGTGAACAGCGATGGTCCCGCAGGACCCACCTTCTTGCGCAGCAACACCGTGGCGGATGTGCGGGGACAATACCGGGTCGTGGTGAGCAACCCGGCCGGCTCGGTGACAAGCGCCCCGGTGCAGGTGGCAGTGTACGGGGACTTGAGCTCATCCACGGTTCTGCCCACCAACGGGATCTGGTACTACGACAACCGGGGCGTGGCCCTGACGACCGGATGGTGGCTGGACCCGGCCACCAATGCGGCATGGCAGTCCGGGCGGGCGCCGTTCGGGGCCGCCCTGCCCGGCGTCGCAACCCCGCTGGCCACCGGGGAAGGTTCGGTCCCGCCCACGGTCTACTTTTTCACCGACCTGGCCTTGGAGGACCCCACGGGACGTCTGCAGGCCCGGTTGCGATGCGATGACGCTGCCGTGGTCTACCTGAACGGGCAGGAGATCCTGCGATTGAACATGGGCGAGGGGGAGGTCCCCTATGGGCGGTCGGCTCGCGTTCACGTGGACGGCCCGCCGCTGGAAACCGTGTTCGATCTACCTGCCGAAACCCTGCGTCCAGGGACGAACCGGCTGGCGGTGCAACTGCATCAGTATGTGGAGCCCCTGGGTCCGGTGGGCATTTGGCCCTTCGACGAGCCGCAACCGCCGTGGGACCGGTTGGAGGGTGGGCTTGCGTGGGAGGCCGTGGGCACCGGCGTGGTCGCCGGTGTGGGGCGATGGATTGGGTGTGCCTCCAACGCGGCCTCGCCCACGAGCTGGCTGGAGATGACCGAAGTGCCCGGCTTCGCAACCGACCGGCCCTTCACGGTGGGCGGATGGTTCCAGTGGCAGCAGGGGACCGTCCCGAGCGCCACCAGCACGGCCATCGAAAAGCCGGGTGAGTTCCGGCTTTACTACACCGGCCCGACGGTGAATCGCTACCGGTTCCAACTCGGCTCGGTGGAGGTCCAAGATCAAACGCCCGGAATGCGCGCCGGTCAGTGGCGGTTGGTGATCGCGTGGTACGACGGCACCAACGCCTGCATCCAGATGGACAACGGCCCCGTGTACGCCCTGCCAGCGCAGGCGCCCCCGGCCGGCAGTCAGCCGCTGAGAGCGCTACGCCTGGAAACCGGCGCGGGGGGCTTTGCGGTGGATGACCTGTTCCTGTTCCCTCGCGCGCTTTCACCAGCCGAACGCACCGCCATTTATCAACTGGGCGTCCGACGGTTCGTCACGAATCTGCTGGCAAACACGACGGATGACGCGTGGTTTGAGATGGAAATTGTCCGACTGCACGCCATCCCACCGCAGTTTTTGGGACAGCCGCAGGACCTGGTGAGGTTTGAGGGTGAGTCCGCCGGATTCCGTTTGAGCGCCGTGGGCACGGAACCGATCGCGTACCAGTGGTTGTTCAATGGCGTGCCGATTGCCGGAGCGACGCAAAACGTTTTGTACCTCGACCGGGTGGGCCTGTCGGACGCAGGCGACTACTCGCTTGTGGCGTCGAACGTCACCGGCACTGTAACAAGTGCGCCGGCGCGACTGAACGTGTATGGTCGGCCAGCGCTGGAAGTGCTCCCTCGCGTTGGAGACAACGCATGGCAGGTCCGGTTGCCTCAACTTCCGGTCGCCGCGACCCTGCAGGTCTCCACAAACCTCGTGGATTGGGAACCGGTCGGAACGCTGGCGGCTGGCAGCCCGGCCACGAACTGGTTGCTGTCGATCCTCCCGAACCGGCCGGCGGAGTTTTATCGGCTTTTGCTGCACCGGTAGCCGAAACCGGGACCTAGAGGCGCGACGATTGCCGCCGGGGACCTGGCTGACGGGAATCGGCAACAAGGCCGGCCACGTTCGGTATGAAGGTCTACCAGGCCTTCAGAAAGTAAGCGCGATCAGTTTGAGTCCGGCAGGTTTGCCGGTTGCCGGGTCGCGGACCAGGTTTTGTTCACCCGACCCCGCCGATTCGGGGGCCCAAGGATTCAAGAGCTCCAACGGGTTTGCCGACCGCAGGGCCTGCACCAGAATCCCGCTGTAGGTCCTGCGACCCACGGTCAGCTCATTCGGGGGACGCGGACGGTCCAGATCTTCGGGCCGGAGCTCCCGGACAAGGCGGTTGACCAGCACCTCGGACAATCCGGACGCGGCGCTGCCGCCGTCGAGTTGGAACCGGCCCGGCACCACCGCAGACGCGCCTGGGCTGTTGGTGGGGACGTCGGGGACCCCGCTCCCAAGCTTGCCCGCATCCGGTTCAGCGGCAGAAACCGGAGCTGCGGCCAGCCAGAGTGTCGCCCCGAGCCAGAGAATGGATTGCCAGACCTTCATGGTGCCGGTCTCCGAGCCCAATTTCCGCGATGTCCTGCCCTTCGTCAAACAAACGGAGGCAGGCCCGGGAATGCCGCCGGGTGGTGGAGAAGAGGCGGCCGGGTTCAAAGCCGCGGTCGCCGACCTGGATTTGCCTGCCGGACTTCACGTGCCGGTCCTGGCCGGGCCCGGTTTGGATCGCTTTGGAGCCGCAACCGGGCCGCCGCGGGACAGAATGTCTCAGAATGTTGGGACGGCGGCCTTGACGCTGGCCATGGGCACGGCCTAGATTAAAACCGCGGTCAACAGCGTGCTGGATTACCAGCAGGTGGAAGTCGGAAGATTCGCATCTGCCGACTTTTTTATTCTCCGGGTGCGGCTGACCGCCGGAGAGGTGCGATATGAATGCAGATTTGCTGGCGTTGCTGGATTACTTCGAGCGTGAGAAGGGCATCAGCCGCGAGCGCATGCTCGCGGTGGTGCATGATACGCTGTTGTCTGCTGCCAAGAAGGCGGTCGGGCCGGCACGGCAATTGCGGGTGGAGATCGATCCCAAGTCCGGAGAAATCCGCGCTTACGCGCGATTGATCGTGGCACAGCGGGTGGCCTCCAAGCACGACCAGATCTCGCTGGCGGAGGCGCAGAAACTCAAACCCGGCGCCCAGGTGGGGGACGAGGTGGAAGTGGAGGTGACACCGACGGATTTCGGCCGGATTGCCGCCCAATACGCCAAGCAGTGGATCCTGCAGAACATTCGCAAGATCGAGAAGGAACAGATTTACGCCGAGTTCAAGGATCGCGTGGGAGACATCGTCAGCGGGACCGTGCGGCGGTTTGAGCGCTCGGACGTGATCCTGGATCTGGGGCGGTATGAGGCGGTACTGCCGAATCGAGAGCGCGTACCCACCGAAGAGTATCAGGTGGGCGACCATATCCGGGCGTTTGTCAAGGCGGTGGAACAGGGGCCGCAAGGGCCGGAGATCATTCTGTCCCGGGCGGATCCGCGGTTTGTGGTGAAGCTGTTCGAGCTGGAGGTTTCCGAGATCCGCGACCGCACGGTCGAGATCAAGGGGATTGCCCGCGAACCCGGTTACCGTACGAAGCTGGCGGTCCACAGCCGGGACGAAAAAGTGGATCCCGTGGGTGCGTGCGTGGGTTTGCGCGGGCAAAGGGTCAAAAACATCGTCCGGGAGTTGAACAACGAGCGGGTGGACGTCATTCGCTGGTCGCCGGATATCCGCGTGTTCGTGGCCAATGCCCTGGCCCCGGCCAAAATCAAGGCATTCGAAGTGGATGAAGCCCGGCGCCGGATCAAGGTCATCACCACCGAGGACCAGCTTTCCCTGGCCATCGGAAAGCGTGGCCAAAACGCACGCCTGACGGCCAAACTCACCGGCTGGCAGGTGGATATCGAAGCGGAGGCCACCGTGGTGAAGGGATTCGAGGAAAAGGTGGCCGAAGCGGTGGAGGCCCTGGCGGCCATCCCCGGCATCAGCCGGGAACAGGCGGACATTCTGGTCCATCACGGTCTGACCCGATTGGAGGATCTGTTGCAGGTGGAAGAAAGCGACCTGCAGGAAATTCCGGAGCTTGCCGATCAGGCGGCCGCCATCCTGGAAGCGGCGCGAGCCGAAGCCCAGCGGCGGACCATTCCCCTGGGGCAAAATGCCCAGCCCGGAGGTGCGGCGGGGACGTGATCCTGAGCCGCTTTGAGGTTGGCCGGCCTGTCGCGGTTTGCTAGGCTACTTACCTCGAGGCCGTGGAGGCCGGCACCCGGATGAATTAGGATTTTATGCCCGTTCGCATTTACGAGATCTCGCGGCGGCTCGGTCTGGACAACAAGGAAGTCCTGGCGAAAGCCAAGGAACTGGGTTTGACCGGGGTCCGCGCCGCCAGCAGCACGCTCGACAAAATTACGGCAGAGTATTTCGAGTCGGAGCTGCGGAAGATTTTTGCCGATCGCATCGCCGCACGCCAGCTGGCCGAGGCGGAGGCGGCCGCGCGAGCCGCGGCGGCAGCCGCAACAGCCGTGGAAGAACCACCGGCCGTGGAGGCCCGGCCGGAAGAACTAACGGCGCCCACAGAAAAAGAAGCAACATCCGGACCGGCCGCCACTCCCGCCGAAGAGCCCACCGTAGCCCAGCCCGCCAGTCCTCCGACAGCGGAACCAGTGACGACGGCCCCCCCAGCCGAGCCCGTACCTGCCCCTCAAGAAGTAGCCCCTTCAACGGAGCCGGTGGCCCAAGTCCCCGCCGCACCGCCGGCCACTGCTCAGATACCCGAACAACCTGCACCGGCGGCCACGCCCGCGGTGGCACAAGAAGCCTCCGTTGTCCCCTCCGGAACCGCCCCCGAATCCACCAAACCCGGGGCCGAGCCCACCAGCCCGGCATCCGGCGAGGCCGTCAGCGCAGAAGCCCGCGCCCCAGAGCAAACTGTAGCAGAGCCAGCACCCGTCCCCACCACGACCGCGCCCACCGTTCCACCATCTCCTCAGGTGGAGACGCAGCCGGGCCCGTCCGCTCCGCAACCGGAGGGAGCCGTGTCAGCCCCGGCAACGCCCGCCCCGGCCACGCCGGTTCAACAAGTCACCGCAAAACCCTCCGCGCCGCCGCAGGCTCCACCCCCGGCAGCCTCAACGGCTCCCGCTCCTTCAGCCCCTCCTCCACCCCAAACTCCACCCGCGCCGCCCAAGCCCAAGGTGGGTGACAAAATCGGCTTCATTCCCCTGCCTCCGCGGCCGCAGTCGAAGACCGGTCCCAAACCTCCCCAGGCGCCAGCCAAACCCGCCCCGACCGCGCCACCCAAGGGCCAACCCCAGCCTGTTAAGCCCCAGCCGGGCAAAGCGACTCCGGTTCGGCCCGCCGTAGCCCCTGCCGCCAGGGGCCCGGAAAAACCGGCCCCCACGGCCACGATTCGCGTGGTGGCTCCGGCCGCGCGCGACGACAAGACCACCGTTCAGGCCCAGCCCAAAACCACGCCGGCAAGCCGCCTGACGAAGGTCGAAGTCCCGCCCAATGCGCCGGTGATCTCCCTCAAACCGCCCATCACCGTCCGTGCGCTGGCGGAAAAACTGAACCAGAAAGCCTTCAAGATCATCGCCGATCTGATGGACCTGGGCGTGTTCGCCAACGTGAACCAGACGATGGACCCCGACTGCGCCCGGGCGATCTGCGCCAAGTACGGCTACCGTTTCGAACTGGAGAAGCGGGAACGGCACGCCCAAGTACCCGCAGCTCCGCCGCGCAAGAAGGCGGAGTTGGATCCCACCGACCGGCCCGAGGATCTGCGGCCCAGGCCGCCCGTGGTGACCGTAATGGGACATGTGGACCACGGCAAAACCACGCTGCTGGACGCCATCCGCAAATCCAATGTGGCCGCCAAGGAGGTGGGCGGCATCACCCAGCACATCGGCGCCTACACCATCTCCTTCCCGCATCCCGAACGAAAGGGTGAACTGGCGCAGATCACCTTCCTGGACACCCCGGGGCACGCGGCCTTCAGCGCCATGCGCGCCCGGGGCGCCAACGTCACGGATATCGTGGTCCTGGTGGTGGCGGCCGACGACGGCGTCATGCCGCAGACCATTGAGGCCCTCAACCATGCGCGGGCGGCCGGCGTCCCCATCATCGTGGCGATCAACAAGATGGATCACCCGGCGGCCAACCCCCTGAAGGTCCGACAGCAGTTGCAGGAGCAGGGGTTGATCCCGGACGACTGGGGTGGCGACACCATTTTCGTGGAGCTATCCGCCCTGACGAAGAAGGGCGTGGACAAACTCCTGGAAATGATCCTGCTGCAGGCCGATCTTCTGGAATTGAAGGCCAATCCGAACCGGCCCGCCGTGGGGAACATCATCGAATCGGGGATTTCCCCGGGCGGACCGACGGTCACGGCCCTGGTCCGCAAAGGCACATTGCGCGTGGGGGATGCCCTGCTGTGCGGGCCGTATTACGGCAAGGTGCGTGCCCTGATCAACGAAGATGGCGAGCGGCTCAAGGAGGCGGGTCCCTCGGTGGCGGTGAAGGTACTGGGTCTGAACGGCGTGCCCGAGCCCGGCTCCGAGTTTACCGTCGTGGAAGACGAGCGAAAAGCGCGCGAGATCGCAGAGCAACGGCAGGAAGCCCTCCGGACCCGGGCCGCCGAGACACGCGCCAAGGTCACCCTGGAAAACCTGTTCCAGGTCCTGGACGCCCAGCAGGCCAAGGTCCTCAAGGTGGTGGTGAAAGCCGACACCCAGGGCTCCGTCGAGGCCATCGTGGATGCTCTCAAGAAGATCGATTCCGAGAAGGTGAAACTGGAGATCATCCACAGCGCGGTGGGCACGATCACCGAATCGGATATCCTGTTGGCCTCGGCCTCCAATGCGGTGGTGATCGGGTTCCATACCCGGGTGGACACGGGTGCGCAGGAACTGGCCAAACGCGAGGGGGTGCAGATCAAGCTGTACTCGATCATCTACGAGTTGATCGACCAGGTGCGCGAAGCCATGGCGGGCTTGTTGGAGCCGATCACCCGCGAGGTCGTCCTGGGCACCGCCGAGGTGAAACAAATCTTCCCGTTGTCCAAGGGCCCGCCCGTGGCCGGTTGCATGGTGTTGCAGGGGCGGATGACCAGGGGACGCGTGCGCGTTCGCCGGCGCAAGGACATCATCTACGAGGGCAACATCCAGTCCATCCGCCGCTTCCAGGACGAGGTCACGGAAGTGCGCGCGGGCCTGGAGTGCGGCATTCGGCTCGACGGCTTTGGCGACTTCCAGGTTGGCGATGTCCTCGAGTGCTATACTGTGGAGAAGGTGGCGCAGACCCTGTAACGCCGGCGGCGGGTGGACGGTCCGCCCGGTTGCAGCCGGATCGGCGCCCCCGGGAAAGAGACGATCGCCATGTCTTCACATCGCGTTGAACGGATCCGGGAATTGCTGAAGCGCGAGATCGGCTCGGTGATCCGCCGGGAGTTTCCGGTGGAGGAACTCGGCCTGGTCTCGGTCAACGACGTGGAGGTGTCGGGCGACCTGCGACATGCCACGGTGTACGTGAGCATTCTGGGCACTGCCGAACAGCAAAAACAGAGTGTGCGCCGCCTGCAGGAACAGCGGTGGCGCATCCAGGATTTGGTGGCCCGTTCGGTGGTGCTCAAATACATGCCGGTGCTTCGTTTCGTGGTGGACGATTCCATCGCCCGCGGCACCCGGGTCATCCAGATTTTGGAGGAACTGGAGCGGGGGCAGGAAACCCCCAGGACCGAGCTCAACCCGTGAGAACGGTACCGCGTGTCGTGGCGCGCATCCTGGAGGTGCTCCGGGAGGCACAGCGCATTTGTGTGGTCGGTCACGTTCGGCCGGACGGCGACTGCATCGGCTCGCAACTGGCCCTGGCCCTGGCCCTCGAAGCTCAGGGCAGGCAGGTCACCTGCTGGAACGAGGATGCCGTGCCGGAAAAGTACCGCTTCCTGGACCCCGAGGGTCGCATCCAGAAACCGCACCCGGGCGAAACGTTCGATTGTGTGGTCGCCACCGATTCCGCCAGTCTGGAACGGCTCGGACCGGGTGTGCTGGCCGGAATCACCGAACGCCGGTGCCTGATCAACATTGATCACCACGTCAGCAACACCCGGTACGGCGACATCAACTGGGTGGTGCCCAGGCAACCCTCCACCGGCGAGTTGATCCACCGCCTGTTGCGCGCGGCGCGCTGGCCCATCACGCCACCAATTGCCGACTGCCTGTTCACCGCCATTTCCACCGACACCGGTTCGTTCCAATACCCCACCACGCTGCCCTCCACCTACCACGTGGCGGGCGAACTGGTGGCCCGCGGCGCCAACCTGGCACGCATCTGCCACGAGGTCTACCAAAGCTTCCCACTCACCCGCGTCCGGTTGCTCAAACGCGTCTACAGCCGGTTCCGGCTCACAGCCAACGACCAGATCGCCTATTGCTGGATCTCGCGGGCCGACATTGCGCGGTCGGGAGCAAACCCGGCCGACACCGAAGGATTGATTGATCATTTACGTGCGATCGAGCCCGTGGTTGTGGCCTGCCTGTTTGAGGAATACGAGCCCGGCGTGGTGCGGGTGAGTTTGCGATCGAAGTCCGATCAAGTGGACGTGGGCGCGGTGGCCGCACAGTTCGGTGGCGGGGGACACCCCGCCGCCGCCGGTGCGCGCATCCCCGGCACACCCCTGTCCGTGCGCCGCCGCGTATTGGCCGCATTGAAGAAAGCCCTCCTCAACCATCAACCCGGCCCGCAAAAGAAGTCACCCTGCCTGACCCGGGCCGCCTGAAGAAGGTCCCTCGCCATCCGGCCCGACCAACCCGGGAACGGCCGGGCCTGAAAAGCCGTCCGCGGAGAGCCCGACCTTCCCACGACTGCTGAACGCAATTCCTCAAGCCGTGGAAAACCCCGCCCCTCGCACCGGCATCGCCCACGCCAGCCGCGCGTTCCCCTGAAAGGCCGACCCCCTCCGGGAGGGCTGTTTGCGATCAGAATTCCGGCAGCTGACGTCGCGCCTGCCGCAGGTCCTTGCCCCCGGGCGGCGTGGGCCGGATCAATAACGTACTGCAATAGGTCCGAATGCGCGGTCCCAGAAACGACGCCTCGAACACTTCCTTTTGGACCATGGGCAGCGTGGGGAAAAAGTTGCTCCCGTAAACGTCCTGCTGGTACTTCCGCATGGCACGGACCTCGGCCTCCGTGTACATGCGGGCATTCAAAAGGGCCAACCCGGCCACCAGGATGCACGCAAACCGCAACATGCCGGCGCCCATGCCCAGATAGTATTCGCCCCGACCAAACAGGTCACTGCCGATCAACTTGCCGCCGAGCCATCGTTTCAAGAGCGAAAAACATGCCGTAACCCCCAGAATAACCAGCAGGTACCCGAGGACATAGCAGGTCAGAAGGCCAAAGGGGCTGTTGGCCCAAAGCCACTGGCCCACCGGTTCATACACCCGCGCAGCCACCAAAACGATAACCAGCCATTTGAGCAGGGGTAGCGCTTCCCCGGACATGCCGTTCTTCTGGCCGCGCCAGATGCCCAAAAGCAGGACAGTGACCACGGCCAGATCAAACCAATTGATCGGCATCGAACCCAACGTCATAGGCACTCTTCCATCGTTCCAGCTCCGGAGAAGCCAGAATCATGCCAAGTTTGAATCCGGATCCAGCGGCGGGGTACCCAGTTCCGCAGGATCAAAGCCGGAAAGATTTCTGGCACGGATGCAAAAACCGGTCTGGTGCCTGAGCGAAGGCGGTTTCACGCCGGGCGAGGCTCCAAATACCCACGTTTCACGAGCAAAGAACCACAGAATGCCGGGGGCTGAACGCGCCGAAGCTTGCGCCCCCCGGCCCGGGTCTTCAGTTCGCCCCCCGTGGATGGGAAAAAAGCGTCAGAATCGCACAGTGCAGGAGCACCAACTGCTGAATCGAGTAGATTTGCAGGGGGAAATCCCATCGGGCATGCAACAGGCAACCGCCCAGGGCTAATGCATACAACAGGGGCAGTCGCCAACTGGTGACGATCCCCCCGGGGAACACGTACCGCAGCAGAACCCACCCAAGAGCGCCGAGGAGCAGCCCCATCCCGACCCGACCCCAGGTCACGCGAAATTCAAGCCAATCGTTGTGCAGCTGGGCCGGCCAGTATTCGTCGGTGCTTTTTCGGTACAGCTGAAACACGGGGCCGAGAGTGCCCGGGCCGGTGCCAAACCACGGGAAATCGGCCGCCATGCGACGCGCAGTTTCATACATGGCCTCGCGCTGGGCCAGCCCCTCGTCCAGTGCCTCAAAACGTTGCCTCAGGGTGGAGCCGCCCAGCCACAGGCCCAGGGCCACGCTCACCCCCGCAAAGGCCAGCATGGCCAGCCGGACGCGGACACGGCGGCCGCGCCAACCCACCCAAAAAATCACCAGGACCATCACCATGGATCCGATGGCCACCGCCGCACCGCCCCGACTGAGAGAAAACACGCTGGTGGCTGCCATGATCCCCGCAGCCGGCAGCAGCAAATGATGCACCGGCGAACCGCGTCGCGACGCACCGGCCGCCCGCCGCACAAACCGCCGCAGATGATGCAGTCGCCACCAGAGCCCCAGCGTGACCGGCCAGATCAGGTTCAAATACTGCGCGCCATTGGAACGGTAATTGAAAGGGCCGAGCTGGGCCTCTGCCACTGCATTGAGTCGGGGGCGCACCAACCAGAGCAACTTGTCGGTCCCGCTGGCCCGCTGCAGCAGGGCTTCCACAGCAAGAAACGCCCCGTTGAGACTGAGGAGCCACAGCAGCAGCTGCAGGCGCCGGGGCAACCACAGACCGGTCCGCCCCTCCGGATCCCACCGATGCAACGCGCTACGGTCGGCCGGTGTCTTGCCCAACAACCAGTCCCGGGCCGCCCAAAAATAACAGGCCAGCGCCACCACCCGGGCAAACATTTGCCGCGAACGACTGGCATCGTACGTGTGCGGCAGCCAGGGAATGTACGCCGACCGGTATTGGAACGTGCCCAGCTCGGGATCATAATCAGCCCGCGCGTTGAGCGCGGCCGTGGCGGCATAGAGGAGAATCAGGACGGTCAGGCAAACAAGACCGCGCACCCAAACCCCAGCCCATCGGGTGGCCTCATCGGCAGGCGAACCGGCCCGATCCCAACGCACGGGTTGGTATACAAAAAAGCGTCGGAGGCTCCACTTGACCGCCAGCAGTACACCCAGGAGGTAACCGACGCCGTTGAGAGTGTGGATGGCCCATGCGGGCGTGCCCCCGAAAGCCCAGGGGGCAAACAGAAGAGCCCCACAGAGCAACACACCCGAGGTACGATCCAACCGATCATACCACAGGGCAGTGCGCAAACCCGCACGAAGCCCGGGAACCACCGTGGCAGCCGAGGCCGGCATGGGGGCGATTGAACCGATCCACCCGCTGCCTCTCAAGCGTGAAAGCGGACCGGGCCACGGACCGGCCACCCGACGTTAAGCGAATGGGTCGGATCGGCCGCCCGGGACAGTCCCTTGATGGCACGCGTGGCGGGCTCAGCGCCTGCCTGAAGTTCCCGGCACCGGGAATGGCGGATGCGGGGCCGGGGCAGCGCCGCGGCTGCTTCAAAAAGTTGTTGCACCGGCCGGTGTAGCCGATTATTTAGGCGATAGATTGAACGGCCGTGAATTCGGCACACAACAGAAGGAACCGAGTATCGAAACGAAAGACCACCAACTGAAGAGGGTGTCTTGAGTCGCCCTTTGCCTTCCAACCATTCGTCGGGTCGCGGGAACTTCGTCCGGGTAAACGGCAAGATCCGTGCCCGGGAAGTCCGCGTCATTGGTATTGACGGAAAACAGATCGGCATTCTCCCCTTGGGCGAGGCGCTCACCTTGGCGCGCCAGCACGGGGTTGACCTGGTGGAGGTGGCACCGAACGCCGATCCACCGGTCTGCCGGCTGATTGATTACGGAAAATTCCGTTACGAACAGGCCAAGCGGGAGAAAGAGGCCCGGAAGCACCAACACGCCAACAAGGTCAAGGAGATCCAACTGAGCCCGAAGATCGATCCCCATGACCTGGGCGTGAAGGCCATGCACGCCATCGACTTTCTGTGCGACGAAATGAAAGTGAAGGTGGCGTTGCGCTTCCGGGGCAGGGAAATGGCCCACACCGAGTTCGGGTTCCAAGTGGTGCAGAAGTTCCTGGAAAAGATCGCCCCTTGGGGACACCCGGACTTCGAGCCCAAGCTGAACGGTCGGAACATCGTGGTCGTGGTGAGTCCCCTGCCACGGCACAAGCGGGCCAAACACCCCCGCGAAGCCGAAGCACAGGCCACCCCAACGGCCGGTTCACCCCCGACCTCCAAGCCGGCACAAGAAACGACCACCGGCGCCGGCGGCGCAACAGCGCCTGCAACGCCCTCCGGAGGTGCCGCCGAAACCACGCCAACCGAGTCCCGTCCCGACACGGGATTCGGCAACAACCCGTTCAGCGAGCTGGACCTGAACCGCGCCTGAACGCGGCGGGCTGACCGTTCTCCGGGACGCTTCCCCCACGCGCCTCCAACGCGGCGGGAAAGGGGCATCCTTCGCAGCGCGCATTGGCATGGTCACAGAAATCGCGGAGGATTTGAATCAACCCCTGTTGCAGGGCAGCCCGGGCGGATGAACCTCGCAACGGCCGCCCGCCCAAAAGGCGCTGCCGGGCCAGCCGAAAGGCGGCATTGTCCGCTGCCGATGGCCACGAAAGGTATCGCTGCCGGACCCTTTCCCAAAGCGCATCGTGCCCGGCTGCCCGGGCTCGTGCCCCCAGCCACGGCAGCACCACGTTCACGGCCAGTTCGGTCACCCGGGCGGCACCGATCCAACCCTCCGATTCCGTCGAAGAGCCGGATCGGAGGGTCCAGTGACGGGACCAAAATGCCCTGGCTCCGGGCTGCATCCGTTGGAGCAGTGTGGGCACCAGGGCCGAGGCCGGTAAATCAAGCGTACCCCACTGCTCAATGCGCCGCACCCAATCAGGCTCCGCCAGCCAATACGCGGCCAGCGCAAGGCGCCGCTCCGGATGGTTGGCCGGGCGCACCCCATGAAGGCGCCAGGCGTTCCGCGGCAGGCAACAGTCCGCCAAAGGGCCGCGGTCACGCCACCAAATGTCCCACAGCTTCCGCAAAAACCGGGCCGAGTCGGGTGGCAACGACCGCGTCTCCTCCGGCAGCAATCCGCTCAACCCGAGCAGGCGGGCCTGCAAGGTTTCTGCAGCCATACCGGGCTCCCACCACCGATGCCGCCGCTCAGCCAGCCATTGCATGGGCCAGGTGTTGTGCTTGTAACCCAGACCGCGGAACAACCCTTCCCACAAAGCCTGTTCCCAACCCACGGCCCGCGCCCGGGCCTGAAAATGCAGGAGCTTGGCCTCGAACCGGGCCAGGCCCGCCTCTTCCAGCACGGCCTCGAGTTCGCCCGGAGGGAGCCTGGTCAACGGGGCGTGACAGGCCCCGCGAAGCGCCTCCGGCCAGACCGTTGCCTCGCCGCGATCCAGCCAGAGCAGGAGCTCTTCGAGCGGCGCGTCCAACCGGTCCTTCAAGGCCAGGGTGAATGGGGGCTGCCGACCGGGACCCGACACGGCCAACGTGTTCGCATCCGGGTCGCCCGATTCCCACACCACATGAAGCAGGACCCTGGCAAACCGAGGGCTCAGGTCGTGGCCATGGTCCCGCCAACCCCGGGCATGAATATCCACTTCGACATCGCCCTCCTGCACGGGCCCACCGTCCACCCGGAACAGGGCCTTTTCGAAATCAGGCCCGCCTTCAGGGCGCGGGAACCCCGGATGCAACACTTCAAGTCTGCGGCCGTCGCAGGTTTGCAACTGATCCCGCAGAATCCGCTGGTGCATCCAGATCGCTTGAAGAAGCCGTTCGGTAGGCAGGCCGGAATCCTCGTGCCACGCCTCGCGCCGGCCTGTCTGTTCGCGAATTCGAAAGTACCAGTCGGGGTGCTTCGGCACGGGGCAGCTTTGGCCCGGCAAAGGCCGCCGTGTCAAGGCCTGGTTCCAACCCCGGGCAGATGGGCAACGGTTCCGGCCTTCGTCAGGTCCGGGCCGAACGCCCCGGCGTGCCCCTCCCGATCCGCACCTGGCCCGGCAACACGGCAGCCGACCGGACTTGCCCGACCGGACGCATCGACTACCTTGGGACGCGAAAACGTATGAGCACCCCGGCTGAATTTATCCAACCGGGCGCGAAACCGCCGGACCCCGAGCCACCGGCCCCGCGCGTGTACGAAATCCCGGAGGACCCCTCCCAAGCCCGTCCCCAGACGGTTCTCGTGCTCGAAGACGACCCGGAGCTGTGTTCCATGCTCCAGGTCACGCTGGAGCAACAGGATTACCGCGTCACCATCGTCCACAACGGTGCCCAGGGCGTTCAACAAATCCTGGCCCGGAACTTCGACGCCATCCTCTGCGACATCATGATGCCCAACTTCCCGGGCGACATGTTCTACCTGGCCGTTCAACGAACCAAACCCGACCTCTGCAAGCGGTTCATCTTCATGACCGGCCACCAAAACGACCCCAAAATCCGGGAGTTCCTCGCACGCGTGCCCTGCCGCATTCTCTACAAGCCCTTCACCATGCGGGCCCTGTTCGATGCCCTCGAATCCGTGACCGGCCGCAGCCACTGAGCGCCCTTCCCCCGCCCGATCCATCCGGTCCCGCAACCCGGCATGCGCACCCCGACACTGGTTCGTTGGTCTACGCTGGCAACCAACCTGTTCCCCCTCTGGGTCCTGGTGGCCGGCGCTCTGGCGCTGGTTCAACCCGGCTGCTTCACCTGGTTCAGCGGCCCCTGGATTCCGGTGGGTCTGGGCGTGATCATGCTGGGCATGGGGCTGACCCTCCGATTCGACGATTTCCGTGGAGTCATTCGGATGCCGTGGGCGGTGGCGGTCGGCTTCGCCGGCCAGTATCTCATCATGCCCTTCCTGGGTTGGGCCCTGGCGCGGCTGTTCCATCTGGACACCCCGTTGGCCGTGGGCTTGATCCTGGTGAGCTGCTGCCCCGGCGGAACCGCATCCAATGTCGTTACGTACCTCGCCGGCGCCAACGTACCGTTGTCGGTGGTCATGACCCTCTGCTCCACCGTGGCGGCGGTGGTGATGACCCCCACCCTCACGGCCGCTCTGGCCGGGCAATACGTTCCCGTGGACGCCTGGGGCCTGTTCCGCAGCACGCTCATCGTGGTCCTCGTGCCGTTGCTTACCGGGCTGACCCTGCACCACACCGTGCCCCGTTTGGTTCATGCGGTCCTGCCCGTGGCGCCGCTGGTGTCGGTGATCTTCATCACGCTCATTTGCGCCAGCATCATCGGCAGCAGCGCCACCACACTCAAACAATCGGCCCTGAGCGTGGTCGGAGCCGTGGTGCTCCTGCACCTCGGGGGATTTGGACTCGGCTACGGGCTGGCGCGCCTTTGCCGGCTCGGCCGGCGCGACGCACGGACCGTTTCCATCGAGGTCGGCATGCAGAACTCCGGACTGGGCGCCACCCTGGCCCGTGAACATTTCACCGCCCTCCCCGCTGCGGCCCTCCCGTGCGCACTTTCCGCCACGGCCCATTCCGTGCTCGGGAGCCTCCTGGCCGGTTACTGGCGCTGGCGACCCGTCCCCGCACGGAACACTACCGGGGTGGATTGACTCTCGGGGCCCGTTTCACCCGGCTCACAAAATGGACGCAGCCACCATGCGGACCACTTCCTCCAATGTGGTCTGGCCCTGCAAAGCCGCCTGCAATCCGTTCTGCCAGAGCGTGCGCATGCCGTTCTGCACTGCGATCTCCTCCAGTGCACTGGTCGGCAACCGCTTCAACACCGCCTCCCGGAACGGCTCCGTCACCACCAACAGCTCGCACACGGGCATCCGACCGCTGTAGCCGGTCTGACGACAATGCTCGCAGCCGGTGCCGCGCCGAAACCGCGCGTGCGGCCGCCATTCCTCCGGCACCACCTTCAGCACACTCGGCTCCGGCTCATAAGGCCGGGCACACTGCGGACACACCCGCCGAACCAGCCTCAAACCCATCACGCCCAACACACTCGACGCCAGCATGAACGGCTCAATCTCCATATGAATCAACCGGGTGAACGCCCCGGCCGACACCCCGGCGTGGATCGTGCTGATCACCAAATGCCCCGTCAACCCGGCCTGCACCGCAATGGCCGCCGTCTCCGCATCCCGGATCTCCCCCACCATGATCACCTGCGGGTCCTGCCGCAAAATGCTCCGCAACGCCGTGGCGTAGGTGAAATCCTGGGCCGGATTGATCTGCGTCTGGCTCACCCGCGGCAGGTTGAACTCCACCGGATCCTCCACCGTACTGATGCTGACGGCGCTGCCTTCGCGCTGCACAATGTGGCACAATGCCGAATACATCGCCGTGGTCTTGCCCGACCCGGTCGGCCCCGTGAACAACAGCAGCCCGCTCGTCCGGCGCAGCAACCGTTTCAAGCCGTGCAACGTGTCCGGGTCAAATCCCAGCTCGTCCAGATCAAACCGGCGATCCTGCGGATCAAACAAACGCAGCACGATCTTCTCCCCCCGCGTGGTGGGGAAAATCGAAAGCCGCACCTGCACGTGATCCAGTTCCGGCCCGCACAGGATCTTGCCGTCCAGGGGCAGCCCGGTCTGATAGGTCGGCAGGTTCGCCAGCACCTTGAACCGCGCCGAAATCTTCTCCATCAAACCCAGCGGCAGATGCACCACCTCCGTCAACACCCCGTTCACCCGCGCCCGCACCGCAATCGTTTCCTCCCACGGCTCGATGTGCAGGTCGCTGGCACCCAGCCGGATCGCATCCTGCAACAGACAGTTCACGAGCACGCTGATCTCCGGCCCCTGCCGGGCCGCCGACGATTCCAGGTAATGCAGCGTGTAACTCATGGCGCCACGCTCCGTCCGCTCCCGTTCTCAAGCAAACCGGCGCCGGCCGGGCCCGCCCACATCCCGGCCACCCGGCAGAGACACGTCCCTCAAACTCCCGCCGGGCCGCTCCCGGGCAAACCCGCCATCCCGCCGGCCAGCCGATGCCACAACTCGTCCGTCAGCACGGCCTTCCGCAAAATTTCCGTGTCACTCGCGCGCTGCGACGCCGCATCGGCACCCACCGGCAACCGGATCACAAACGTCGTACCACCACCGGGTTCACTCCGCGCATGGATCACCCCGCCATGGTGATGCACGATGATGTAGCAGGCCATCAGATTGATCCCGAATTCGGCCGGACTGTTCGTCCGGCACACAAACGGATCAAACACCAGACGCAGCCATTCCTCCGGTAACCCCGGCCCCGTGTCCGTCACCCGAACCTCCACCTCCGACCGCCCCGGATCCGACCCCGCCACAACCCGCGCTTCAAACCGAACCCGCCCCCCGGCCGGCAACGTGCTCAACTCGTCCTTCAACAACAACTCAAAAAGCCGCCGGAAACGGGGCAGATCCACCCGTAACTCCGGCAGATCCTCGGGAATCTCCACCTCCACGCACAACCCCCGCGCGGCAAACTCCGGAGCCATGGCCCGGCAAACCTCGCGCACCAACGCTCCCAGCCGCACCCGGTCGTTCAACGGCCCCCCGGGTCGTTCCGACGCCCGCCAGAGCTCCTGCAACAGATGGTTGATCCGGTCAATCTGCAGCTGAACCTCGTGATGATACGCCTGCCAGAACGCCACGTCCCGCACCGGACCCGCCTCGGCCTTCTCCTCCGCCAGTTTCAGCGGCGCCAGATCCAGAAACGTCTTCACCGCCACCAGCGCATTCCGGATGTGATGACTCAATCCCGCCGCCAGCAACCCCAGACTCACCACCCGGTCCGCCATCACCATCTGACGCAACTCCGTCATCCGCTCCCGCAACAGTTCGTCCCGTTGCCGCTGGATCATGAAGAGTTCCAGCGCGTGCTTCAGGGTCTGTTCCAGCCTCGGCAAATCCCACGGCTTGGAAATGTACTTGTAAATCGCGCCGGTGTTGATGGCCTCGATGGCCTCCTTGTAATCACTGTAGGCCGTCACCAGCACGCGAATGATCCGCGGATCCAGTCGCCGCGCCTGCTCCAGCAACCACACCCCCTTCTCGCCCGGCATCCGCTGGTCCGTCATCAGCAACCCGATCTCCTCCCGGTGCTCCACCAACAGCCGATGCCCCTCCGCCGCATTCGACGCGGTCAAAATCCGGAACGTGTCCGCAAACGCCCGCTCGAAACTGCGGAGCGATTTTTCCTCGTCGTCCACGTAGAGGATCGCGTAGCGCCGGTAATCGTAGGCCGGGTTCATGGCACGGACCGTGTGTCATTGCCAGCCTGGGGCGCCGGCAGCGGAAACTCAAGGACGAACCGGCAAAACCGGCCCGGCTCGCTCTCCACCCGGATCGAAGCCCCGCATTCCTGCAACAACCGGTAACAAATGCTCAGGCCCAGCCCCATGCCCTGCCCCACGTCCTTGGTGGTGAAGAACGGGTCGAACACCCGTCGCTGATGTTCCGGCGCGATACCCGGTCCGTTGTCCCACACCTCCAACATCACCCGGCCGGCCTCCTGCCATCCGCGGATCCGAACCGTCGGCACCTCCTCGCGAAACTCCTTCTGCCGCAGCGCGTCCAGGGAATTCTCGACCAGGTTGACGAGCACATGCACCAGCTTGTTCCGACTCCCGCGCACCGCCAGCCCCTCCGGGATCTCCACCTCCACGCGCACCGCGTCGGGTCGTTCCCCGCTCAGATACCGCAGCGCCGCCTGCACCACCTCCGCCACATCCACCGCCTCCAGGCCCTCCGCCTCCGGATGCGTGAAGGTGCGGAGATCCGACACGATGTCCCGGACGCGGCTCAGGCCGTCCTCCACGTCCGCAATGATTTCCTCCATCACCTTGCGCTGTTCGGGTGCCACCCCGCCCAGCCGCTTCCGCAGCGCGTACAGGTTGGTGGCCGCAAAGTTCAGCGGATTGTTGATTTCATGGATGATCCCGGCACTCAACACACCCAGCGAAGCCATCTTTTCCTGCTGAATCAGCTGCGCCTCGGCCTCCTGCAACCGCGCAATTGCCTGTTCCAGCTCGCGCTTGCTTTGGGCCAGTTCGTACTGGTTCGCAAACTCCCGGCGCCGCAACCGGTTAAAAAAGTGGTTCCCCACAACCACGATGATGCCCGTCTCAACCATGAAAATGCAGTTCGCCAAAAACAAGCCGTTCAACCGGGAGGCCGGAGTGTGCAGCAGACACGTGACCAAATACATCGAAAGAACTGCTCCCACGGCGGTCGCCGATTCCACGGTGTCCCACCTCACGACCACACTGATGGCCAGCAGAATCAGGTTCAGCCCGGCATAATAGGGCGAAGCGGGTCCCTCACGATCGTAAATCATCCAGCAAATGAAGAACGCCGGCAGCCATGCGGTCACCAGACCCAGGATCCTGTGATGTCTCGCACCCCACGGATGTCGCAGCAAAAACCAAATCCCGAGCGCCAGCAGGGAGCAGGCCAGGCGCAACCAGCCGAAGAAAGCCACGCGTTCAGGATAAACCGCCCAGTCCAGGCTCCAACCGAAGGGCATGAGAATGGCCACCAGGAGTGCCGCCACCTTCCCCGTGCTGACACGGTTCGCCTGTTCATGCTCCTCGTAGGCTGCCTTGAAGGCGGCCGATTGCCAGATGCCCTTGGTACCCCTCATGGAGCCGGCTTGCGAACCTCAAGAAACACGTTGACGCCCGTCGGATCAGACAACACACGCACATCGCCCTGGTCCGCCACAAGAGCTGCCAGTTCCCGCATCTGGGGCGCGTCCCTGTAGATCAGATGCCAGTCCAAAAGGTGCTCCATGCCATTCCGGAGCGGATTGCACGGGTGAACGTTGGTGGCGATCAACAACCCACCCGGGTCCAGCCGGTGGAACATGTAGCTCACCAGCCGTTTGCAAACCGCATCGGGCAAATAGTCAAACAACCCCGCGCAATAGGCGAGATCGAAGCGCGCTTCCACGGGACAGCGTTTTGACTCCGCCGATTTGAGAAGTTGAAATACCGACTCGCGGACGAAGCGGATTTTGGGTTTGCGGTGATGTTGGGCGGTCAGAAGGGCCGTGCGTTCCTCCACGTGGCGGAGCGTTTCCCCGTCCATGTCCAGCAGGGTGATCTCGGCGTCGCTGCTGAGGGGACATTCCGCGATGAACCGCTGGACCTCATGGGCCGGACCACAAGCAAGATTCAGTACCCTCAACCCGCGGCCCCGGGCGGCGACGCGCAACGCTTCCTCGAGCAGACGCCCGGTCAGGTAGCTGATCCGGTTTCGATGAGCTTCAGCCGGAGGTTGCTCCAGAAACCACTTGTTCACCACGCGCGCGTAGAGAGACTCACCCTCCCACCCGTTGCGGACGATCATGTTTACCATTTCATAGTCTCCCGCATAACCCAGCGGCTTGAAAAAGGTCCGGTGCGCGAAAGGCGCGCAAAGGGTGAGGGGATGAAGCTGGCGGCGCATGTAACATCGATGCGCTTGAACCCTTTCCGTGGGAATGTGCGTACAGCACTCCTCAAACCGTCGAAACAGCTCGTCAATGCACGGAATCGCCTTGCGGGCAACAGCTTCCAACAACTGGACGGCCCGGCTCTCGGAGAGGGTCTTCCCATTCGTCAGACTGAGCTGCACCTGCAGCTGGTCCAGCCAGAGGCGCAAGCCCACCAGGAAGGTGTGCATGTCGGAAATCACCGATTTGTAGCCGGGCAATAGTTGGTGATCCAGCGACCAATCTCGAAGGAAATCCGCGAAAGCCTCGCCGAGCTTTTCAGGCTCATAAACATCGGGTGCCATTTCCGCTGGCACGCGCCAGCTCGATTCCTCCAGCCCAACCTCGCATACCCAGGAAGGGCCATTGGGCACCAGGGTCTGAATCACACCCCGTCCGTCGTAAACGCACCGACCCCGCAGCGTAATGGCCAGCCGGGGCACGCTCTCGGAGAGCCGCAGTGACAGCGGCTCCCCGGGAATGTCCACCACCGCCCGGAAACGCCCCACGTGCCGCGCTATTCCGTAGATCGTCTGTTCCTCGGGCGTGCACAACACCACACCGTTGTCGGTGTACGGAGGTACACCCTCCAAAATCTCGGTTCGGGAATCGCCGTTACCGCCTGGCATAAACGACCACGGTGTATGACAACGCTGGGCTCATGAGCCCTCTAAAACCTCCAACCCACCGAAACGGCCAGGGCATGGCTGAGGAACCGGTACCGGCCGTCGGCCGTCTGACCCGTGGCCGAGGGAGCGCTGCCCGTCACCGTCCGACGCGGCCCGTACCCGAATTGGTAGGCCAGGTCCCACGTCAGCCGGTCCCCGCGCCAGCCCAGACCCACGCTTCCAAAGTGCCGGTTCAAATCCGCCACCAGGGGCGAATAGGTGGCGTCCGGCACCGAATTCTCGTTCCAAATGTACCCCGCACTCACGTGCCAGCCGCCCTCGAAGTAACGGGTTACACCAAACTCATAATACCAACTGCCCTCCCAGTTCAGCCGCAGCGGCACCTCGGAAGGAATCAGACCCGGGATCCCACCCGCCTGATGCAGGGTAACCGTACGCAACCGGTTCCAACCCGTGTAATCGGCATTGAACTCGAGGTTCCAATCCAGCGTGGGCCGCCACGAAACGCCAAAGATCGCCTTCAGCGGAAAAGGCCAGTTCGCCCCGGCCGCCCACCGCTGTTCCGGAAAGGCCGGCACCATCCCCACGCCGGGAGGGAACTCCATCAGGTTGTAGGCACGGCTGTGCCCGTCCAGGCCCACCGTGGTGGTGCTGCGGAAACTCACCCCCAGCACCAGCTTTTCATGCACCTGCCAGCGCAGGCCCAGATTATATCCCACATCCCATCCGTCGCCCTTGAACGCAAACAGGTCCAGCGGCTGGGCCGGCCAGACCAGGCCCTGCCGCAAATCCAGCTCCGCATGGTTGATGGTCACCCCCGCCCCCACCGACAGGCCCGGCATCAGTTCACAGGCCACCACCGGGTTCACCGTGTAATACCGCACCTCCCCCCGCGTGGCCACCGTCCGAAACCCGGTATCCTGCGGCCACTTCGAACTCAGCCCGAACGGCGCGTACAATCCCAACCCGAAACTCCACGGGGAATCCTCCGGACTGTACGTATAGTAGAACTGCGGAATGGCGTGCAGGTCTTTCTCGTTGTCGAAGCTGAGGCCGGTTTGGGGCGAGGTGTACCGACTCCGCAGGTTCAGGGCGTAAACCCCCACCCGGACCTGATGCCCCTCCAACTGCGTAATCCCGGCCGGGTTGTAGTAAAGGGCCGACGGATTATCCGCCGTGGCAGCAAAGGCCTCGCCGCGCCCCGTGGCAAACGCGTCCTGGTCCGGCAACCGAAAGCCCGTGGCTCCACAATGACTCAGCATGGCCACCACACCGGTCCAACCGACCAGCCATCCACATGTCTCACGAGTCAGGTTTTTTGCACGCATGATTGGGTTTTGGGAGGAACCTTGTGATCTCATGTGTTCAAATCCAATGTGATCTCACAACCCACGGGCTTGTTGCGAGATGGCCTCATGACTCCGGGGCGGAACCTGGGGTCGGCGGTTTTCCAGCCACTGCCGCGGCGCGGAAAAACGCGTTCACGCCGAAAAGCCGCGTCAGGCAAGTGCTGGCAGACGGTGCCAGTTGCAAAAACGCCAGTAACGGCCGGACCGGGTACCGCGTCACCACCACCTCGGCCAGGTTCCGCTCCACCGCGCGGAACAAGGCACGAACCACCTTCGCCGGAGAGACCGCCCCCAACAAAGCCGGAGCCGGTCGCCCCGCCTGCGCTTTCAACCGCTCGTACATCCCCGCCTCCACAAACCCGGGCACAATCACCGATGCACCCACTCCGGAGCCCTCGTACGTGGCCCGCAGGGCATGGGTGAAGGCAATCAGCCCGGCCTTCGAAGCAGCGTAAGGTTCCTGAAACGCGGGGCCCACCTTCCCGGCCAGGGAGGCAATGTTCACCACATGGCCACGCCGACGTTCGAGCATTTCCGGCCACACCAGCCGCGTCAGCATCATCGCGGCCACAAGATTCACCGAAAGGACCTCTTCGATCTCCGCCTCGGACAACTCATGATAATACCCATTGTGCTCCACGCCGGCGTTGTTGATCAGGAGGTCAACGGGTCCCAAACGGCGACGGGCCTCTTCCACCACGCGGTGTCGCTCCGCCGGAACGCGCAGGTCCGCTATACAGGGCTCGGCCACCACCCCTCGTGCTCGCAGTTCCCCGGCCAACGGCTCGAGCCGGGCCCCCGGATGCGCCACCAAAAAGAGTCGCACCCCGCGATCCGCCAGTGCCCGCGCCATTACACTGCCCAGACCGCCCGAGGCCCCGGTTAACAGGACCGTCTGTCCAGGTTGAATCTGCATCGCCGCAATGCCCAGTGTACGGTTTCCGTGGGGCCGGGCAATCCCCAAACCGGCCCGGACCCCCTGACACACGGAACCCATACGTCGGCTGTGTCAGGGTTTCCTTGAGAGTTTTTTACGGGCTGGAAAACGTTTCACGGCCCCGGCCGACCCGGCCCGGCCACCGATGGCAACAATCCGAACCATGCAGGGAGGTACGGTACCTGCCGGGCAGAACCAGCCCCGCCGGGTTTGGGCAACTCATGGGGAGCAGCCACGGACCATCTTGCATCACGCCTCAAAAACCCGAACCACCAACGCCCGGCCTGACAGTCGGGTGCTCAGTCTCCTTAAACCGCGGCCCCTGTAACCGGCAATCCACGAGAAAAGGTGATCCCCGGTGTTTCCAGGTCTCCAACCGCCGGCGGCGGCGACCCCGGCATCGACCCGCAAAGACGCCCCTGTGCTGTCCCAAGCGGCAAAGGACAGAATCACGGCCAGTCGCACCCTTACCCGGTGCCGTCGAGCTCCGTCTCTTCTCCACGCAGCACGGTGTGCCCCTTCTGCAGTCTTGTAAGCCTGCCACAGCCGCCGGCGGGAACTAGGGTGTCCGGTTCTCCGCATGGAACTGCAGACGCCAGAGACTGTGTTCTTCCCATTTCACCCGGCGCCGGCCACTTCTGAAAGATCCGACCTACCGGGCGACAGCGGTCATGATGCTCTCGATGAAAGTTACCCCAAACACACCCCTCAAACGATCCCCGGGGCATCACCCCATGAGGGGTTTGAAGACTTCGGAGCCCTGCCAGACTCCGCGAGTCTGGAACAGCGCAGGCGCGCAAGCACCCGGTTGATGCCGGACTGACAAAACCGTTAACCAAACCAGGGCCGGGGGCGCGGGCCGGTCGGGATTCCCGTTCGTGAGCCGGGACCTGCCGTGCAACGCCATTGGGTTTGGGCTGGCACGCGCCGGCCGGGGCAGAAAACGGCCGAGATTGATCCGGGCTCCGGTGAACCGCAGGGCAGCTGTGAGGTCAGCCGGGAGAGCCGGGTTCCAGGCCTCCCGCCCGCGGAGGGCGGTCCGCGGTCTTCCAATCGCTCGGAACCATCGCATTACACACCGGCCGACGGCAGAGGCGAGGCCGCGTCGCTCTCCAGAAACCCGTGCAGGAGGCGGAGGCGGGTGGGATGCCGCATTTTGCGCAGGGCCTTGGCTTCGATCTGGCGGATGCGCTCGCGCGTGACATTGAATTGCTTCCCCACTTCCTCCAAGGTCCGCGCGTAACCGTCCAGCAGGCCGAACCGGAGCTCCAGCACCTTGCGTTCGCGTTCCCCCAGGCTGGCGAGCACCTTTTGCAGGCGCTCCCGCAACAGGCTGTAGCTGGTGAGGTCGGCCGGGTCCTCCGCGTTACGGTCCTCGATGAAATCGCCGAAGGTGGCGTCGTCGTCCTCCCCCACGCCGGCCTGGAGGGAAAGGGGTTGCTGGGCCATGCGGAGCAGGCTTTGGACCCGGCTGAGCGGCATTTGGAGGTCGTCGGCAAGTTCTTCCGGCAGTGGCTCCCGTCCCAGCACCTGGGAGAGGCGTTTCTGGGCCCGCAACACGCGGTTGATGACGTCGATCATGTGGACCGGGATGCGGATGGTCCGGGCCTGATCGGCAATGCAGCGGGTGATGGCCTGCCGGATCCACCAGGTGGCGTAGGTGGAGAATTTGTAGCCGCGACGGTATTCGAATTTTTCCACCGCCCGCATCAGGCCCATGTTGCCCTCTTGGATCAGGTCCAGGAACGAGAGGCCCCGGTTGGTGTACCGTTTGGCGATGGAGATCACCAACCGGAGGTTTGCCTCGACCATCTCGGTCTTGGCACGAACGGCACGTTCGGCCGCGTCCTGCAGTCTGGCATGGGCCTCCAGGAACTCGGCGGCCGGCATGCGCACCAGGTCCTCCAGGGCGCTGATGCGGTCGCGGTCGGCCTGGAGGTTTTGCGTTTCCCCTTCCGCAGCCGGTCGGGTCTCGGCCTCGCGCAGGCGCTGCTGGCAACGCTGGATTTCCTCGGCGATGTTGCGCGCCACCAGCAGCATTTCCTCATGGACCTTTTGTTTGAAGGCGAAGCGGGGGTAGAGGGCGCGCAGCCGTTCTTGCAGGGCCTGGCAGCGATGCAGCGCACGGGTCCGGGCCGCTGGTGTGGCCGCCTGGCGGGCGAGCTTCCACTGGTGATCCGCCGCCGTGTCCAGCTCGCGGGCCTGGCGCAACAATTGGCGCAACAACGATAGATGCCGGGCCCGCTGCTCCAGCTTCTGGTCCACCACCACGCGATCGAACCGTTCCTTCGGCGGCACACTGAGCAGTTTTTCGGCCAGGGCAATGTACTCTTTGGCGGTGAACCCGAAACCGTGGAGGATGTCGCGCATCTCGGCCTCGGCGGTTTCGATGCGCCGGCAGATCTCGATCTCCTGCTCCCGGGTCAGCAGCGGCACTGTGCCCATTTGGCGCAGGTACACGCGAACCGGATCGTCCAAGCTGTCGAGGTGCCCGGGTTCGGGCAGTGTGTCGGCATCTTCGCCGGGTTCCTCCGACTCGGCCTCCCCGTCGGTGGTGATGCGGATCTCAAGGTTCTGCAACTCCTGCCACAGGGCGTCAGCTTCAGTCGGGCCGAGCTGCGTCTGGGTGACAATTTCGTGGAAATCCGCCTCGGTGACCGAGCCCTGTTCGCGCGCCAGCTGCACAAGCATTTTCAGGGCTGTGGCCCGGGCAGCGCCGTTGTGGCCGGGCTCGCAAACCTTTTGCGGACGCGGTGCCTCATCGTGCCCGGAACGGGAGGAGGTACCGGCTGCATTGGCTGATAACACGCCATGACCATCTCGAGGGTTGGTAGAGGTCGGGTTCGAAGCTGGATCGGCTGCCGACGTTCTGAGTTTCGTCCTGGCCATAGGATGGGGAGCTTGCGCAACCACCATTTGGTGGCGTGGCGGAATATGCGACGCGCGGCGCAGACCGTCAAGGAGTGGTTTGAATCTGTCACAGAGAAATCACCGCCCCGGACCAAGGTTCCAGAAGAAAACCGATACGCCCGGCACGAAGCAGGCGGGGGCGTCTGTCGTCCGGCCGGAAAACGTCCACACCTGCAACACTGCAACACAAAGCGCAGCCACGTCTCCGCATCGTCCTTCAAGAGCCCGACGTTCGTCGCTGTGGCCTCTCGACGGATGCGGTGCCTGCGCCGGACCCGGCCCTGTTTGAAACGGCGCGTCCATGCAGTCCCGGGACTTCCGATCCGGTTCAACAAACCGCGCCCGGCGGGCCATCCCCGAGCCCTCGAACCCCACCCGCGAGACAACGCCGTGACGGCCATGCGGTCCAAGCCGGGCATTGGAGCGATTCAACACCGGCGAGCGGCCCTTGGCCTGCCCGGGGTGCCAGAAGGATGCATCCGGGCCGGCCCGGTGCCCTGCCGGGGTGGGACGGCCGGGCCCAATGCCGCATCCGGGAGTTTTGTGTTTACGAGCCGTTGGCTGCTGACGCAGATTATCCGCCGGGTGGCATGCAGCCCATGCAACTGAACAGCAAGACACCGCAACGGACCGGGGCGAGCCCGTGCAGGGATCGGTGGTCTGTAGTGGAACGGGCCCAGTGCCATTCACAGGGACAAAGTTGCCCATCCTGCGACAGAATCTCCCAGCCATGAAAACCTCGATGACACGACGTGCCTTTTTACGGCGAGCCGCGTGGGCGGCCGGAGGGTTGACCGCCGCGGCCACGTTTCGGGGGCCGAACCTGCTCCTGGCCCAGGGGGCCGGACGCAAGCTCAACTGCGCGGTGATTGGATGTGGGGGCCGGGGCATGAGCCACCTCAACGCCATCGCGGCAGAGAACATCGTGGCGGTGGCGGACGTGGATGAACGGCGCTTTGCCGAAGTGACCCGCTGGTTGAAGAGCAAGAATCTGGATCCGGACAAGGTCCGGTTCTTCACCGATTATCGCCGGTTGTTCGACGAAGTGGGGCGGAGCCTCGATGCGGTGTTCGTGGCCACGCCCAATCATCAACATGCCCTGCCGGCCATGATCGCCATGCAGTTGGGCAAGGCGGTGTATGTGGAGAAGCCGGTCTGCCACAACATCGGCGAGGCGAGGGCCCTGCGCGAGATGGCCCGGCGCACGCGGGTGGCCACCCAGATGGGCAACCAGGGCCACAACGAGGAGGGCTACCGACGTTTGTGCGAATACATCTGGGCCGGCGTCATCGGGCCCATCCGCGAGACCCACAGCTGGACCAATCGCTGCAACGGGGGTGAAGGCCCTCGTCCGCCGGCCAAACCGGTCCCGCCCGGGCTCCATTGGGACGAATGGATTGGGCCGGCGCCGTATCGGGACTTTCACGATGACCTGCACCCGCATTCCTGGCACGGCTGGTACGATTTTGGCAACGGTTCCATCGGCAACATGGGCTGCCACGTGCTGGACGGCGTGTTTTGGGCGCTGAAGATCGAACATCCCACCAGCATCGAGGTGGAGTATTTGCGCGGCGGCAGCGACGAGCGATACCCGCTGGGCTCCCGCATTCGCTGGGACATCCCGGCCCGCGGCGATCTCCCCCCGCTGAAGGTCTACTGGTACGAGGGATTGAATCCGACCACCAACGAGCGCCCCCAGGGCGCCCTCCGCGCCGCCGTGGGCGACGCCCGCAATCTACCGCCCCTGTTACTGGAGCTGCGACGGCAGTACCCGGAGGAGGAATTGGACCGCGGCGACAGCGGCACCTTGTACGTGGGCGAAAAGGGCATCATCTTCACCGGCACCTACGGTGAACGCATGCACGTGGTGCCCTGGGCCAGGATGCGGGAAATCCCGGAACCACCCCGAACACTCCCGCGCCCGAAAAACATCTTCGCCGATTTCCTGGAAGCCGTCCGCGAAGGGCGCACCGACACCGCCGCCAGCTTCGAATACGGCACGCGCCTGACCGAGTTTTGCGCGCTGGGCAACCTGGCCCAAATGGCCGGTCCGGGGCGCAAGGTCGAATGGGACGGTCCCAACATGCGCGTGACGAACATCCCGGAACTGAACGCACGCGTGCAACGGGAAAACCGGCCCGGCTGGAGGATCTGAAAAGCCATACCCCGGGGCGGTTCTCCGGGCCGCCAAACACCCACGGGCCCAAACCCGCAAGCCGAGCCTCCCGTCTCCCCGGAAGGATTTCCCCGAAAAGGGGTGCCGCGCGCTCAGCCCACCAGCTCGCGCGCCCGCGCCAGGGCCTCGTCCAAACGAGCGGCGTCCCGACCGCCCCCGCGCGCATGATCCGGCCGGCCCCCACCCCGACCCCCCACCAACGGCGCAATCTGTTGCACGAGCCGCCCGGCCTGAACCCGGGCGGTGTACGGGCCGGTCACGGCCGCCACGAGTGACACGGCACCGTCGGCCACCCCGCCGAGCAGAATCACCCCTTCAAACCGCGATTTCAGCGCATTGACCATTTCCTGCAGCGTCTCGGCGTCAGCGTCGTGACGGGCGATGAGCACCGGCACATCACCGCGGCGTTCGGCCCGGGCCAGCAACGCCTCGGCAGCCGCGGCTGATTGCTTCTGCTGGAGCGCCCTGAGTTGTTTCTCCAGGGCTTTCTGCTGCTCCAGCAGGGACTCGATCTTCCGCTCCAGTTCACCCACCGGCGCCTGAACCCGCGCCGCGGTGGCACGCAGCAATTGCTCCGCCGCCAGCACCTGTTCCCACGCTGCCAGCCCGGCTACGGCCTCCACGCGTCGGATGCCCGCCGCCACCCCACTTTCGCCAAGGATGTGGAACAGGCCGATTTCGCCGGTGGCGGCGGTGTGGGTGCCGCCGCAAAGTTCCATGGAGTAACCGTCCAACCCGCCCGGTGTGCCCCCAATCTGCACCACCCGCACCCATTCGCCATATTTCTCGCCGAAGAATTGGAGGATGTCGGGCCGGTGCCGGACGTGTTCGTATTTCACCTCGATGGCGGTCACGGGCGCGTTTTCCAGGATCCGTTCATTCACCAGGCGTTCGATGTCCCGCAACTGCTCGGGGCGCAACGGGGCACTGTTGAAGTCAAAGGTGAGTTTGTCGGGTCCGACGTACGACCCTTTCTGCATGGTCTCGCGGCCCACCACCTCGCGCAGGGCCCAGTGGAACAGGTGCGTCACGGTGTGGTGGCGCTGGATGGCAAGCCGGCGGGATCGGTCCACTTGGAATCGGGCCGGTTCACCGGGTTCGGGCAGGGCCGATTCGTCGGCATCCGCCGGCAGATCGAGGAAATGCAGCCACACCAGGCCGGCCTTGCGCGTATCCACGATGCGCCAGGAACGGTCGCCCTGCTGCAGTTCCCCGGTGTCGCCCACCTGCCCGCCCATTTCGGCGTAGAACGGGCTGACGTCGAGAATCACCGCCCAGCGGTCCTGGACCCGTGTCAATTGCAGGACCCGACCCTCCGAGGCCAGTTGTTCGTAACCCACGAACCGCGTGGGTGTGTCGGTCTCCAACCGGGCCACTTCGACGATCGTTTTTTTCTGGGCGGCTCGCGCGCGGGCGCGTTGTTCCTCCATGAGGGCCTCGAACCGGGCCGTGTCCAGGGTCAGTCCCCGTTCCCGCGCCATCAGCTGCGTCAGGTCGAGCGGGAACCCGTACGTATCATACAACTTGAAGGCGAAATCGCCGGAAATCCGGCGCGGCTCGACCCCGGCCCCCGCCGTCTGCAGTCGGCTCACCTCCTCCTCGAACAGTTGCAGGCCGCGGTCGAGGGTGCGATTAAACGCCTCCTCCTCCTGACGGATGACCTCCTCCACCTGTTCCCGCCGGGCACGGATTTCGGGAAACACATCCCCCATGGTATCGGCCAAAACGCCCACCAACCGATGGAAAAACGGTTGTCGAAATCCGAGGTTCCGACCGTACCGCACGGCCCGGCGCAAAATCCGCCGCAGCACGTAGCCGCGGCCCTCGTTGGAGGGCAAAATGCCGTCGGCAATCGCAAAGGACAGCGTGCGGATGTGATCGGCAATCACGCGAAACGCCACATCCGCACGTTCCTGTTCGGTCTCGCCCGCCGTGCCCGGCCGCGGCAGGGTGGATCCGTACCGGCGACCGCTCAGCCGTTCCAATGCCTCGAACAGCGGCCGGAAAATGTCGGTCTCGTAATTGGAGATCCGCACGCCGGCGAACTGGCGCAGTCCCCGCGTCCCCTGGATGATGGCCGTCACGCGCTCAAAGCCCATGCCCGTGTCCACGTGCCGGGCCGGCAGGGGCGAAAACGTCCCGTCCGGATTCGCATTGAACTGGATGAACACCAGGTTCCAGATCTCGATGCACTGCGGGTGCCCCTGGTTCACCAGTGCCCCGCGGGTGTCGCCCTCCGGCGTCAGGTCCACGTGAATCTCCGAGCAGGGCCCGCAGGGGCCCGTGTCGCCCATCATCCAGAAATTGTCCTTCTTGCCGCCGAAGCGGATGTGCACCTCCGGATCCAACCCGGCGGCACGGAACAACCGCGCCCAATGCTCCCACGCCTCCTCGTCAAACTCGGCCGGCTCACCCGGCCCGGGCCGGTACACCGTGGCGTACAACCGTTGCTTGGGAAACCCCCAAACCTCCGTAACCAGTTCCCACGCCCACTCGATGGCTTCGCGCTTGAAATAGTCGCCAAAGGACCAGTTGCCCAGCATCTCGAAGAAGGTGTGGTGGTAGGTATCCAACCCCACGTCCTCGAGGTCGTTGTGCTTGCCTCCGGCCCGGATGCATTTCTGGGTGTCGGCCGCCCGCGGCGGATGGAACGGACACGGCTGCAGCCCCAGAAAAATCGGCACGAACTGGTTCATCCCCGCGTTCGTAAACAGCAGGTTGGGCGAATCCGGCAACAAACTGGACGAGGGCACAATGGTGTGGCCCTTCGACCGGAAAAAGTCGAGGAACGACTGACGGATCTCCGCTGATGTCATCACGCGCATGCTTTGCAAGCCGGCCCGCCGGCGGCACCGGGCCCCGCAGAGGTCAATCCCCCGCTCCCGACAACGTCGGGGCCGCGCCACCCCAGGTCCGGACAGCGGCACAACTTACGATGAGTCCACCCCTTGAAGCGAGTCCAACTTTGAATCATGAGCCGGTCCATGAGCCGGTCCGGACCTTATCCCGCCCGCCCTTCCTCATCGATGCTGCGCCATCCGGCACGCCGGGGCCTGGCCTGCCGCCCATGAAGATCCACCACAGGCCGGCCCCCGGCATCAGCCGGTCGCCAGCCGGCAACGGGCGCGGCGCGTCCCACCATTCGTCCGGCGAGCCGGGTTCAAGTTTTGTGGATTGCCTTCCGCCGGGCGGCTTGTCACGCTCCCGGTCATGCAACGACGCGAGTTCCTCCAATCTCTCGGCCTGGCCGGTCTGGGCGTTTCCCTGGGATCCCTCAAGAGCGCGGCGGCCGAATCCCCCGGATCCGGCACCCGCGAAATCTACGAGCTGCGTCGCTATGAACTTCGGCGCGGCCCCATGGTCCAGCGTTTGGATGATTTTCTGCGCGAGGCGGCCATCCCCGCCTGGAATCGTGCGGGCGTGCAGCCCGTGGGCGTCTTCGACGTGGCCCTCGGTCCCGAAAGCCCCACCCGCTATGTCCTTCTGCCCTGCCGGTCTCTCCAGCACTGGCTCGAAGCCATGGAGGCGTGTCACGCCGATCCGAAGGTGCAGTCCCATCCGTTTTTCCAGGCCACCCCCACGGATCCACCCTACGTCCGCTACGAAAGTTCGCTCCTGATCGCCTTCGAGGGCATGCCGAAACTGGAGTTGCCACCCCAAACCGCCGATCGCAAACCCCCTCTGTTTGAGCTGCGGATTTACGAGAGTCACAGCGACCGCGCCCACCGAAAAAAGGTCGAAATGTTCAACGTGGGTGAGATCGCCTTGTTCAAACGGACCGGGTTGCGACCGGTCTTTTTCGGTTCCACTCTGATCGGACCGCGCCTGCCGAACCTGACCTACATGCTGGTCTTCGATGACCTGAACGCGCGGGACGCCGCCTGGCGGACGTTTGTGGCCGACCCGGAATGGAAAAAGCTGAGCAACACACCGGGTTACACCGACGCGGAAATCGTCACCAACATCACCAACCACCTGCTGCGCCCCGCAGGCGGGTCACAAATCTGAACCTGCATGGCCCGCCCACAGCCGGGTTTCGTGCCGCCGCGGGGTTTCCCACTCTGACTCTCAACCCAGGGCCCGGGCTCGCGAAAGGCCGCGGGCCTGCCCGGGCACTCGAGGTCGCCCCCCGGGCCGAGGGTGATCCGCGCCTGCAGGGGTCAGTGCGTCCGCCGATGGACCTTGTGAACCGAGGCCTGGTCGGTCGGCTTGATCACCAGCTCGTCAACGCAGACGTGCGGGGGACGGGAAGCAATCCAAACCATGGCCTCCGCCACGTCCTCGGCCGTCAACGGCTGCATACCCTCATACACCTTGCGCGCGCGCTCCGCATCGCCCTTGAACCGCACCAGGGAAAACTCCGTCTCCGCCATGCCGGGATCGAGGCTGCAGACCCGCAACCCTGTGCCGCACAACTCCAGGCGCAGCACGCGGGTGATCTGTCGTTCCCCGGCCTTGGCGGCACAGTAGGCCGCCCCGCCCTCGTAGGCTTCGTGCCCGGCCACGGAACCGACGTTCAGAATCAGCCCCCCCGGGTTGCCCAGCATCAGCGGCAGAGCCGCACGGGTCACACGCAACAGCCCGAGCACGTTCGTCTGCAGCATCGTCTCCCAATCTTCGTCCCGCCCCTGCGCCACGGGATCCAACCCCAGGGCACCTCCGGCATTGTTGACCAGCACATGCAGCGGCGCCGCCTCCGCCGTGCCGGTTCGCAAAAGCCCGCGGGCCCACACGAAAAACGACTCCACACTGGCCGTGGAGGTCACGTCCACGGCGTGCACGTGTGCCTCGGCCGCCCCGGCCGCCCGGGCCTCCGCCGCCACGCGCTCCAGCCGGTCAACCCGCCGCGCACCCAGTAACAGGCGGGCACCCTCGGCGCCAAACGCCCGCGCCGCCGCTGCGCCAAACCCGCTCGAGGCGCCCGTGATCAACACCCAACGTCCCCGTAGTCGGTTGCTCATGACGCCTTTTGTAAACCACGACGCGTCGCACCCGCAACGCCGCACCCGAAACCACAGCTGCACAATCCGCAGGTGCGAATGCCCGAATCCCGGGACCGACCGGGCTGAACCGGCCCGGTCAAAGACCCCGGCCACCGAGGCCGCCCCGCTCACTTCCACCGGCCTTTACCACAGGCTCGCTCGCCACGACGGCCGCTCCCGCAGGTTCAACCCTGGACGCCCGCAAACGCGCCGCGGTTGGGCACGTGGCCTCCGACACGCTCGTCCGCAACCGGCCGGCATGCATCCGCACAGACACGCAACCGGTCTTGCGGCAACTGCACCCTCTGACCCTCACGGCAGCCTTCCCGGATCCTCGGCGGCCCGCATCCCCACCCGGCCCGCTCTGGACAGCCACTCCGGTTTTCGATGAGACTCCCGTGCCGTGAAACAGTCGTTGGTAACCTTGGACCTGGAAGGGGTGTTGACGCCCGAGATCTGGATCGCAGTGGCCGAAAAAACCGGCATACCTGAACTGCGCAGAACCACTCGGGACGAACCCGACTACGACCGCCTGATGCGGGGCCGGCTGGCCCTGCTGGATCGCCACGGGCTCAAGTTGTCGGACATCCAACAGATCATCAGTACACTGCGGCCCCTGCCGGGGGCCCGGGAATTCCTGGACGAGCTCCGGTCCTTTGTTCAGGTCATCATCCTGTCGGACACGTTTGAGCAGTTTGCCACCCCGCTGCTGCGTCAGTTGGGCTGGCCCACCTTGCTCTGCCATCGGTTGGTCGTCGAAAACGATCGGATCGTGGACTACCGGCTGCGAATCCCCGAACAGAAACAGCGGGCGGTGGCCGCCTTCAAACTGCTCAACTACCACGTGATCGCCGCGGGTGATTCCTATAACGACACCGCCATGTTAACCGAGGCGCATGTGGGGTTCCTGTTCCGCGCGCCGGACAACGTGCGCAGGGATTTTCCCCAGTTCCCCGCCGTGGAAACCTACGAGGAACTGCTGGCCCGCATCCGCGCCGCCATGGACTGATCCCGCGCCGTCGTGCGCCCCTGCCGCCCACCCCGAACGCCCACGGTCCGGGAACCACGCCTCCGACCCCGCGGACCGGGCCCGGCCTGGCTCTACCGCCCCGGCGCGGTCCGTCCCGCGCCTCACCAGCCCACCCCCAAAATGAAAACGGGGCGCCCCGGCGCGCCCCGTGACAAAGCCCGTCATCCACGAATGGCTCAGGCTCCCATGCCTTCCTCGAACGAGGCTGCGGCCATCGGCCACGTGAGATGATCCCGCACGTATTGAATCCCGTTGGTGCTGGTCCAATCGAGGTCCTTGTGCGCGCTCTCGGCCTCCACCACCAGCGGCGCCGTGCTCCGGCCGGTGAGCTGGCAATAGCGGGCCGGGTAACCGATGTGCAACAGCAACTCCGCGTACCGTTGCATGTTGATTTCACCCGAGGGCAGGTCCACAAACTGCATCGCCCGTTTCGGCCAGTCCGGCTGCATGGCGCGCAGCGGGAAGCCCGGCCGGATCACGTGGTTCTTGATGTGCGCGGCGTATACCCGCGAGCCCACCTTGAGAAACCGGGTTTCCCAACTTTCGCCTTCCCAGCAATGGGAAGGATCCGCGTTGACCGCCAGGCACGGGTCGCCATCGCAAATCTCCACCAACATGAGGAAGTCATCCGCGCACATGGCCGCCGTGCCGGGATGGATCTCGTGACACAGGTACAGGCCGCGCTCCCTGGCCGCCTTGCGCAGTTTAGCGGTCTTCTTGACGAAGCGTTCCTGGCCCTCCTTGATCAGATCGTAATCCCGGCCCTTCCAGAACCCCCACGGATACCCGGTGGCCACTTCCCATCCAAAGGCCACGCCCCAAAACATCGGCAACGTCTTCACATTCAGTTCCGCCGCCAGATCCAACAACTTCAGCAGATAGGTCTCCGTCCATTTTTCGATCTCCTCCGGCGACTTCTTCGCCACGTCGGCCGGCAGAAACGGCCGGATGGTGGGACTCCCCGTCCAGGCGGTCGTGTGGACCCAGAAGGGGCAGTGGCAGGAGATGCCGTCCAAGGTCAGTCCCGCTTCCTCGAACGTCTGGCGGATTTCCTTGGCGCTCTTGAACAGTTTGCCCCCTTCCAGCATGTAATTCGATGGTTGGGCCCCGGACGCCCCGGAACGTTTTGCGTAAGCGAGGAACTCTGCGAGGGATTTGGCCCCGTGCTGGGCGCCTTCGATGCTAGCGTGGAAGACTTGCTGTGCCATGGTTCGTCCTCTGGTTCGATTGGTTGCGGTTGCCAGTTTCGCTGGACTCCAGCTAAGCCACAGCGCCCGTTCCAGGCAACCGCAAAGTGCGCGACAGCGGGAAAAAACCGGCCCCCTGCCCGAACACGCCCGCGCCTTGCAGCCCTCGCCCAACCGAGCCCGACCCGCCGGATGCGCAACGGACCGCTTCCGCGATTTCACCGATCCGCCCTGTCGGCGCTGCCGGAACTGAAGTCCGGAATCCCGGGGTCGTCCCTTCGGAGTGAACCCTGTGCGTCCGAACAGACCACCGCGTGGACCCCATCAGGTCCGGCCCGCTGAAGACACAATCACCGGAACCACCCAGCCCCTTCTCCGGTAAGCTGGCAATCTCCGGACCGCAAACGACACCACAGACGCGGGCAGGAACGCACCCTGGTCCGACGGCAAATGCCGTCCATGTTCCCATCATGACCCGCGGGTGCGCTTCCCAAGGAGCCCCGGTCTGACCGCCTGGACCGGCCCCTGGTTGGAGCTGCTGTCCAACCCGAGAGTTTGCCGGGGTCCGGGAGCCCGACTGTCACGGATCCACCCCCAACCAACCTCGCCTCCAAGATCCCGTCGCCACAGACAAAGCCCTCACCCCGGACATTTGGGCACGGCGGAGAATTCGCTCCCCCCGTAGGACCGAACCGCTTCCTGAGGGCCGCCCTCACCGGCAGTCGCCGCAGGAGCCGCCGACGGCGGACGCGCCCTTCCTCCGGACCCTCACGGTTCCGCCGGGGCGCCCGACGATCGCATACCAGCAGCCGCAGCCTTCCCACGCTGCCATAGGGCCGGCCCTCTCACAGATCGGGGACTCTCGATTTCGGACGCGTCATCGCGAGCGCGGCCGCGGAGGAATGCCCTCCGTGATCCGAACGACTCGCACAGCACAGTGGCCCTGGCCGGTTTTAGAAACCGCGAAGAATGTCCTTCTTCTCGATCCCCCTGAAGTACAGCTGGCGCTGGTCCGAAGTCACGGGCACTTCGAACCGGACTTCAGGTTCGGTGGCCTGCACCGGGTCACCCCAATCCCGCCAGACCGCCCCTTCACCGAGGGTCTCACTATACTGCAGTTGATACCACTCACCCGGTTCGGCAGTCATCCGCAGGATCACACGGAGTGGGCTCGGGACCAGTACGGGATTGAACACCTTGATCATTTTGCGGTTTCCGAACATCAGCGTGACGCTTTGTCCGGGCAGAACCGTGACGTTGGAGTAAGTGCCGGAAGGGGGTACGGTGGGCGTCCACGGCAACCAAACACCGATCGGCGGCGGCAGAACTTCCGAGACCTGATACAAGCCCGAAGGCACCGACACACACACCGGGTTCGTCGCGGTCACGATGCTCTGGATCACGTTCCCGGCCGAATCCTTGATCTGAATGGTCCAGCCCGGCAGGGCCGGTTCACCGGCATCCCGCACCCCGTTCTGGTTCAGGTCATGGAACTTCAGCACACAAACCTCTCCCACCGCACGGCGATTGCCAAAATTCACGTTCAAAACAGCCGGCGGAACCGTCACCGTCACCGAGGCCGGCGTGGTCGCCACCCAGCCGCTCTGCTGCTGTTCGCTCACCGTGTAGGTCCCCGGCGGCACCGCAACGCAATACTGCCCGTTCGTATCCGTAACCGCCTGAGCCACCACGTTGCCACTGCCATCCCGAACCTCAATCACCCAATTCGCCAGCCCCGGCTCTCCAGTGCCCAGCTGGCCATCGCCGTCCGCATCCCAGAATTTCATCCCACAAATCTCCACCAAGCCCGTCCGCTGGTTCCCAAAGATCAGCTGGACCGGTTGCCCCGGCACCACCGTCACCACCTGCGTGCTCAACGTCGTCGGCGTCCAGCCCGGTTGCCCCAGTTCGGCAATCGTGTACGTGCCCGGCGCCGACACCCCGAAGCAGATGCCGCCGCCACTCAGGGTCGTTACGACGTTGGTGCCCAGTCCCAAGGGGGCTGGACTCACCACAAAGGACCAGCCGGGCAGGCCCGGTTCACCGGTATCCTGCACTCCATCGCCATTCAAATCCTCGAACTTCACCACGCAAAGCTCGGTCACGCCCGAAGACGGCTCACACTTCCGACCCCCTGCGACTTCAGCGTGGTAGATGGACTGCAACTCCGACGCGGTAAGGGCCCGGTCGAACATCTCCACTTCATCCAGGGCTACGCGCACCGCGTATAACACGGCACCACCTCCGGTCAAGGCCAGGCTCCGCCCCAGCCACAAGGGCGCTGTGTCGGTCGTCACGAAGTTGCTTACGGTCACGGCCGGGCTGTTGGTGCAGTTGCCGGCCATGTCACAAACGCCCAGTTCCACCTGGCCGGCGGCCGACACGCGCGCCGTGATAAAGCGCCAATCCGAGCCGGTGGAGCTCGCCGTGAGGGTCGGTCCCGCCACGATCGCACCGTTCAAATTCAGCTTCAGTTGAAACAGACCGCCGCCAAGCGCCTCCAAGTAGAGGGAGTAGCCGTTGGTGGTGGCTACATCGAACTTTTCCATCAGGGGTTGGGACGCCCCGCTTCCCGGCGAGGGCCAGGCCCACAACGTGACCGTCCACCCATTGCTCCCGATGTTCAGCGCGGGATGATGGGGCACTTCAACATAGGCCGAGGAAATCAGCAGGGCACCACGGGGCGGAATGGTGGCGGGATCCACCACCACCGGCAGCACCCCGGGAAGAGCGGGTCCCGGCAGCGACCACAGCCCCGGCGTTCCAATGGGCGTGACCGTTCCCGCGCTGTTGCGCGTCACACCCTGGTGCGCTCCGACCAGTTCCAGGACCGCGGTTTGATTGGTGGCGTCGTCCAGAGGCCACCAGGCAACCATGCCGGATGGTGGCTGAAAGCAGGGTTGCCCGGCGCAGTCGGGCAAGGTGATGCAATGGGGGACCTCGCACACGATCTTCCCCTGGGTCGTCAGAACCACTTGCAGACAGACCGTCGCACCCGGCACGGCGTTGGATCCGCCCAGCGTCACCGTGCCCGTAATGGATTGGCCCGGCGACAGGGTGGTGGGAATGGATGCCGGCGTGACGGTGATCCCGGCCGGTGCGATGAGCTGAATTCCCGTCACAACCGCGCTCGAACCGTTGCCCAGCGTGGCGGTGTAACTGAACGTGCCATTGGTCTGACACACGATCGAGCCGTCGGAGACCATGGCACACCGGCATTTGCCAGCCGAATCGGCCGCATACAATGCCTGCACCTCCTGCGGGGTCAGCGCGCGGTTGAACAACTCCAACTCGTCAATGGCAATCGGACACCGAAGGCCGGGCACACGGATCTCGCCAATCCACAGGGGCAGGGCATTCGTGATCCCGCCGGACGGTGGCACAAAACTCCCGGCAGGGGACCCGTTGATGTAGAAGGTGCCCACGCCCGCCGTGCGATCCACCGTAACCGCCACGTGAACCCACGGGCCGATATTGACCCAAGGACCGGTATTGGTTAAGGGAGCCCCACTTGTTGGTAGTGATGCCGCGCTCGTGAAGAGTGCATTGTTGAGCTGCAACTTCAAAAATCCGGTGCCCGGCGAAGGTTGATCCACGAAAAACGAGAAGCCTGTTTGAGTAATCGGGTCCCATTTATCTAGGATCGGTGCAGGATTACCACTTCCAGACGATCCACAGTCGTTCACTCGTATCCAGGCATCAATGGAAAAGTCGCCAGTGAAATCGAGATCCGGGCTGGGGGGCACCTCAATGAAGCTAAGGTGGAACCACAAAGCCCCGGTTCCAACCTTGCCAGGCATGGGGAGGAGGACCGGGCTACCGATGGGGTAGGGTTTGGTCATCCCATGGTCCGGCACCGTGGAATCGGGTGCGGCGGCAATATCACTGACCGTGGACCACCCCGACGGCTCATCCAATGGGTACCAGGCCACCAGACCCGGAGGTGGCGGCACACAGGCCGTTCCTTGCGCAAAACCCAGAGAAAACCCGCCCAGAAGGAGACCAAGAACCAGATACCTGCAGCTGAAGGGGCCAGACGACCTGCGCCCCGCCCCAGCACCCCAACCCAAACCGTTCATGAACATCATCAAGACGCCTTCTGCCCCAGCCGGGACCTTTCGTCAAGCGCAGGTTTCGCAGGGGACCCGATGTCCCTCGTGCGTGAATCCGGAATGCACGCGAGGCCAGGACAAGACGACGACACATGGAGGATACTCCCGTGGCCCGAAGCACAATGGGCCACCGAGTCGGCTCCGGACCACCGACAGCCCCGCCCGGTGGAAAGATTCCCGGCGACGGGCTCTGCCCCCGGGGCATCACCGTTCTGCAGCGCATTCATGAGTTGTCTGCTGAGCAGTCCTGTGACCACGGCGCGAGGACCTATCCTGTCCCACAAGTCGGTTCGGAAGGGTTCAGTGGGGACGTTCGTCAACCGCCGGCCTCTCCACAAAGGGTTCCAACTTCCGCACCTGAATACGCGGGAACACCGCTCGGCCATCCGGGACTCATTTCACCCGAGTCTGGTCCTCGTCCGCTGCTGCCCCATCCTTTCAAAGGCACGGAAAAGCGTGTCGCATCCGTTCGCAGGCCAGAGTCGGTCCATGGGGTGGTGGGTCCCAGACAACCCGTCCGGATCCCTTGTGCCGGGGCACCAGAAACGTCTGTGGGCCGGCGGAGAACGCCCGGGTCGGCCGGCAACGGCAGCAATGGCATGGTTTTTGGCAGGAATCTGCCTTGTCGGTTTTCCGGCCCGGTCTCCATGTTGGGTTGGGTCGGGAGGTTGTTGGAAATGAACAGCTCTCAAGACCCGCAGCTCGACGGGCGTGGTCAAACGCCCGGTGCCGGGATTGCGTCGGATGCAAACCGCCGGCACCGGGCAGCGGGCGCGGCTTGCCCGATCCGGCCGGGGCCGGTCACAGCCGTCAAAATCCATTCGATGACAAACCATTCTTTCAGGAAAGGGATGCCGGGAGGATCGTGGTGGAAGGCGGTCGTGTGCGCCGCCGCACTGATGGTTCCGTCCGTCCTGGCGCAGGAGCTCAAGGTGGATATCAACAACAACAACCGGCCGCTGGCCGAGGGACTCCAACCGGGGTACACGGCCTGGTCGACCAACACCTCCTGGTTCCCCGGGGGCGACGTGATCTCCAACACCTTCGGGACCGTCACGGTGGTGCTGCGTCGGGTGGGTCCGGTGGGTACGGCCCTGAGCCCGGGGTACTGGAAGGACGGCGTTCAGAACCCGGCCTACGATGCCAGGCTGGTGTCGGACGGAATCAAGGTGGCCGACGGCGATGCGGGGGCGCAGATCGAAATGCGGTTGATCGGCCTGGACCCGGGGCCGCACACACTGCTGACGTACCACAACGACTGGGACAACCACGTTTCGACTTCTGTGGCACCGCTGAATATTTACGTGAATGGCGAGTTGGCGGTCACGGGCCTGAAGCCCACCGTCCGTGTCACCAACAACCTGCTGGCCGCCACGGCCTACCTCGCCTTCGAAGTGGGGGCCGATCAGGAAGTGACCATTCTGTTTGCCGCTGACACCGGGACTGACGCGGTGATTCGCAACGTGTATCTGAACGGATTTGAACTGGACACGCCCCATCCCGATCGCCGGGCGACGCAACCCGACCCGGCTCACGAGGACGAACACGTGGACGCCGACGCCGGCGAACTCTGGTTGCGGTGGAGTCCGGCCACCGGTGCCGTGGGGCATGATGTCTATGTGGGAACAGACAGCAACGCCGTCCGCCTGGCCACCCGGGTCTCACCGGAGTATCGCGGGCGATGGACCGAACCCGCCTTTCGCCTGGCACCCGTGAGCCGTCTGCACCGATATTACTGGCGCGTGGACGAGGTGGACGCCGCGGGCGTGGTCACCCGGGGTGACGTCTGGATGTTCCGTGCCCGACGCGTGGCGTTCGAAGGGGCCGAGGGGTACGGCCGTTTCGCCATTGGCGGCCGCGGAGGTGTGGTGGTCAAGGTGACGAACCTGAACGACCGCGGCCCGGGCAGCCTGCGCGATGCCATCGAGGGCGATTACGGCCCGCGCACCATCATTTTCGACGTGGGCGGCCTGATCACGCTGGAATCGGACCTGGTCATCAACGCGGCGCGCCCGTACATCACCGTGGCGGGCCAAACCGCCCCCGGCAAGGGCATCTGCATCCGCAAACACCAGTTCGGTCTCAGCGGTGCGCGGGACGTGATCGTGCGGTTCCTCCGCGTGCGCGTGGGCGACATCAGCGGCGAGACCCAGAACGCCTCCGGCATGGCCGGCGCGGACCACTGCATCATGGACCATTGCTCCATCAGCTGGGGGATTGACGAGGAGATCAGCACCCGCAACGCCAGAAACGTGACCCTGCAACGCACGCTGATTGCCGAGGCGCTGAATATTGCCGGACACGACCATTATCCGCCCGGCACGCGGCATGGATATGCGGCCAGTGTGGGCGGCGACATCGCCAGCCTGCACCACAATCTGCTGGCCCACTGCGAGGGCCGCAACTGGAGCCTGGCCGGCGGCCTGGACGCGCAGGGCCGGTTCGCCGGCCGCCTGGATATCTTCAACAACGTGGTGTACAACTGGGGCGGGCGCACCACCGACGGGGGTGCTCACCAGGTGAATTTCGTGAACAACTTCTACAAACCCGGCCCGGCTTCACGTCACTTCTACATCCTGACCGCCCAGTACGACAATTTCCCGGGCACCCAGCAATACTACTTCGCCGGCAACGTCATGCCGGGCTATTACCAGACCAACCAGCAGGCCCAGGCCCGCAGGGCCACCGGCTATGTACCCACCACCTACAGCCCGTGGGTGGACCAGCCGTTCTTTCCGTCGTATGCCACCATTCACGAGGTGACCAACGCCTACAAAATCGTGTTGTCCGATGTGGGCTGCAACCTTCCGCAACCGGACGACATGGACCAACGCATCATTCACGAGGTGCTCAATGGCACGTTCACCTACCGCGGCAGCGTCAGCGGGGACCCCGGCCTGCCCGACTCCCAGAACGACGTGGGCGGCTGGGAGGACTACCCGGAGGTGCACCGCCCGCCGGACTGGGACACGGATAACGACGGCCTGCCCGACTGGTGGGAAGAGATTCACGGGTTGAACCCGCGATCGCCCGCCGGCGATTTCTCCGATGCCAACGGAGACCTGGACGGCGACGAAATCACCAACCTGGAAGAATATCTGGACTGGCTCGCCCGGCCGCATCTGGACTGCACCAACGGCGTGCCGCTCGAGGTGGATCTGACCGCCTATACGCGGGGATTCACCAACCGCAATCCGGTGTATTCCGTGTTTGATGCCCGGAACGGCGTGGTGAGTCTGGTTGCACCCGGCCGCGCACGGTTCCTTTCCACGGTAAACACCAATGCACTGGGTTCCTTCCAATTTGCCGTGGTGGATGCGGACGGGCACACCATGACCAACCGCATTCATTTGCGACTGATCGCAACGGCCGCGCCGGCCCTGGACCGGCCCCGGCTGGGCATCCGGTTGGCCCAACAGCGGCCGGTGCTGGACGTGACCGGGCCGGCCGGGCGCACACTGGAACTTCAGCAGAGCCACGACCTGCTGAACTGGACCACCTGGACCAACGTGGTCGGTGCCGGGGAAACGGTCACCGTGCCGCTGCCCGATCCAAATGCCGGGTCGCCACGGTTTTTCCGTGCTGTGCTTCGATGAGCCGGAACGTGCGCGCAACCCGCAGTGCCATCCGGGCCGTGTCTCCGGGGCCGGTCCGGAACCGGGCCGGCGAGCGTGTCCGGTTCGGCCGCAACGTCTGCGGTCCGCAAGTCGCCGGATCGCGCACCCGGCCGATGGATTATCCGTCGAAGGTTGATGGATATGAAAGGTTCGGTTTGGCAACCGGTTGAGGGGATCATCCCGCCGCTGGTCACACCGTTGTCGGGGCCCGACGAGCTCGACCATGCCGGGCTGGAGCGGTTGCTGGAGCGGGTGTTGCAGGGCGGGGTTCACGCCGTCTTCATCTTGGGCACCAGCGGCGAGGCACCCAGCCTGAGCTATCGTCTGCGTCGGGAACTGGTGCGGCGCGTTTGCCAACAGGTCAACGGACGAGTGCCCGTCTGGGTGGGAATCACCGACACGGCCATGGCCGAGGCGGTGGCCCTGGGGCGCCTGGCGGCGGAGGCGGGCGCGGCCGCGCTCGTCACCGCGCCGCCCTATTATTTCCCGGCCGGCCAGCCCGAGCTGATCCATTTCATCCGGCTGCTGGTGGCCGAGCTACCCCTGCCGCTCATCCTTTACAACATGCCGCAGATGACCAAGGTCCGATTCGAACCCGACACGCTGGCCGTGCTGATGGAGCTGGAGAAGGTCGTGGGCCTGAAGGACAGCTCGGGGGATCTCGATTATTTCCGCCGGGCGGTGGAGCTGGCGCGGCGCCGGGCGGATTGGCGGGTGTGGATGGGGCCGGAGGAATGGCTGGCGGAGGCCCTGGAACTGGGCGGGCACGGCGGTGTGAACGGGGGCGCCCAGATCGTGCCGGAATGGTTTGTCGGGTTGTTCGAAGCCCATCGTAAGGGTGACATGCCGCGGGTGATGGAGTTGCGCTCGCGGATCCGGGAGCTGGGCCGGATTTACACGGTGGGCCGGCACGCCTCCGCCGTGGTGAAAGGGTTGAAATGCGCGCTGGCCCTGTTGGGGGTGTGCCGCGATGACATGGCTCCGCCGTTCGAAAGTTTCCGGGCTCCGGAACGGGAAAAGGTGCGCGCCATTCTGGCAGGGCTGGGTTTGTTGGACGCGACGGTGCGGGCGGGCTCCGGACAGGGCTGATTGCATGGGCCGACCCGTAACATCGCAGGGGCCACCGGCCGGTGAGTCTGGTCCGGCGGGCGTGTTCCTGGCGGAAAGGTGATCCCAATGAACGAGGCTGGATTACCGGCGGTGGATCTGGTGGTGCTGGCGTTGTACCTGGCCGGCATGTTGTGGCTCGGCTTTGGCTTTGGGCGGCGGGTGACCGGGAGCGACCATTTCATGCGGGCGGGCGGGCGCGTGCCGGGTTGGGCGGTGGGACTCTCCATTTTCGGGACGTACGTCTCGAGCATCAGTTTTCTGGCGTTGCCGGGCAAGGCCGTGGCAGAAAACTGGAATCCGTTGGTGTTCAGCCTGAGTCTGCCGCTGGCGGCCTGGGTGGCCGCGCGCTGGTTTGTGCCGTTTTATCGTCGTGAGGGCGAAGTCTCCGCCTACCATCACCTGGAGAGCCGGTTCGGTCCGTGGGCGCGGACGTATGCGGCGCTCTGTTACATCCTGACCCAGCTGGCGCGGATGGGCACGATTCTGTATCTGGTGGCGCTGGCCCTGGCTCCGTTGACGGGGTGGAGCGTGCCGGCATTGATCCTGCTGACCGGGGTGATCACGCTGGTTTATGCCTGGCTGGGCGGGATTGAGGCGGTGGTTTGGGCGGATGTGATTCAGAGCGTGGTGTTGCTGGCCGGGGCGGTTGCCTGTGCGATCCTTCTGGTGGTGCAACTGCCCGGCGGGGTGCGCCAGTTGTGCGAGGTGGCGGCCGAGCACGACAAGTTCAGCCTCGGCAGTTTCCGATTCACGGTATCGGAGCCGACCTTCTGGGTGGTGCTGGTCTACGGTCTGTTCATCAACCTGCAGAACTTTGGGATCGACCAGAACTATGTGCAACGCTATGCGGTGGCGGCATCGGAAGGCGCGGCGCGTCGCAGCGTGTGGTTGAGCGCGTGGCTTTACCTGCCCACCTCGGCGCTGTTCCTGTGGATCGGCACGGCGTTGTTTGTCCGGTACACGGTGCAACCGGAGTTGTGGACGGGTGCGGTGCCCTGGACGGAAAAGCCGGACACGGTGTTTCCGTATTTCCTGCGGACGGGTTTGCCCCCGGGCGTGACCGGGTTGGTGGTGGCGGCGCTGTTCGCGGCGGCGCAATCCACCCTGTCCAGTTCCATCAACGGTTGCGCAACCCTGACGTTGTGCGACGGGTACCGGCGGTACGTGCGGCCCCGGGCAACGGAAGCGGAATCGTTGCGGGTGCTGCGGGGTGCGACACTGTTCTACGGGTTGGCCGGGATCGGCGTGGCCCTGGCCATGACGCGGGTGCGAACCGCGCTGGATGCGTGGTGGGAACTGGCCAGTGTGTTCAGTGGCGGGATGTTGGGTCTGTTTTTGCTGGGGCAAATTGCGCGGCGCTCGCGTCGGCCGGCGGCGCTGAGTGGTGTGCTGGCCGGCGTGGTGGTGATCGGCTGGATCAGTCTGTCGCGATATCTGCCCGGGGAGTGGTCGGGCTGGCGCAGCCCCTTGCACCCGTTTCTGGCGGTGGTGGTGGGGACGTTGACCATCCTGTGCGTGGGGTTGTTGTGCGGCCGGCGAAGGGGTACAGCAGGGTTACCGGGCTGATTTCGGCCGGTGGGACGGGCCCCGGCGGGTGCAGCGGTCAGGGGCTGCCGGTTCAGGGCTGGGTTCGGGGGTTCTCTGATTGGGTCTGTTGGGTGGCCGATCCGGATTTTGGCGGGGCCGGTGGGGTGGGTTCGGCCTTTTCGAATTTCAATGCGGCGGAATTGATGCAGTAGCGGAGCCCGGTGGGCAGGGGTCCGTCCGGGAACACGTGCCCGAGATGTCCGCCGCAGCGGGCGCAGAGGACCTCGGTCCGGACCATGTCGTGGCTGTAATCGGGTTGCGTGACCACGGCGTCCGGGGAGACTGGCGCGAAGTAGCTCGGCCACCCGCAGCCGGAATCGAACTTCGTGTCGGAAGTGAACAACAGGGCGCCACATCCGGCACAGCGGTAGACCCCTTTTTCCTTGTGGTCCCAATACGCCCCGGTGAAGGCCCGTTCGGTCCCCTTGAGCCGGAGAATGCGGTACTGTTCGGGCGTCAACAATTTGCGCCACTCCTCCTCGGTTCGTTGGATGGGGAAGTCCATGTTGGGTTGGGTCAGTCGAGGTTGCGCGTTTGTGGTCGAGGTTGGATTGTGCGGGGGAGGGGCTTGAGCCAGCGAACCGTGCCACGCCGCCGTTGCAAGGGTGGCTGCCACGGTCAAGGCACGGTTCGGTTGACGAAATCGTCTCCCATGCATGACTTCAATGTCCGCCCGGAACCCGGGAAGTCAACCCGGCGCGGGCGGAATTTCGGCGGGAGTTGTTGGGACGGGGGCGGTGGTGCGGAAGATCCAGTCGGGTTGGGAGTAGCGGGTTTGGATGAGGTGGGCGATGGCGTCGGCCGGGGGCGGTGTTCCGGTTTGGTGGGCGGACCAGATGTGGACGAGTGCCTGGCGGACCGCTTCGGCGGTCAGGGGCAGGGTGGTGAGAAAGTCCGCATGGGATCGGCCCTGGCGGTAGTCCGGCTGCCGCGACGGCATTTTCAGGACGGCGGTCATCAGGTCCAGGGGAATCTGCAGCAGGAAGGTGCCGTGGAACAGGAGGCAATGCCGGCGTCGTCGCTGGGCGTTACCGGAGAATTTGCGTCCGCCGAGGGTTAAATCCGTTTCGCCCTGGAGTTGGACCGGCGGGGAGTTGCGGCCGAGAAGGGCGGTCAGCGCGGTGCGATGGCGTTCGAGGATGTAGCGGTTGGTGGTGGGGACGGATCGGGTCGGGCCGGCCGGGTCGATGCGCAGGATCAGGGTGTAGTTCAGGCAGCCGGGTGCCTGGAGCACGGTGCCCCCGCCGGAACAGCGCCGCAGCACCGGGATCCCCAACCGCCGACAGGCCGCAAGGTCCACCTCCCGTTCAACCTGTTGGCCGTAGCCGACGACCACAAAGGGTCGGTCCGGCATCCAGAAACGCAGGTATTCCTCGGTGCAGCCCGTCTCGGCTCGGGCTTCGCACCAGTCCAGCAGGGCTTCGTCGGCGGCCAGATTGGCCTCCGGCGCGGGCAATGTCCATTCCAGGAGTTTCACCGGGCTCCGGTTGTGCTACGTTTCGGCCTGACAAGTTGTCGGTTTTGAGTTTGGCTGTTGGGCCGTCCCGGTCGGGTTTGGGTGTGGTGCGGATCCCGATCCGGGGCGGGACTTCAACGGAATGCATTGGACAACGTGAAAACGCCAGACAAAGTTCAGGTTGCCTCTGCGGTGGCCGCGATCGGCCGGCCCCGGCAATGGTACGAGTCGCTGGATACGGTGGTGGAGAAGGCCCTGCAACCTTACGGACCCGAGGTGGCGGGGCGGTTTCTCCAGAGTCTGACCCGACGGCTCATTCCGCCCGGTCAGGGCGGGTTCCGCCCCGTCAGCACGCCGTACATCAATACCATTCCGCCGGAGGAACAGCCGGCATTTCCCGGGGACCGTGAACTGGAACGGCGCATCAAGAGCATTGTGCGCTGGAACGCGATGGCGATGGTGGTGCAGGCCAACACGCGGACCAACGTGGGCGGCCACATTTCCAGCTTCGCCTCCAGTGCCACGCTGTATGAAGTGGCGTTCAACCATTTCCTGCGCGGGCCGACCGAGGATTTTGTGGGCGACCTTGTCTTTTTCCAGGGCCATTCCGCGCCCGGCATTTACGCCCGTGCGTTCCTGGAAGGGCGATTGACCGAAACGCAGTTGCGGAACTTCCGCCAGGAACTGGCCCCTGGCGGCGGCTTGTCCTCGTATCCGCATCCCTACTTGATGCCGGATTTCTGGCAGTTCCCCACCGTCTCCATGGGACTGGGGCCCATCGTGTCCATCTACACCGCCCGGTTCATCCGGTACCTGCGGGATCGCGGCCTGTTCAAGGGCGAGGAACCCAAGGTGGTGTGCTTCGTGGGCGACGGTGAAACGGACGAGCCCGAAACACTCGGCTCCATCACCCTGGCTTCCCGCGAGCAGTTGGACAACCTCGTCTGGGTGGTCAATTGCAATCTCCAACGCCTGGACGGCCCGGTCCGGGGCAACGGCAAGATCATCCAGGAACTGGAAGCGGTCTTTTCCGGCGCGGGTTGGAACGTCATCAAGGTCATTTGGGGATCGGATTGGGATCCCCTGTTGGCAGCGGACAAGTCGGGCCTGCTGCTCAAACGCATGGAAGAGGCCGTGGACGGGGATTACCAGAAGTACTCCGTCGAACCGGGCAGTTACACGCGGAAACATTTCTTCGGCAAGTACCCGGAGCTGCTCGAGCTGGTGAATCATTTGACCGACGACCAAATCCGCAAGCTCATGCGCGGCGGACACGATCCGGTGAAGGTCTACGCCGCGTACGCCGCCGCCTGGGCCCACAAAGGCCAGCCCACCGTCATCCTGGCCAAGACCATCAAGGGCTACGGGTTGGGCGAGGCCGGCGAAGGCCGCAACATCACCCACCAGCAAAAGAAACTGAACGAGAAGGAACTGCGTGAGTTCCGGACCCGCTTTGGCATCCCCATCAGCGACGAGGAAATCGCCGAAATGCCGTTTTACCGGCCGCCGGAGGACAGTCCGGAGATGCGCTACTTGCGGGAACGACGCCGGGCCCTGGGCGGTTTCCTGCCCCAGCGGCGCGTGGTGCCGCAAACGCTGCCCGTGCCCCCGCGGGAATTCTTCGCCGAATTCTTCAAGGGCTCCGGAAACCTGGAGGTCTCCTCGACGATGGCCTTCGTGCGGATCCTCACCCTCCTGCTCCGGCACAAGGAGATCGGTCCCAGGATCGTGCCGATCATTCCGGACGAGGCGCGGACCTTCGGGTTGGACGCCCTGTTCCGCGAGGTGGGCATCTACTCGTCGAAGGGGCAGCTCTACGAGCCGGTGGACAAGAAATCGCTCCTCTACTACCTGGAGAAAAAGGACGGGCAGATCCTGGAGGAGGGCATCACCGAGGCCGGAGCCATGTCCTCGTTCATCGCAGCCGGCACTTCCTACGCCAATCTCCGGCTGCCGATGATCCCCTTCTACATCTACTACTCCATGTTCGGGTTCCAGCGCGTGGGGGATTTGATGTGGCTGGCCGGCGACATTCGGGCGCGCGGGTTCCTGTTGGGCGCCACGTACGGTCGGACCACCCTGAATGGCGAAGGACTCCAGCACCAGGACGGTCACAGCCTCCTGTTGGCCAGCACCATCCCCACGCTGCTGGCTTATGACCCCGCCTTCGCCTACGAACTGGCCATCATCATCGCTGACGGACTCCGGCGAATGTACGTGGACCAGCAGGACGTGTTCTACTTCATCACCCTCTACAACGAGAACATGCAGATGCCGCCCATGCCGCCCGGGGTCGAGGAGGGCATCCTGCGCGGTCTGTACAAGTTCAAGCCCGGCCCGGACGGCCTGAAACTCAAGGCCCACATCCTCGGCAGCGGCACGCTCATCCGTTCGGCCCTGCGCGCGCAGGAGATCCTGGCCGAACGTTACGGTGTCTCGGCCGACGTCTGGAGCGCCACCAGTTACAAGGCCCTGCGCAACGACGCCCTGCGCTGCGAACGCTGGAATATGCTCCACCCGACCCAGCCTCCCCGGAAACCCTACGTGGTGCAGCTGCTCGAAAAGGAACAGGGGCCCTTCGTCGCCGTGTCCGACAACATGAAAATGGTGCCCGACCAGATTGCCCCGTGGGTTCCGGGCGGACTCACCACCCTGGGCACGGACGGTTTCGGCCGCAGCGACACCCGGCCGCGCCTGCGCCGGTTCTTCGAAGTGGACGCCGAGTGCACGGTCATCGCCACGCTGTGGGCCCTGGCCAAACAGGGCAGGGTCAAACCCTCCCTCGTCGCCCAAGCCATCAAAGACCTGGACGTGGACCCGGAAAAGGCCCATCCAGAAATCGTGTAGGGCAGTCGGAGCCCTACAAGGCCCACAGTTCCCGGGCTCTTGAAAACGGTCGGCCAGGGCGGAAGGACCGCTTACAACCGGATGCCGGCTGCCCCTTCGAGGGCCAATAGTTTGCGTTTCCAGCCCGACCCGGCGCTGAAGCCGCCCAGACTTCCTCCGGCTCCAATCACCCGGTGACAGGGGACCAACAACGGAATGGGATTGCTCGCGCAGGCGCGGCCCACGGCTCGAGCCCCACCGGCCCGCCCCACCGCACGCGCCACATCGCCGTAGGTGCGCACCTCGCCGCGCGGGATTTGCAACAGCGTCCGCCACACCTCGCGTTGGAAGGGCGTCGCACCCCGCCAGTCCAACGGCGGACACACCGGCGGGGTCCGACCGGCCAGCACCGCCCGCACAGCCCGTTCCGTCTGCGCGTGCCAGCGTCGCACGCAGGCCGGAACAGCCCCCTCAAACGGCGGTGCTGGCGCCTGATCCGGGAATGCCAGCGCCATCAACCCGCAATCCGAATACCACGCCCAAAAACAACCCTGATCCGTTTCCACGGGCAGGGGGCCCACCCAACCGGCAATAGCTTCACGCCTTTCGCTGCGGTTTCGCATCCGTTCGACCAAGGTTGCTCGATTCAAGGTGCCCGGGTAAGCACAAACAGGATCCCGATCACCACCAACACCAGCACCGTCAACAGGGCCAGAAACCGGTTTCGGGCGATCCGCCGTTCGTACCGCAATGGACGCAGTTCCGGCGCTCCGCCCGCCGCCAACAACCGCACCAGCTCCGAGCTGGCCGGCGGCGGAGCCGCCGACCACCGGGCCTTCAACGAGCGCCACCAACCGGGCAGGTCGTACTTTCGCTGCCCGAACTCGTTGTAAAGATGCGGCGTGTGCGCCGGCGATTCCACCACCCCTGCACCGGACGAGCCCGCCGCCGGGAACTGGCGGGTCGTGGCCGGCGGCATGGTCGGCCGTGGATCCGGCGCGGTTGCGGTAAGCCGCCGGTGGGAGGGCGGGTGCGCCGGCCCAACCTCTTCCATACCGATATTGCGCACCCGTTGGAGTTCACCCTCCAAACGACGGATCTCCTCCTCCAGCGACCGAATGCGCTCCGCCAGTGCACGTTCGCGTTCGCTCCAGGGATCCGATTTTCGTCGCCACCACGCCATGCCACGGGCTTCGTGTTTCCGGTTTCCGACGCTCTTCAACCTACGCGGAGGGATTGCGCCCTCTCAAGGCCGCGCGCCGCAAAAAGCAGCCGACGGCCAGAAGGCTAAAACCCACGCAACCCTGCACGGCCAAAAACCGGTCGGACCGCGGCCATGCCGCCGACGGCAAGCCCGCCTCCAACATCACCGCCGCGCCACTCGCCATCAAACTCCAGCCCCCCAACAACCGCAGCAAACGCCGGCCGGTGTCCGTCTCCGAGGGCCCTGGACCAGGAAACCTCCGGTTCATCGCAACACCATCCACAGCACCCCCAGCAACAACACCACCGTGGCCACCGGCCAGGTCAGTGCCAGCCCCCACAAACACAGTCGCCCGAAGGAAACGCCCTCCCACCAGGGCGCCGCACCCACGGATGCCCGGACCGGGTCTGCGCCAGGCTCCACCCCGGCCGGCCGATTCAATACCGGGAACTTCAGCCGCGCACTGTTCCATTCCATGCGCGCATTCTCGATCACCGTCAGAGCCCGCGTCAGCTCCACATTCAGGTTCTCCGGTGTCCAGGTTTCCTCCCGAATGGCGCGAATCTTCTCCAGCGCTTCGCGAAAGGCCTCCAGGGTACGCCCCATCTGTTCGGCCTGCGCCCGCGCCTCGTGTTCGGCCTCCTCCAGAAGCGCGATGCCCCGGGTCAGGTTCTCCAGCATCTCCGCCCGACCCGTCTGGAGTTCGGTCTGCCTTCGACGCAACTCCTCCAGCGCGGCCCGTTCCCGTTCCAAAGCTTCCTGCGCCTGCTTCAGCTCCGCCAACCGCCGCTGCGTCTCCAATACCTTCGACTCCAGCTCCTCCCGGGAAAGGACCCGCGCCGATGCCCCCCGCGGCATCGCGCCCACTCCGGCACCGGTGCGATTCATGCCGCTGTCCGGATCCACAAACTCTGAAGCATCATACACCGAAGGCATACCGGGACTGTAGGTCGCCGCCCCGCCCCAGTAAAGCACAGCCCACCCCGATACGCCGCAGACCCCGATGGGCCCGGTTCAACAAGCGCGCGCGGATCCCACACCACTCTCTCGGGCGCGAACTCGACCTCACACGGTCCTCACACACTGCCCGGAGGCGTCCACAAGCCCGGCCCTGTGAAAAGCCCCACATTCAAACCCGGCTCCCGGTCTGTCCCGGCGCGTTTTGTCCCGCCGCATGCAACCATGCCCCTTGCACAATTTTGAGGGCTCTATGCAAAAGCTCGGGGTTGGAACCTGTGGCAACTCGCCTAAGATGACCGCTGAAGCCGTCATGAACGCAGCGGGTCAACCCAACCGTCGCTGCTCTTCGTGGTGGGTGCCCACCCGCGGTGGGGTTGTCACCACCTCGCGCCGGGGCATCGCATCCCGATGGCACAGACGGATGGTTGGCCCGGCCTTCAACTCGATTCAGAACCCAACCCCCGTAATCATATGAAAACACTGCTTAACCCCTCCGTGATCAGCCATGCGGTTCAATGCAGCCGGTGGATCGCCACTGGCCTGGCCGCTCTGGCTCTGCTCGCCGGCCCCGGCACGGCCCGGGCCGCCAAGATCGCCTACATTCACGACGGCCAGAACAAACGCGATACCGTCAAACTGATCCGGATCCTGCGGGCCCAGGGCCATGACCTGACCGTCATCGCCACCCCACCGGCGGCCAATGTACTCACCGCTGACCAGTATGCCGCACAGGGGTACCAGTTGCTGATCGTGGACGAAAACATCAGCTCCGGCAATGTGGGCAACAAGTTTCGCAATTCGCCCGTGCCGGTGATCAACTGGGAGGGCTTCCTTTACAGCGGTGACCGCAGCGCCCTGAACGCCGACTCGGGTCTGGTCGGTGGGACCTACAACACCGCAGCCGAGGCCGCAGCCGTCAACGGCGGCGCCGGGGCCGATTACGGTCAGGTGGTCAACGAAACCGCCATCAACATCGTCAACCCCTCCCACCCGCTCGCAGCGGGCCTGCCCGCGGGGCTGGTCCACGTGTTTGATCCCAATTTCGTGCCCGCCGACCCCTCCGAGGGCAGCGGCGTCATCACCTTCGTCGGGAACCGGACGCTGACACCGGCCGCGGTGGCCGTGGCCACAGTCCCCGGTTTCCCCAACGGCTATGCCATCATGGCCGTGGACGCCGGCGTGCCCAACGCCGACGGCACCACCACCCGGGCCCGATGGGTTCACCTGCCGTGGAACGACACAGACCCCAGCCGCCGCGTCATGGTCGAGCCGAGCTTCTTCCTCTTTGAAGCCGCGGTGGCGTGGGCCCTCGGCCTCCCCTCACCCACCAAGATCTACAACCTGCAACCCGAACCGGCGGGCTTCCTGCCCACCAACACCCCGATCTCCTTCTCCGTGGACAAAACCACCGCCAGCGGCAGCACCGTGGCGGCTTCCGGCATCCGCCTCACCATCAACGGCACGGACGTGACTGCCGACGCCACCATCACCGACGGCGGCAACCGCTGGAACGTCCTCTACAACCGGCCCCTGCAGCCCAACCGCAACTACGTGATCATCGCCTCCGCCACCGCCGCCGACGGCGGGTTCAGCGCCCGCCAGACTGAAATCGACACCTTCGACGCCAACAACTACACATTCGAAGCCGAGGATTTCAATTTCACCGACCCCTACCCGGGCGGCACACCCGGCCAGTACTTCGACAACCCCATCCTCTGTGACACCATCGGCGGAGGCACGCCCAACTGCTATTTCGACCGTGTCGGCACCCAGGGCATCGACAAATACGAGATCAACAGGGTTGTAACCGTTACCACCCCGGCCACCAACGAGGTGTACCGGTACGGTCCCCAGGTCGCCATCCGCGACGAGTTCATGGACACTTTCGTCAGCAATGACCCGGTCCGACGCCAGAAATACGTGGACGCCGGACTCCTCGAGTACGAAGTCCGCAACCTTGTAACCGGTGAATGGATGAATTACACGCGCACCTTCCCCGCCGGCACCTATCACATCTACGCGCGACTCTCCGCCACCGCACCTTTCACCCTCCAAATGGACTTTGTGGACAACCCTACCGTCGAAAACCAAACTCTCACCAAGATCGGCCGCTTCGTGGGCAATGCCACGGGTGGATATGTGCTGGTCCCGCTGACCGATGACGCCGGCACAGCCCCCTTGGTGGTCCAGTTCGACGGCACCCCGAAGACCATCCGCGTAACGGCCCTGTCCGACGGCGTGGTGCTCAACTACTTCATGCTGGTGCCCAGCGCGGCACCGGTGAACCAGGCGCCCTCCGTCACCATCACCCAACCCGCCGCGGGCGACCGGGTGTTCGAAGGCGATTCACTTGAAATCCGCGCCGACATCACCGACGACGGCACCATCACCAACGTCCAGTTCTATGCCGGGCTGGCCGAGCCGCTGACCCTCATCGGACAACTGACGAGCCCGCCCTGGTCGCTCTCCCACACGTTGCCCCGCCCCGGTGGCGTCAATACCTACACCCTCCGCGTTGTGGCCACCGACAACGGCGGACTCACCGGTCAGGCCGAGGTGACGGTCAAACTCGTGGATCCAACCCTGCGCTTCGTCTCCACGGCCGTCGGTCAGGGCGCCGATGTCCAGCTCAACGAATACAACAACGCCCCGCAGGATACCGCGTCCAATGGACCCCAGCTCAACGCGCGCACCGCGTCCACCGTCAATGAGGTCATCGCCCTGCGATTCGATCTCACCGGGTACCCGATCGGACAATTGCGCGACGTGACCCTCAACCTCATCAACTTCCGCAACAACAGTCAGCGCCTCCTCCACTTCTACGGGGTGAAGGACGGTACGGTGGGACTGGACAACAACGGCGTCACACCGGGCTTCACCGACAACACCTGGGACGAGGCCTCCCCCGACCTGCGGTTCTCCACCATGCCGGGCCTCTACTACAACGGAGAGCCCGATCAGGGCTACGACACCAACAACGTTGTGGACCTCGGTACCCTCACCATGCACGGAACCAAGGGGCAGCCGGAGGTCTTCGCCTCGCAGGCCCTGACCGATTTCATCAACCAGAGCCCCGATCCGCTCATCACCATTCTCGTGGACGTGGACACTCTCAGCACGGGCCAGTCCCGGTTCGCCTCCAAGGAAGCCACCGCCCTGGACGGCGGCACGCCCACGGGTCAACCGGGCGAGTTCGCACCCTACCTGAGCTTCCGCGTCGCCGCCCCGCCCACCCTCCGGATCGAAGCCTTCACCCTGTCCGGCAACCAACTGGTCCTCCGATGGTCGGGCGGCACCGGACCGTTCGCCATCCAGCAAAAGACCCGCCTGGAGGATCCCTGGACCACCGTGCAGTCCGGACTCACCGGTAACAGCGCTACCCTACCCATCACCGGGAACAGCGGTTTCTTCCGCGTGGTTGGTCAATAACGTTCCAGGGTTCGGGTAAGCTGCGGGCGGGCAGGGCCGGTTCAACGGCTCCGGCCCGCCCGAACGTTTCCCACCAATCCCACAAATCCAAGCCCCGGCCCGCCGCAACCACCCACCGGTTCCACAAGCCACGCCCCCGGAGCAGCATCCACCCGAAACCCTGTTCCCGCCGGCCCTGCGGGCGCGGCGCACCGGTGGCCAGTGGGGGGTCTCACCCCGGGAGAACGCGTGGACCGGGCCGTACGGAAGATGCTCAGCGCCCTGCAATAACCCATTGCCGAAGCAGTGAGCGCTCCTTCAAGGAGCGCGGTCGATCACCAACCACTGAAGCCGAACTTTCCGAGGTCATGTCACCCGGGTCTCCCGAGGCTCCGACAATCCCGGCCCAGGCCAGGTTCGGAGACCCTGGGTCGCGAGTACGACCTCGCCAGCCGCGCCATCTCGCTGGTGGCCGTGGTGCAGCGCGAAGGCGACCACCCGGTGAACCCCCTCAAACCCCGGTCGTGCCAGTGAATCTGCTGGAAGACGTGGCCTTTGGTGCCTGTTCCCATCTGCAAGCACCTCCACGCCCGACCCGCATCGGAAGCCTGAGGCGTTCCATCACCGCCCCGCACCTCCAGGAACCGCTAACGAATTGCCGGCGGCGGCCTGTCCATCACTCACTCAGGGCGGCGGAGCGTGCCGCATTCAGGCGGGCACAGAACCGCGGCCCGGAGGAAGACCTTCTTGAACTGTCCGGTCGGTTGCCAGCCAACGGCGGCCTGCCGGGCCCGGCCCTCCAGCAACGCTGGTTCGCCGCGGCCCTGGCATGGCTGGCTTTCCAGGAAGCCGCCGAACATCTCCGGACCATGGCCTTCGAGGCCCATGGGGCGCGGCTGCGCCGTTGGCTCACAGAATCCCCTTTGACCTGGCAGGATTCCCCAAAATCCCTGTGGTGGGAAGGGCGGAGCCGGCGAACTCCCGCTGCCGGAGGTATGGCGGTAGGTCCGGCAACTGCCCGAGGGCTCGCCCATCCAAACCTACCGGTTCCGGGCCTGGTTCGGGATGGGTTCGATCCCGGCCGAGAACGAAAGGGACGAGCGCTCCAATCGCTGAAGGCTCCGGGCGGCGGGTGTCTCTCGTCATGGGCCACCACGCGGCTTCACCGACCGCACCTTCGAGTCCAAATCGGCGACATCACAAGATGGGGATGGCGTGGTGTTCCGAGGCCATCTCAGAGCGTCGAACATGCGGGTTTCTGCATCCGCCGGCGGTCGCAAATGCGGCCCGACCCCGGGAGGACAGGCCCTCACGGCACCTCGCGATGATGTCAGCCGGGCAATGCCAGGCGCGCACTCACTGCATCAGCTCGACCGCAGGGGCATCCCTGGTTCGGGGTTGGTGCCCACCGAGATTGCGGTTCCTGCCCGGCCCCGGCATGGCGGTTGCGGAGCGCGCCGCGCCTTCAACCCGGCCCAGCCCGTGCGCCAAACGCGCGCGGGTAGTGACTTAGGCGTGGAGTTTCCATGAAACAGCGCCCCGGAGGGGCGAAGCTCCGGGGCGCAGTGACGGGGCATGGAGCGGCCGGCATCACTCCGCCGGGTTCACCGGCCGGCCGCTGTGTGTGCTGTCATGCGTGCGGGTGTCCGTTGCGCTTGAGATCGAACCGGTCCAGATGCATGACCTTGCTCCAGGCCTTCACGAAGTCGTGAACGAACTTTTCCTCGCCATCGGCCGAGCCGTAGACCTCGGCCACCGCCCGGAGACGCGAATCGGCGCCGAAGATCAGGTCCACGCGCGTGGCGGTCCATTTCAGTTCGCCCGTCTTGCGGTCACGCCCCTCGAAGCGGTTACCTCGTTCATCGAGGCGTTTCCATTCCGTGCCCATGTCCAGCAGGTTGACGAAGAAGTCGTTGGTCAACACGCCGGGTCGGCGGGTAAACACGCCATCGGGGCTGTTTTTGTAGTTGGCGCCCAGGACGCGCAAGCCGCCCACCAGCACGGTCATTTCCGGCGCGGTGAGTGTCAACAACTGCGCCTTGTCCACCAGGAAGTATTCGGCCGGAATGCTGTACTCCTTCTTCTGGTAATTGCGGAACCCGTCCGCGTAGGGCTCGAGCACGGCGAACGATTCCACGTCGGTTTGCTCCTGGGAGGCGTCGGTGCGTCCGGGGTGGAAGGGCACGGTGACGTTGTACCCGGCCTTGCGGGCCGCTTCTTCCACGGCAGCGCAACCGCCCAGCACGATCAGGTCGGCCAACGAAACCTTCTTACCGCCCTGGGCGGAACGATTGAACTCGCTCTGGATTTGCTCGAGCACGGCCAGGACCCGGGCAAGCTGCTCCGGTTCGTTGGCCTCCCAGAATCTCTGCGGTGCCAGCCGGATGCGCGCGCCATTGGCCCCGCCGCGCTTGTCGGACCCGCGGAATGTGGAGGCGGCCGACCACGCGGTATAGACCAGGTCGCGGATGCTCAGTCCGGAGTTGAGAAGGCGCTGCTTGAGCCGGGCGATGTCGGCCTCGTCAATCAGCGGGTGGTCCACCGGCGGAATGGGATCCTGCCAGAGGAACTCCTCCTGCGGCACTTCGGGCCCGAGGTAACGTGAACGAGGGCCCATGTCACGGTGCGTGAGCTTGAACCACGCCTTCGCGAAGGCCCGGGCGAACTCGTCCGGGTTGGCCAGGTACCGGCGCGCGATTTTTTCGTACACCGGGTCGTAGCGGAGGGCCAGATCCGTGGTGAGCATGGTGGGCTTGTGTTTCTTGTTCGGATCGTGAGCGTCCGGAATGATCTCCGGCGCGTCCTTGGCAACCCATTGCCAGGCTCCGGCGGGGCTTTTCGTCAGCTCCCACTCGTATTTGAACAGGTTCTCAAGGTAGTACAGGCTCCACCGCGTGGGCGTCTGGGTCCAGGTGACCTCCAGCCCGCTGGTGATCGTGTCCGGGCCCTTGCCGGACCGGAAGGTGCTCTTCCAACCAAGCCCCTGCTGCTCCAGGGGCGCGGCCTCGGGTTCCGGCCCCACATGGGAGGCCGGCCCGGCACCGTGGCATTTCCCGAACGTGTGCCCCCCGGCGATGAGGGCCACCGTCTCCTCATCGTTCATCGCCATGCGACGGAACGTCTCCCGAATGTCCCGCGCGGCCGCCAGGGGATCGGGGTTGCCGTTCGGTCCCTCCGGATTCACGTAAATGAGGCCCATCTGGACGGCCGCCAGTGGGTTTTCGAGTTCCCGGTCACCACCGTAGCGCTTGTCCTCGAGCCATTTGGTTTCCTTACCCCAGTAAACGTCCAGGTCGGGCTCCCAGGTGTCCTCCCGGCCGCCGGCAAAACCGAGCGGTTTGAACCCCATGGTTTCGAGTGCCACGTTACCGGCCAGAATCATCAGATCAGCCCAGGAAATCTTCCGGCCGTATTTCTGCTTGATGGGCCAGAGCAGGCGCCGGGCCTTGTCCAGACTGACATTGTCGGGCCAGCTGTTGATGGGGGCGAACCGTTGCTGCCCGCGGCCGCCCCCGCCCCGGCCGTCGCCAATCCGGTAGGTACCGGCACTATGCCAGGCCATGCGGATGAACAACGGCCCGTAGTGACCAAAATCGGCCGGCCACCAGTCCTGCGATTGCGTCATGAGCGCGGCCAGATCCTTCTTGAGCGCCCAATAATCGAGGCTCTCAAATTCCCGGGCATAATCGAAGTCCCTGCCCATTGGATTGGACTTCTCCGAATGCTGGTGCAGGATTTCCAGCGGCAGGGCGTGGGGCCACCAGTCCCGGATGGAAGGACCCATGCCGGCCGGAATGGTGGGTGCATCCAGAATCGCGCCCTGATGGAATGGACATTTGCTTTCTGCGTTCATCTTCGATTGCGTCTCCTCAAGTTTTCTGTTTTGGTTGAACTGCCCTGGCGGGGGTGGCCCTGCGGGCTTGACCCTCTCGCCGGCTCCCAGCAGAGCAGATTTGCAGGAGGAAGGGAAATCGTTCCGCCTTTTCAATGCGATAGGCGAAACCTATGACAACGGACCGGGCGAATCCCTGCGGGGATGGGCGGGTCCCGACGCGCAGAGGACAAAGCCGATCCGGCACGACAACAGCCATGGAGCAGGAGTGCGGATGAACGGGCAGCCGGGATCGATTCATGGGACCATGCGAGGGAGAACGCGACGCAGGACCGCGGGCGCAAACCTGCGAGCCTGGGCGTGGTGGCTCTGTTTCTGCATCGTCGTGCCGGCCACGGGCACGGTCACCGCGGCTGACACACCCCTCCACATCGTGCGCAAAGGCGACACGCTCAGCGGCATTGCCCGGCAGTATGGGGTGTCTGTGACCGAACTGGCCAAGCTCAATGACATGGAGTTGGACGACATCCTTCGGCCCGGGCAGAAGTTGAAGTTGCCCCAGGGGGCTCAACCGGCGGATCCGACGCCGGCGCCGAAAACCGTGGTGGTGCGCAAGAACGACAATCTGACCTTGATTGCGCGGGCTCACGGGGTGGACGTCCTGGACCTGGCGCTTGCCAACGGGCTGACGTTGGATTCCATCATTCATCCCGGGCAACGGCTGGTGATCCCTTCCGGGCCGGTGGCCGCACCTCTCCTTCCGTTGCCGGCCGCAGTGCGCCAGGCCATCGCACGCGCTCCCGTGCAAAAGGGTCGCTGGCGGTACATCGTCATTCATCACAGCGCCACAACCTCCGGCTCGCCCCGGGCCATGGACACGTACCATCGCCAGGTCCGGCGTATGGAAAACGGATTGGCCTACCATTTTGTCATTGGCAACGGCCACGGGATGGGCGACGGCGAGATCCATGTGGGCGCGAGATGGCGACGCCAGTTGCCCGGCGGACATCTGAGCCGCGAAGAACTCAACCAGGTGAGCCTGGGGATCTGCCTGGTGGGGGATTTCAACCGGGCAAAGCCGACAAGGCGCCAGGTGGAAAGCCTCGAGGCCCTGCTGCAGGCGTTGCTGGAACGCTGTGCACTCACACCGGATGCCATCACCACGCACAAACAACTCGTGCCCGGTCATACCGAATGTCCCGGCAAACTCTTTTCATTGAAATCGGTGCTGCGGGGGCTGGAATCGTCACGCGCCCTCAGTCCCGCGTCGTGATTGCAACCGTTGCCGGTGAGAGCCGGTGGTCGGCCGGTCACCCTGCCCGGTACCCGCGGGAGTCAAACCGGAGTCACCACCCGCTCGAACCGCGGGAGCATTTCCCATGGACCACGCCGCTGAAGTTCTCGATGGTTTGACCCGTGTGGTTGGGGAGCTGAGACTGCAGAGTCTGGAGCCCCAGCTGGCTGCCTGCCGCGATCGGTTGCGGGCCGGCACCCGCGTGGAGGTAGCGGTGCTGGGACGGTTCAAGGCGGGCAAGAGCTCGTTCCTCAACCACTTGGCCGGGCGGGCGGTGCTGCCCATCGGCGTCATACCGTTGACGGCGGTCATCACCCGGTTGCGTCACGGCCCCAGAGAACGGGTTCGGGTCCATTTTCTCGATGGATCCTTCAGGGACATACCGCCCGAGCAGATCCGCCACTACGTGGCCGAAGACGAGAATCCCCACAACCTCAAGCAGGTCGCATCGGTCGAGCTGGAGTTGCCGGAGTTGAAGCCCCTGGCACCGCTGGAATTCGTGGACACCCCCGGCCTGGGCAGCGCGCTGACCCACAACACGGAGGTGGCGCTGAACTGGCTGCCGAACGTGGGCGCCGCCCTGGTGGCGGTCAGCGCCGACGCGCCCCTTGGAGAACCCGACCTGAACCTGCTGGACCAATTGCGCCGGCACACGCCAACGATCGCCCTTCTGCTGACCAAGGCCGATTTGCTGACCGAGGCCCAGCGGGCCGAAGTGCAGGCATTCGTCACGACACAGCTGCGGCAGAGGTGGGACGGCGGATTGCCGGTGTTCTTCTACTCGATCAAACCGGAGCTGGCCTGGCCCCGCTCGGTCCTGGTGGCGGAGTTTCTTGAACCGCTCCGGCAGAACCGCCACCAAGCCGGCACGGCCATACTGCGACACAAGCTGGCCTCCCTTCGCCATCAGGCGCTCAACAGTCTGCAGCTTGCCCTGGCCGCCGCCACCCAGGTGGAATCCGCCCGTGCCGCCTTGCGCGAGAAACTGGCTGACGAACGGCGGCAATTCGAGCTCCTCCGAACGGAGCTGGCCCTCTTTGCGCGCGAACAATCGGCCCGGGCGTTGGACACCTACCAGACGGCGCTGCGCCCGGCGCAGGCCGCGCTGCAGGCAAAGGTCACCACCGCCTTCCAGACCCAACCAGAGCTGGGCCGACTGCGCCCGCCCCGCCTGTTCGACGCCTGGCGAACCTGGCTGCAGGATTGGTTGCGCCGCGAACTCACCGAATTGTCCCATTCCCGGCAGGAAATGTTCCTGGCGCCACTCCACCACACCCGGGCCCACCTCACCCGAACCCTGCAGGCTTTTCACGATCGCCTGGCCGCGCACGTAAAGGCCGCCCTGGGCGTGACGCTCGCGCAGCGCGAGTTTGTGCTCGAGGTCTACGAGCCCCGGGCGCCCCCGGTGGACGTGGCCTTTGCCTTCGACCCGGCGTTCACCTCCATCAGCTGGCTCATCCCCATGACGCTGTTCCGGCGCGCGATCCAGCGCTCCCTGCTGCGCAAGGCCCGGTACGAGGTGGAAAAGAACCTTTCGCAGCTGGCGGCGGAATGGCGCGAACGCGTTGCCGTTGCCATCGAGGACCTGCGCCGGCAGGCCGAGTCCGAGGCACGGAACGAATTGGAAGAGCTCGAGCGGATGCTGCAGCAGTCCCCTTCCGACGCGGCGCGACTCCGGGAGCGGATCTCGGAGTTGGAATCGTTGCCGATCCCCTGAGTCCGGTCCGGCGACCGCCACGCCATTGGACCACCGGTGGAAGGGCGCGTACCCCGCGGCGTCGGTTCCCGAAGCCCGTGTCACGCCCGCTTTCGGCACCGGTCACGCACCGGACTCGGGTTCAGCTGAACCCCCGTGGGGCGTGTTCGGTTGCTATTTCCTGCGCGCTGCAGACCCCGGGCGGTTGTGAGGGGACGGCCAGGTCCCTCGTCACGGTGTTCCCGCCACAGGCCGGGGCCCGACAGCAGTTGAAACCTTGGTTCGGCTAGGACAGCCGGGCACTGCGATGGCCGGCAGTTCCTACCGCCGGGGAAGTTTCGCCGTGCCGGGGTCGGGCCTCGCTGCTTTAGAGGGAAGTGTCGGCCCTGTCCCCCCGCGGACTGGACCCATGGAGGGGCCATCGGAGTCGCTGCCGGGAGTCGGCTCGGCTTGGACCATCGGGAGGGAACCCGACCTCTTGGACCAAAACCGCAGGTACGCAAGAGGGTCGCGGTCGGCGGGGAGACCGCGCCCGCTGAAAGCCCATGGGAAGATGAACCAGACCGCGAAACACGTGGGCCGGGATGACGGGTATCTCCCGCATCGGCCGGGTCCGTCGGTCGTTGTACGGGGCGCGGTGGAATCAACCTCGGGTGAGCAGGGTGTGTGAAGCTGGGGCAAACGAACACATCGTGGGAACGCACGGAGATCCTGTCGGCGTCCAGGTTGGCGGGCGGATGGGAGGTTCCAGGGAACCCGGGCGTTGAACGGCCCCCGATCAGGGCCCATGCAGCCCTGGGGAAATGTGGCGGGCAACCCATCGGATCCCCGGTCTCCCAGGGCGCCTGCAAGCGGGCCGGGAATTGAAAGACGGGGTTGTTGCCGGGGATCGAAGGAGTGGTGTGAACCTCGAAGTCCCACGGGGGTCTCGCGGCAGGAATGGTCCCCTTCGTGCATGCGCGGCCGCGGTAGGTTCCGGGTCCGTTGCAGGCCCGGGTCATTGGGAGAATCCCCTGGCGTGCCCGCCCGGTGGGCTTGTTTTTTGGATGGGAAGGGCCTAGGTTGACGCCATGAAGCACGGGGTCGTGCCAGTGCAGATCCGCGGGCTTTGGCCCAATCAAAGTGGTTGCGCCCTGTTCATCGGGAACGAGGACAAGGTCTTCATCATCAACGTGGACCCGTGGATGGGCAAGACCATCAGCGATTTCATTCATCAGCGGGTCCCGGAACGGCCCCTGACGCATCATCTGATGCTCAGCATTTTCAAGGGCTTCGGCATCAGCGTCGAACGCATCGTCATCACCGAACTGAAGAACCAGACCTTCTACGCCCGGTTGATCCTCCAGCAGGAAAACGAACTGGGACGGAAACTGGTCGAAGTGGATGCCCGGCCCAGCGATTGCCTTGCGCTGGCCGTGGCGCTCAAGGCCCCCATGTACGTCACCCGCTCGCTCTTCGACCAGATGGAGGACATGAGTGAACACCTCCAGAGGATCAACGACCAGGAAGAGCTGGAGTGATCCCGCCCCGCCGGGCCCGCCGAAGCCATGTCGCGCCCTGCCGTACCCGACGCCGCCGTTGTTCTTGTCTGCGGTGACGATGAAGTCACCGTGAAGGAGCGTGCCCGGGCCATTTTCGAGGCCTGGGGCGGAGGGCGTCAGTTGGGGGACGAAGTCGTCGATGGCGCCGTGGCCACGGCCGCCGAAGCCCTCAAGGTGATCGAACAGACCCGGCAGGCGCTACAGACGTTGCCACTGCCGGGGTTCACCAAGGTGGTCTGGCTGCGCAACTGCACCTTTCTGGGCGCGGAGCGGCCGGGCGATAGTGCCGCCGTGACCGAGGCGCTGAACAAGTGGGCGCGGGAACTGCAGCAGTTTGACTGGCGGGGAGTCCGCTTCCTGATCAGCGCCGGAAAGGTGGATCGGCGCCGCGGTTTCTTCAAGGTCCTGGACCAGATCGGCCGCGTCGAGGTCCACACCGGCTGGTCGCCGGACGACCGGGACTGGCCGGAGCGGGCCGCCCTCTGGGTTCGGAATCGCCTGCGCGATTCCGGTTACGAAATCGAGGAGGATGCCCTGGTCGCTTTCATCAGCCAGGTCGGTCCTTCCCTGCCCTTGCTGCGCAGCGAATTGGAAAAGCTCTGCCTTTACACGGCCCCGCGGACCCGAATCACGCTCCAGGACGTTGAGGCCGTCACGGTCCGCAATCGTACCGCCCAGGCGTTTGCCCTGGCCGACGCCGTGGGCGCCCGGGACCTGCCGCGAGCACTCCGCTGCCTGGCCGAGGAACGACGCTCCGCCGCAGGTGAAACCGACCGTACCGGCATCGGCCTGCTTTACGGGCTGGTCACCAAGGTCCGGGCCATGTTGCTGGCCCGCGAGCTGGCCGACCGCGGCTGGGTGCACCCGCGCCTCGACTACAACTCGTTCAAGGCGCGGCTCCAAAAAGTGTCCACCGACCTTTTGCCCGGTGACCGGCGCCTCAACCCGCTCTCCATTCATCCCTTCGTCCTCCACAAGGCCCTTCGGGATGCCCAAAATTACTCAAGGGACGAACTGATCCGGGCGATGAAGTACCTGGTGGAATGCAACCGGGCATTGGTCAGCAGCCGGCTCGATCCCGACCTGCTGCTCCAACAATTGTTGGTGCGGATCATGGCCGGGCCCCAAACCGGAACGGGGGCCCGGTTGGAACCGATCGCAACATGAGTTTGCCTCCGGCCAAGGTCATGGTAATGGTCAACGGGCGCGAGGTTTGGCTCCGCATTACCGGGCATGCCAATTTTGCCGCGGCGCCCGACTTCAAGGCCGTGGTCCAGGGTTTGCTCCAGAAGGGGTACCGTCGGTTCAAAGTGGACATGAGCGATTGCATTCTCCTGGACAGCACGTTTCTAGGGTTGCTCTGTCGGCTGGGCATCCAGCTCCACCAGAGTGGAGACCCACAGGCTGGCGTGGACCTGATCAATCCCACCCCTCGTGTGGCCCAGTTGATTGAAAGCCTCGGCGTGACCGAGTACCTGCACATCGTCCAGGAACCGAGAACCCTACCCGCCGGCGGGGAAACCACCGAAACCACCCTCGGGGGCGGCGGTGCCGACCGCGTTGAACTGGCCCGCACCAGCCTCGAAGCTCATCAGACCCTCATGTCCATCAACCCGGCCAACGAGGCCCGGTTCAAAGACGTTGCCCGGTTCCTGCAGGAAGACCTTCAAAAACTCGAGGAGGCCAAACCCGGGAATTCACCCTCCGGCAGCTGAGATCTTGGTCCCGGTGCCGATTGGTCCCTCGATCCCATCCGGAACCAAAAGCCGCGCCGTTGGCCAGCTACGCAAGCCCGTGCCCTGGCCTTTCCAAGCCGTTGAGGATTCGAGTAGGGACTCGTCCCTCCGGCCTGCACCGTTCAACCGGCCGACCCGCAAGACGGAACAACCCGCCCGCAACCGCGTCGTGACGAATCCCTGTCCGGGGCAATTCGGCTGTGAGATTCCTTGAGAAGACCCGGGATGGCCCTGCCGGTTTGTCGAACGAGCCCTATTTGCACCACGGGGAAACGCGTGTCCTGCGATCCGCCTGCCCACGGACGCGCGCCCGCCGGCTCCCGGCCTCAGGACAACGCGCGGTCCATGAGCGCCTGGATGTCCCGCTTGCCCTTGGCACCCACCAGTTGGCCGATCACCTGGCCGTCCTTAAACAGAAGCAGGGTCGGGATCGCCTGGACACCATATTGTACGGCCAGCTGGCTTTCCTGGTCCACATCCACTTTGCCGATGCGGACCCGGCCCTCGTACTCCTGAGCCAGTTCATCCAGCAGCGGGGCGATCATCTTGCAAGGACCGCACCAAGTGGCCCAGAAATCCACCAGGATCGGGGTGGAAGATTTCAACACCTCCTGCTCAAAGTTCTGCTGTGTCAACGTGACGATCAACGGGGAAGCCATGCGGTACAACTCCTGTCAATGACGATGGTACAACCTCCGCTGCGCCGGTTCCCGGCCGCATCAATCCAGCGGAAACAAAAAGCCCAGGTAAACCACCGAAAGCAACGCGAGAACCCCCGCCACAATGGCGCCGATGGCGAGGCCCTGTTCCAAACCCGACACGGTCGGAGCCACCGGTGCCCGTTGAACCACGGGCGCGGCGGCCGGCCGTGCAGCCGCCGGAGCAGCGGCCGGTGCTGCGGGAGCCGGGCGCGCCCCGGCAGCAGGAGCAGCGGTGGCAGCGGCGGGGGCAGCCGGAGCGGCGGTGGCGCCGGTCGCGGGGGCCGGGGCCGGAGGAACCGGAGGACGAGCTGCGGCGCCCGGTCCGGCCGGCGGCAGCGTGGGCAGCTTGATGGTGGGCGCAGCCGTCGGCTTGGGCGGCAACGTGATGCGCACCGTCTCCTTCTTGGGCTGAACCTTGCCTGTCTCCTTCTTTGGGGGTACAGCCCCGCCCGGCAGATTTGGAATGTTCTCGGCCATACGACGCTGGAGCCGAACCTAAGCTGCGCCCACCACCCTGTCAAACGCGAACCTGAAGGATCTTCCCGACCTGATGGCCAAACCTGGCCAACGGCAGTGCGGCCATGAAGGGCTGCGTTGGTGGCTCGTTGGAATCGCCCGTCGAGGGCAAAAGACTGCCCGCTGGTGTGGTTCGCGAGAGCCCTGGCTCGCTCAACTTTCCTCAACAGCGCGGCGGTTACCCATCCGGCTTGACACCCCTCGCAAGGGCGCACCCCCGCTTTGCGGACGTTCCCGGGGTATCCTGCGGCTCTGGGCGGCGCGCAGTTCCGGGGATCCTCGGACCCTCTGGACAGGATGAACCATGGCCCATCCCGGCCGTGGTCCAGCGGCAGCCAACGTCATGGCATGCCACGACACCGACTCCATCGTGGGCATGGGGCCACACGCTGGCGGTTGCAACTCAAGACACGCCGGGTGGCCACCGAACTGCAGGTCCGGGCCGCCGCCGCGGCAAGTCCCGCTGGTTGGCCATCTGAGCGGCCGCAGGAAGCAAAACCGGCGCAAAAATAAATTGGTGCGCGGTGCAAGACTCGAACTTGCGACCCCCAGCGTGTCGAGCTGGTGCTCTACCAACTGAGCTAACCGCGCACCCCTTCGGGACGGCCTTGTCCGTCCGCAAGCCGTGCCGACCCTATCGTTCCCCCGGTTGCCACTCCGTGCAAGTGCAAAAACGCGTCTGGCGAGCATGGCGCCGACCGCTGAACTCCCCTGCGGGCCCGGACCGCCGGCCGTGGAAAGTGCGCGGGGCCATTCACGGGGAGAGGTCATGCCGGAGGCGAGCCGGGACCGAAGCCGGCCGCGGGGCGGTCGGCTCGGCAGGCGCCGGGGCGGTCAAATCTCTGCGGCCCCTGGCAACCCGAGTGCCTGGAGTTGGCGGCGAATTCGCTGCCAATGGGTGCCCCGCCAGAAGAGTCCGTCGCAGTCCTCGCACAGGAAGTACTGGTCCAACCACAGGGCGGTTCGAGGTGGGATCCGATCCGCCACGGCGGCCTTGGCCACCGGAACCAGCGCCCCTCCGCAGCGCATGCATCGGGGCTGCGCCACGCGCAGCGCCAGTTGTTCAAAAACCAGTTTCAGTTGGTCGGGTACGCGGAGCGTGGGCGGAACCCACAGCGTGGGCAATCGCCCGGTCCGAATGATGCGTCGTTCCAGCAGCAGGCTGTCGGGAGTCAACAGCACCGCGCCCGCCCTGAGGGCTTTCTGGATCAGGCGGGTGTCGTCGGTTTCCCGACACCAGACGGCCCGCTGGCCGGCGGCCCACAGCCACCGGGCCAACCCGCCCAAACCCGCGTCGCAGTAGAGCAGCCAGGTGCCCGTGGGCGGGAGGGGCCGGCCCTGCCGACGCCACTGGTATCTGCGCCAGCGTGCCTGGAGCTGAGCGTCGAGGAGCACCAGGGCCTGGCTCAAGGGCAGGCCCTGGTCCCGGCTTTGTTGCCGGGCCTTTTCCATCCACAAGGCCACGGCACGTTCGGGTTGGCGCGCACCGAACTGTCGGGCCAGCGTTTCCAGGCGTTGGCGACAGGCCTTGAGAATCCGTTGCACAAACCCACTGTAGCACGCCGCGCTCCGGGGCGGCATCCCGGCCAGGGACTGAAGGGGCACGGGGACTGCATTTGCCCGGCCCCGGTTTTTCGTGCTACGGTGGCCACGGAAAAGAGAGGGTCGGTCACCGGCTCAACCGATCAGCCGCGCCGGCCCGTGCGATTTCCAAAGGACCGGGATGAACACCCGAACCATGCGATCAGGACACCGCCCTCCGCCGCACGGTATTCCGGCAAGGGTCGGGCGGGGACAGCCTTCGGCAGGCGCCCGGGGTTTGAGCCTGTCGGACCGGACCGGTTCATTGCCATGACGGTGTCGGAACATTTGCGGGAGAAACTGCGGACCGTGCCGCATCGGCCGGGGGTGTACTTGATGAAGGACCGGCTGGGCACGGTCATCTACGTGGGGAAGGCCCGGGACCTGCGCAAGCGGCTGAGTCAGTATTTCCATCCCTCCCACCGGATGGCCTGGGACCCCAAGTTGACGGCCCTGATCGAGAGCATCCACGACTTCGACGTCCACGTCGTCCGGAGCGAGCCCGAGGCGTTGCTGTTGGAGGGCAAGCTCATCAAGGAGTTCAAGCCCCGTTACAACGTCAGTTTCCGCGACGACAAGCGTTTCCTCATGGTGAAGGTGAACCTCAACGATCCCATCCCGCGATTCACCTTCACCCGGATCCGTGCCCCGGACGGCTCGCTCTATTTCGGGCCCTTCCCCAGTTCCACCGCGCTCCGGCAGGTCATGGACCTCGTGCGGCGGCGCTTTCACCTGCGCGGGTGCACGCCGCTCACACCCACGGAGGCCGATTACCGCCACTGTCTTTACGCGCATCTCCAGCACTGTACCGCCCCCTGCATTGGCAACGTCACGGCCGAGCAATACCGGCAGCAGGTGCTGGCGGCGTGTGAGTTTCTCCAGGGACGGTGTCGCGAGGTGGAAAGCCAGTTGGAAGCGGCCATGCGCGAGGCCGCCGCGAAGCAGGAATACGAACGGGCCGCCCACCTGCGCGACCTCCTCTTTGCCCTGCGGGAAACCACCCGCAAGCAGGAACGGTTTGAACGCATCCCCTACAGCCTGCCCGTGGCCGTGGATCCGGAACGGGACCTGGCCGCGCTGGCGGAAGTCCTGGGCCTGCCCGCTCCGCCCGAGCGCATTGATGGATTCGACATCTCCAACATCAGCGGTTCGCTCAAGGTGGCCAGCGTGGTCCGATTTCGTCGGGGTCGGCCCGACCGCGCCCACTACCGCCGGTTGCAAATCAAGACCGTGGAAGGCCAGGACGATTTCGCCTGCATGGCCGAGGCGGTGCGTCGCCGGTACCGTCGCCTTCTCCAGGAGCTTCATCCGGACAATCCCAGTCGCGCTGCCGGAGGGGAGGCCGTCCCGGACGATGCGGAAGGGGTCGACCCCGTCCCGGCTGAACTGCAACAACTCATCCAGGAAACAAGCCGGGCGGTGCGCGAGGGCCGTACCGCCGAACGACCCGCCCCGGCGGGTCTGCCCGACCTCATCCTGATCGACGGCGGCAAGGGCCAGCTCAACGCAGCCAGGGCCGAGCTGGAGAAGCTCGGTCTGGGTCACATTCCGGTCATCGGCCTGGCCAAGGAATTCGAGGAAATCTATCGCCCCGGGGAGAGCGAACCGTTGCGGCTTGGCCTGGATCATCCGGCGCTGAAACTGCTCCAGCGGATCCGGGACGAATCGCATCGGGTGGCCAACGCCTACAACGCCCAGCTACGGCTCCGCAAAATCTCCGAAAGCGTGCTGGACGAATTCCCGGGCATCGGCCCCGTCCGAAAGGCCGCCCTGCTCAAACATTTTGGGTCGGTCCAACGCCTGCGCCAGGCCACGGTCGAAGAAATCGCCGAGGTCCCCGGGTTCGGACCGCGCCTGGCCTCGGAGCTGCGCAAGTTCCTCGACGCCCGCAACCCCGCTAACAAGCCGGAGGGGGTGACCTCAACCGCCCCGGCCGATTCGGCCGGTGCAAGCTCTCCCTCCCCTCCAACCGCGGGTTGAGCAGAGATGTAACACCCGACCTCCCGGCCTGAAGAAACGCCCGTGGCAGGCCCGGCCTGCGGTTTGGTCGGTGCGCCCGGCCACGGCCCCGCATCAACGGACCAATTTCCCATTCGTGCGGCGGGGCCCTTCAGCCTCACTTCCCATGCCGCTGCGGCAGCCCGGACCGGACATGCCCTGCGGCCCCACGGACTCCGCTCCCCACGCGAGCCGGTATTTCATGCGTTCCGGCAGGCCGCGTGTGCACCGGCGTCCGAACCGGCCACGACAACGCCCGGCAGGCTGAGCCGGACGCGGCGGCGGCGGTCTCCGGCCAGCCCGGCCGCCTCGGCGGATTCACGGACAACCTCGGGCCGTTCCCGCCGGTTTTGTCCGGGTGAATGGGTAATTCGGACCGGGAGCGAAGTGGGTCGTCGGCGCAACGGGCAGTGCCTTGCGGGGCTGGCGGGCCGGATGGAAGCGCGTGTCCACGGCCGTCGGCCACAAGCCGCGGCGCGGATCACCCATGCGGTCATATGGATGTGCGCCGGAGCCTCTCGTAGTCCTCGCGGGTGTCGAGGTCCTCACAGGGCGAGGGGTCGGGCGCAGGCCATTCGAACACCTCGGTGGCGTGGGTTTGGAGCAGCCCGCGCAAGCCAACTCCGTCGTGCGACGTCATCACTTCCTCACGCAACGAGGCATCGAAGATCAGCGGATGACCGCGGCGACCCTGCCATACCGGCACGGTAAGGCGCGCTCCGCGCTTTTCATGGGCCTCGAGCAGGGCGCGGATCAACGGTGCGTGCAACAAGGGCAGGTCCGCCGGACTGACCAAACAGGTCCGTACGCAGTCCGGTGCAGCTGCCAGCCCGCAACGAACCGACTCCAGCATTTCACCGTCCGGCCCGGGATTCACCGCCCAATGCACGGCCAGCCCGGTCAAAGCCTCGCGCAGGTCGGCCGCATCCGGAGGCGTCACCACAATCACACGGTCCACGCCGGCGTCAAGAAACGCGGTGGCCACGGTTCGAAGGACCGTGCCGCCCTTCCACGGCAACAACAATTTCGGCGCGCCCATCCGGCGCGATCGCCCCGCCGCCAGCAGAAGGGCACAGGTCATGGGGATGAGGCTGCGGTCTCCCATCGGAGCGGCATTTGCCGAATCCGTCGGCCCGTGGCGTGGGCAACGGCGTTGGCAATGGCCGGCGCCACGGCCACGATGGGGGTCTCACCTCCACCCGCCGGGGACAGGTCCGGTCGGTTCAACAGATGGATCTCGAGTTCGGGCACATCGGTAATCCGCGGCACACGGTACCGGCTCAGGGCGGCGTTGGCAGGCCGCCCGTTGGCAAAACGCACCTCCTCCCACAGGGCCGGTCCCAAGCCCATGAGGATGCAACCCTCGACCTGGGCGCGCAGGTTGTCCGGGTTGACGATGGCCCCGCATTCGAAAACCTGGCAGATCCTGCGGACTTCGATACGGCCGGCCGGTTCGTCCACCGTCACCTCCACGCAGGCTGCCACGAAAGACCCTTTCTCGGTGCCGCAAGCCAGGCCGAACCCCGTGCCCGGCGCGGCCGTGCGACGACGCCCGGTCCAATCGAACCGGCGGGCAGCTTCCTCCAGTACGGTACGCAGCCGGCCTTCCGGCAGGTGACGGAGACGGAATTCGAGCGGATCGGCTTCAACCAGCGCCGCCAGTTCGTCCATGGCGGATTCGCGGGCGAAATGGTTGGCCGTGGCGGCCAGGGCACGGTAGGACCCCTGCCGGAGTGGCGCCCGCGCCGGGACGTAACGACAGAGGGATTGCCTCACGTCGTACGGGGTGTCCAACGCCGCCGGGCCGGAGTTCAGATTCACAAAATACCAGCTTGTCAGGCGGCCCCGGCTGTCCAGGCTGGCCTCGACGTCGATGACCGCAGCCGGTCGGTAATAGGCCCAGGTGAATTCTTCCTCGCGCGTCCAGTGGACGAGCACGGGGCGGTTGGCGGCCCGCGCCAGACGCGCCGCTTCGATGCCCGCCTCGGCCGTATGTTTTCCACCGAAACCACCTCCAAAGTCCGGGACCACCACCCGCACCTTCTCCAACGGCACGCCCAGGGCTCGCGCCAGCTCGTTGCGGCAGCCGAACGGGTTTTGGGTGCCGAGCCAGACGGTGAGGTTGTCGCCTTCCCATTCCGCCAGAGCGGCCCGCGTCTCCATGGGGACGTGTTGTACGTAGGCCACGTTGTAGGTGGCGCGAAACCGGTGCGGTGCGCTTTCCCACGTCGCCCGAAACGGATTGGGCGGGACCGGCTCCTGGAGGTGTTGACGCAGGTATTCGGACAACCCGCGGCTGGATGGTGCTTCGGAGGGCACGGTCCAGCGAGCCGTGGCCGCCAGTGTTTCCACGGCCCGACGCGCCTCGGCGGTGGTGGATGCAGCCACACCCACGAAGTCGCCCTCCCGTACGACCACCACGCCGGGCACGGCCTTTACCGCCGCCTGCAGCTCCACGGATTCAAGTCGAGCCCCCCAGGCGGGTGGCCGCAACACCGCCCCGTACAACAGTCCGGGCCGACGCAGGTCCGACGGGTAACAATGCCGTCCTGTCACCACATCCAGTGCGTTGGGCCGGGCGAGGCTCCGGCCCATGACCTGCCAGTCGGGTGTCGGGGTCAATGGGATGTCGGCGGGGACGGGCTCTGACCATGCGGAATCCCGGGCGGCGTGCCGGGCGGCATCGGCGTAAGTGAACACCAGGTTTCGGTGCGGGTGCCGGACTTGTCCGTCCCGGACCGAAAGTGCGGAGGCATCCACCTCCCATTGACGGGCAGCCAGGCGACACAACCATTGCCGGGCGGCAGCCGCGGCGCGCCGAACGTGGGGTACGGTGGACGGCGTGGTGCGGCTGCCGGCCGTGATGCCGTCATCGGGTACCTCGGCCGTGTCGGCCATGAGGACGCGGACCTTTGCGGGCGACACGTGGAGCTCCTCGGCCGCGGCCTGAACAATCTCGGCCCGTGCTCCCTGGCCACATTCCACCTTGCCGCAAAAGACCGTAATGGAGCCGTCCACGCCGAGGTGGAGTCGCGCCTGCAGCGGCAACCGGTCGCCGCGCAAACCGCCACGCCGTACCTGGGCCCACACGCGCGTCCCGGTAACCATCCACAGCACGCCGGCCCCCAGCCATTGAAGGAACTGCCGGCGATCCATCCCCGGCCGGTCGGCTGGCGTGAAGGTCGGGCCGGGCGGGTCGGGTGGGAGGGAGTGGGGATGAGTCGAGGTCGGAGCGTGGTTCATGACGTCAGCGGTGCCACAGTTGAGCTGCGCGCTGCACCGCGCGAAGGATGCGCGGGTAACCGCAGCAACGACAGAGGTTCCCATTCAGCCACTGGCGGATTTGCGCGTCCGTGGGCCGGGGATGCCGCTGAAGCAGAGCCACGGTGGCGAGGATCATGCCGGGCGTGCAGTAACCGCACTGGAATGCATGTTCGGCCAGGAAGGCTTCCTGTACCGGGTGCAGCCGACCTTCGCGGCCGAGGCCTTCGATGGTCAGGACCGATCGACCGGCAACGTCCTCCACGGCAAGTTTGCAGGCGTGTTCACGCCGGCCGTCCACCAGCACCGTGCACGCACCGCATTGTCCCTCGCCACAGCCGTATTTGGTGCCGGTCAGTCCCAGGTCTTCGCGCAATACTTCCAGCAGGGTGCGGCCCGGCTCACTCATGACCGTGCGGGTCTCGCCGTTGATGACCAGCTCGTAGCTCCGTTTCATGGCGGGAACAGGTTCGGTCATGGCGCGGCCCGTCTCCGGACCGGGTGGCGCGCCCCGCAGCCCCGGCCACGCCTCACCGGACCTTACGGTGTCGAACTTAGAGCACGCACGGGCCAGGGGGCAAACGGTTTTGGCCGCACGGATACGGGTTACCCAAGCCGGCGTGCATCCGACCAATGGAACGCGGCGCATTTACGGGCGCTCGCAGACAATCCCGGGAACGACCTCCCAGGGCAGGTGAGCGCCAGAGCGGCGACGGCCCGGTCCGCCGGGACCGGTTTCCGGACGGATCGCAAAGGCGCGGCCCTTGCCAGGTTCCGCCAGGTGCTGTGCCCGGGAAGGGCAACCTTTGTCGCCGACAGCACCGTGCGCCGGGGCCGGGTGAAGGAGATCCCGGTGCATGCAGGAAGCCGGGGTGCGCACCGGCAGGGGCGAACGTGAGGGACCCCTCAGGACCGGACGGCAGGGACCGAGTCCTTCTGTTTGGCTCAAGCGCAACGTTGCGGAGCCGTCCACCTCGCGTCCGGTTTCCGGCTGCGCTGTGGGGACACGGTCCTGCTCGGGGCTGGCATATGCGCCGCGGGCCATCAGAGATGTTGGCCGCGGCGGAGGGCCGCAGTTCAGGCCGGTAGCAGCCCCGGTGGTCAGGAACCGGCCGGAACGGCCGGGGCTGCGTGAGGGGCAGGTTGACCGGCCCGGGCCAGTTCGGCTGCACCCCAACGCAGGAGTCGTTCCGTGGTTTCCCAACTGATGCACGGGTCGGTGATGGACACCCCGTAACGCAGCTCGTGCACGGGTCGCGGGAACGGTTGATTGCCTTCGAACAGGTTGCTTTCGAGCATGATGCCGACCAGCGACCGGGTGCCGCTGCAACGTTGTTGGATGACGCTGCGCCAGACGTCCTCCTGCCGGGCCGGGATCTTGCCGGAGTTGGCATGGCTGCAATCCACCATGATCACCGGGGGCAGCCCCGCCGCAGCGAGTTGTTGTTCGGTCTGGCGGATACTTTCGGGATCGTAGTTGGGCCGCTGACGGCCACCGCGCAGGACGATGTGGCCCCAGGGATTGCCGGTGGTCCGGACAATGCTGGTGATGCCGTCCTCGTCCACGCCGAGAAAAGCGTGGGGATGCCGCGCGGCCTGCATGGCGTCGATGGCCACCTGCAGACTGCCATCGGTGCCGTTCTTGAATCCCACGGGCATCGAAAGGCCGCTGGCCATTTCGCGATGGGTTTGGGACTCGGTGGTGCGGGCGCCGATGGCCGCCCAGGAGACCAGGTCGGCAATGTACTGCGGCACGATGGGGTCGAGAAACTCGGTGCCGGCCGGCAGCCCCAGGTGCGCGATTTCCAGCAGGAGCGATCGGGCGCGGCGCAGGCCGGTTTCGATGTCGTAGGTCCCGTCCAGGTGCGGGTCGTTGATGAGGCCCTTCCAGCCGATGGTGGTGCGCGGTTTTTCGAAATACACGCGCATGATGATTTCGAAGGAGTCCTGCAGCTCGCGTCGGAGCGCGGCCAGGCGACGTGCATAGTCCAGGGCCGCCTCGGGATCATGAATCGAACAGGGCCCCACCAACACCAGCATCCGGGAATCCGCCCCCTCCAAAATCCGCCGGACGGCTTCCCGCCCGGCCACGACCGTGCGGGCGGCCGCCTCATCCAACGGCAGTTCCGCCAACAAGGCCCGGGGCGGCTTGAGCCGGATCAGTTCCCGGACATGGACGTTCTGAATGCGAACCATACAAGCAACATTATCCCGGCGGCGGTTCTCTTGCAAAAGCCGGAAAACCGGAGGCGGTCGTCGGAAGCCGGTGGCGGAACCGGGCCCCGGCCGGCCGGACTTGCGGGGCCCGGGCGCTGCCCGGGGGAGCTCCCGCGGTGGACCCGAGCCTGCGGGGTCGATGCAGGCGGGAGCATGAGACCGGATCCCATCCCGTAACGCTGCACCGGACCGTCAGTTCACGGCGGGTGGGTCGGGTCCCCGACGCGCGTTCAGGGCCGGTCAGCCCTGGGACGCATCTTGAGCGATGGATTGAGTCGGACTTATGAGGCGGGCAAGGTGACGTGTCGATGGGCCGGGATGGGCCGGGTTTGGTGCAATTTTTGCTTCAAAGCGCTTGACGACCACCGGTTGTGGCGGTAGAAAGGTTGAGCCACGACCGGTTGTGGCGGTTGTTGTATGCGTTGTCCCAAATGCGGGTGTTTGGAAGACCGCGTGGTGGATTCCCGCTCGTCGCGAGAAGGGGCGACCATTCGTCGGCGTCGTGAATGCACCCGCTGCGGGTATCGGTTCACCACCTACGAACACATTGAGCACGAGGACCTGGTGGTGTTGAAACGGGACGGCCGGCGGGAACCGTTTTCGCGCGAGAAACTGGCCTCGGGAATTGCGAAGGCCTGCCAGAAACGGCCGGTCAGCACGGAGGCGGTGGAAGCCCTGATCGAGCGGGTGGTCCAGGCCCTGCGCGAGCAGTACGAGCGGGAGGTTCCGGCCGAGGCGATTGGTCACCTGGTGATGGAGGAGTTGCGTCGGCTGGATCAGGTGGCCTATGTCCGGTTTGCCAGTGTGTACCGCCGGTTTCAGGAGGCGACGGACTTTGTGCATGAGGTGCGGCGGCTTGAGGGTGCGGCATGATCCTGCTGGGCAGCGAGTATCTGGTGTTTGAGCTGGCATCGGGCGAACGGGTCCCCTGCTCGGCCGAAAGCATCGTGGGCGAACTGGTGGGCGGCGACCCGCCCTTGGGGGATGCCGAGGTTCTGGAGCAGACGGTTCGTGCGGTGTTTCACTATTTCCGGCATGACCTGGCGAGGGACAGCGTCACGCTGGACGAGTTCACCCGCACGTTGGAGATGGCGTTGCGTGCGCTGGCGCACGACCGCGACGGACGGCCGGTGCACCCTCCTGCGGCCCCGCAGTGCGGTCCGGCCCAGGACCTGGTGATGCTGGCCCGTGCGGCGGCGGATACGGAGCTGTTCTTCTTTGTCGAATTGCGTCGGGCGGTTCAGACTCAACTGCGCAGGTCGCCGGCCCGGGTCCGGTTTCACGGGTTGCGCGCCTGCGTGAAACGGTTGTTGGGCGTGCGACGATGGTGTCCGCGATGCGAGGCGCTGCGGGACCGGATCGTGGAGTACCTGCGCGCCTGTGTATCTGCGCATGCCACCGGCGATTGCCTGTTGGTGGTGGATTGACCGGCGACGCCCGGTGTGGGTGAATCCGCGCCCGGCCCGGCCCGTCAGGAAAAGGAGAACACGAGCATGAGCAAGACCATCTTCCAGAAAATCTGCGACGGCGAATTGCCGGCCCGTATTGTGTATCAGGACGACCTGGTGGTGGCGTTCCACGACATCAACCCCCAAGCCCCCACGCACGTGCTGATTGTGCCGAGGAAACCGATCCGGAACCTGGCCGCGGTCACGGCGGAAGACGCGCCGTTGCTGGGTCATTTGATGGTGAAGGCGGCCGAGGTGGCACGGCAACTGGGCGTGGCCGAGAGCGGCTGGCGCATGGTCTTCAACAGCGGACCGGACGCCGGCGAGGCGGTGCCGCATCTGCACGGGCACATCCTGGGTGGACGCAAGATGGGTTGGCCTCCGGGTTGAGGTGCCCGGGGGAGGCAGTTCCGGCAGATCGCCCGGCACGGAGGCATGGGGTGGGGCTGGAGGTTGAGCGGTGCGCCCCCGCTTCAAATCGCGTTGTCCGTGACGAGATATCGCGGGCCATGACAGGTGGTCCTTGGCACGCCCGCGCCGGGTCCCGCAGGTTGCCCTGTGAGAACGGGTCGGCCAGGGGCAAATTCCTTCTGGCCGGGCTGCAGAACGAATGTGCATGCTGGCAGCGGTGAACCAATGTTGGAACGTGGAAAGCCGGTCGGTTGCGAAAACCGGGTGCCGCCCCCACGGGACTCGGGAGCGGCAACGGGTCGCAACGGCTGGTTTTCGACTCCGGATGCGGACATGATGAAACAGTCTTTCTCTCTCGCGCAGGTTCGATCTTCGGCGGCACGTGGTGTATCGCGCCGGACCTTTTTGCGTCGTGGCGTGGTGGCGGCAGCGGCGGCCTGGGGGCTGCCGCAGATCCTGCCGCGAAGTGTGTTGGGTGCGCCGGGTCGGCCGGGGCCGAACGAACAGATCGGCATCGGGTTCATTGGCATGGGCCGGCAGGCGGGCAACCTGCTGCAGGGTTTGTTGCGGTTGCCGGAAGCGCGGATTGTGGCGGTGGCGGACGTGAATCTGCCGCGTGCCCAGGCGGTCACCAGTAAGCATGGGGGCGAAGCGTACCAGGACTTTCGGCGGCTCTTGGACCGGAAGGACGTGGACGCGATCATCACGGCCACGCCCGAACACTGGCGGGCCTACATCTGCATCAGCGCCTGTCAGGCGGGCAAGGACGTGTACGCCGAAAAGCCGGTATCGCTGACCATCCGGGACGGTCGGTTGATCGTTCAGGCGGCCCGGAAATACAACCGGGTCTTTCAGGTCGGCAGTCAGCAGCGGTCCATGTGGATTGACATCGAGGCGTGCAACGCACTGCGGCGGGGGGACTGGGGCAAAATCCAAAAGGTCCTGTACATGAACTATCCCACGCCGTGGGAATGCGCACTGCCCGAGCAAAAGATACCGGACGGTCTGGACTGGGACATGTGGTGCGGCCCCACGCCGGTGGTCCCCTACAACGAGGACCTTTACCTGCCGCGAGCCAATCCGGGCTGGCTCTCCTTCCGTCCCTATTCGGGCGGGGAGATGACCGGCTGGGGATCGCACGGGTTCGACATGATCCAGATGGCGCTGGGCATGGACGACAGCGGTCCGGTGGAGGTGTGGATTGAGGGCGAGAAACTGGTGCCGCCGGTGTACACGAAACCGGAGCCGAAAGACCGGGGCGACCGCATTTGCAGCCAGGCCCGGGTGTTCTTCAGGTACGCCAACGGCGTGGTACTCGAGCCGAGCGAGGATCCCAAACCACCCGGGTTCGGCGCCATCTTCATCACCGACCGCGGCCGGTTCCGGGTGGATCGCGGGCGGGTGGAATCGGACCCGGAGGAATACGCCATCGAGCTGCTGAAACGGCGTCCGCGCGGGTTCGACGACGATCACCTCAAGAATTGGCTGGACTGCATCAAGACGCGGCAGCGGCCCAACGCGGATGTGGAGATCGGCCATCGCTCGGCCACGGTTTGTCATCTGGGCAACATTGCGCGCTGGGTGGGGCGGCGGCTGCGCTGGGACCCAGTGCGGGAGATTTTCCCCGACGATCCGGAGGCCAACCAATACCTAGAACGCGAACGGCGCAAACCGTGGCAACATCCCGAAAAGGTTTGAGCCACGACGGAAAAGCCATGCAGAGCGGGATGCCCTCAGGCGCGGCGGGGCCGGGTCGACCGGTACCATGGATCCTCGGACTCGGGTTGGCGGGGGCGGTTTTGTTTACCGCGTGTCAGCAGACCGTGTCGCACCCGCCGGCGCGGTCAAGGGTGGAGTTCGCTCGGGACGACGCACGGGGCCGGCTCGAGCTACGGATTGGCGGCCGGCCGGCCTTCACCTGCGTCTACAGCGAGGATTGGGATTTGCCGCATTTGTATCCGATCTTCAGTCCCTCGGGACAACCGATGACCGTGCAAAAGGCCGAGCCGTATCCGCATCATCGCTCGTTCTGGTTTGCGGACACGGTCCAGCGGGCCGGGCATCGGGAAGCGTCGTTTTACAATGCCTGGTACAGTGGCGCCGGCGGGCCGAAAGACCCGCACCCGCCCTTCCGCGATCGGATCCGTCATGACGGTTTTCTCCTGGTGCAGCCGGGCTCCGGGGCGGGCCGACTCCGGTGGCGGTTGATCTGGGAGATGGACCACGGGCAAACCCCGGTTTTGGAAGAAACCCGGGACATGCGCGTGGTGGCGCTGGAGGACGGGCAATACTTTCTCGACGTGACCTTCACGGTGACGGCGGCGTTTGGGCCGGTGACGTTTCGCAGTGACGCGGTGCATTACGCGTGGCCCTACGTGCGCATGAACGACCGGTTCAACACCAACGGGCAGGGCCGGTTGGTGAACTCCGAAGGCGGCATCGGTCAGGCCGGAACCCATGACCGTCCGGCCCGGTGGGTGGACTTTTCGCGGACCGGTGTGCCGGATGCCGAGGGCCTGGCGTTGTTCAGTCATCCCTCAAACCCGCATCCCCACACCTGGTTGACGCGGGATTATGGGACGTTCGGACCCCGGCGGGAGGCTGCCCGGAACGGGCGACCGTTTACGTTGCCGCAGGGTGCCTCGTTGAGCACGCGGGTGGGTGTCCTCGTCCACCGCGGCGACGGACAGACCGGTCGGGTCGACGATTGGTACCGGGCGTGGTGCGAAGGCCGGCTCTAGAGGGTCCGGTCCGTTGCCCGAGCGGCGCCATCATGCAAGCCACAGGACGGATTCATGCCGGCGGGTCCAGCCGCAGGTGTTCCACCAGACAATCGCCCTCGCCCAGGTGCAGCAGGGCGACGGTTCGCTCAAGGCCGGCCCGGGGCCGGCCGGCATAGCCCGGATTGAGAAACAGCACGCCGTGATGACGGTTCCAGTAGGGCCGATGCGTGTGACCGAAAACCACGCCGTCCAGCTCGCCCCGGGCGATCATTTCGAGAAGGGCCTGTCCGGGCCGGGCGGGATCCACGATGTGCCTCAGTAAAAAACGCCGGCCCCCGACCCGCACCAGTTCGAATTCGCGCAGGGGCAGGTCCACATCGTTGTTCCCGAGCACGGCCGTCACGGGCGCGATTTGTTCCAGGGCGACCAGGATGGAGGCGGGGCCGACATCCCCCGCGTGCCAGATCTGATCCACACCGTCAAAAAGCTCGGGAACTCGCGGGTCGAGGTACCCGTGGGTGTCCGAGATGACGCCGATGCGCATGGGCAGGACGGACCCCGGTCAGGCCGATCGCGTCCCGGCTTCCGGTTCCGGCGTTTCCGCCGGCTCCTCCGCTGCCGGGACGGGTTCCTTTTCCGCGGGCGATTCAGCCGGGGCGGTCAGCCGCGCGGCGACACTGAACAGGGCGGTGAACAGGCCGCTGCTGAGCAGTGTATTGCGGAAAAATTCCCATGTTGGCGGCCAACCGCTGGCCCCCAGGGTCAACGCGCGCAACCAACCCTGCAAGGTCCGGGTGTATTCCGGGTGACCAAACGGGTTGAACCACCAGCTGGCCGTGTTGGTGATGAGGTAGAAAAGCACCGCGCCGATCAACCCCCCGCCAATCAGCTTGAGCAGGGAGGCGTGCGGCTTGAAGCATTGACCCAGACCGATCAGCGTCGCGTAGGCAACGTAGTTGAAGCCCAGTGCCAGCAGGGCCGGGCCCGAGACCACATCGTACCCCAGTTTGAACGCGTAGTAGGCGGTGAGAAACGCGTCCGTCAGGGCCAGGGTGCCCATGGGCAGCGCCCAGGCCATGGCACCCCGGAAGAACACGCCGGCACAAAACGCAAAGGCGTAGGCGGCGCTGAAATTGGGCGGCAACAGCCCGGGGATGCGCGTCAGCGCAAACACCAGCGCAAACAACAACGGCCCAACAATTCTCGACATCACCGCGCCATCATAGACCACCGGCGCGGCCTGACAAGCGGTGGGACACCGTGGATCTTCCGCTCCTCCGTGGCGGGGCGATTCCGGGGATTCACTTGCGGAGCGGGATTAGCTCCACTAGGGTTGAACGATCTTGATTTTGGGGAGCGGTTGATCGTCCGATGCAAACCACGGCTGAAATCGGTTACAACTCCAAGGTGGAGGGCGACGTGGTGATCACGCGCCTGGAAGCCGCCCTGAACTGGTTCCGGCAATATTCGCTCTGGCCGATGCCGATGGGGCTGGCGTGCTGTGCGATTGAGCTGATGGCAGCCGGGGCCAGTCGGTTCGACATCGCGCGATTCGGGGCGGAGGTGATGCGGTTCAGCCCGCGGCAGTCGGACGTGATGATCGTGTCGGGCACGGTGACCTACAAGATGGCCCTGGTGGTGCGGCGGTTGTACGAGCAGATGGCCGAGCCCAAATGGGTGATTGCCATGGGCGCGTGCGCCTCCACGGGCGGGATGTACCGTTCCTATGCCGTGCTGCAGGGGGTGGACCGGATCCTGCCGGTGGACGTGTACGTGGCCGGCTGTCCGCCGCGGCCGGAAGCGCTGTTGGACGCACTGATCAAGTTGCAGGGGAAAGTCCGCCGGGAACCGGTTCTGCGGACGTTGAAACAGCCCGGGCCGGCCCTGCCGGTGCGCCCGCCGGCGCGGCAGATGGAGTTGCAGCCATGAAGGTCGAAACGGTGACCGCCCTTGAGCTGGCCCAACAGTTGCGCGGGCGTTTCCCCGGTTGGTTGGGTGAACCGGAAGAGTTTCGGGACGAGGTGAGCCTGGACCTGGCCGATCCCGAGCAGGTGGCCGAGGTCTGTCGGGTGGCCCGGGACGAACTGGGCTTCGATTTCCTGCTGGACATCACCAGCGTGGACAACTTTGACCGGCCGCCGCGCTGGCTGATCGTGTATCACCTGTACAATCTGCGGCACCGGCAGATGTTGCGGCTCCGGACCCGGGTACCGGAGGAGCGGTCCGAGCTGCCCACCGTCACCGGTGTGTGGCCGGCAGCCGACTGGCACGAGCGGGAGATCTACGACATGATGGGCATCCGGTTTCGCGGGCATCCGGACCTGCGCCGGATCCTGATGTGGGAGGGCTACCCGTATCATCCGCTGCGAAAGGATTTTCCGTTGGGCGGTTTGCCGAGCGAGGTTCCGGGTGTGGCGTTCACCGAGGTGGCGCCGCTGGAGGGAGGGCCGTTTGTCACCGCCCCCGGAGCACCGGACGCCATCCAACGGGAACCGCGGGCCAAACCGGGGCCCACCGAAAGCTGAGCCGGGGCGGTCCTCGCAGGGGGACTGCAATCCGGACCCGGCAGGGAAACCTGGCATGAGCACGGCACACACATTCGAGTTCGGTGACACCGCGGCACGGGCGGAGCGGGCCGGACAGGCCCACGCGACACCGCCGCCGGTGGACGAAACGTGGGAGGAGGTCACGGGGGACCGGATGGTGGTCAACATGGGACCGTCCCATCCCTCCACCCACGGGGTGCTGCGGCTGGTGTTGGAGCTGGATGGCGAGGTGATCACGCGGGCCACGCCCGACATCGGTTATCTGCATCGCGGCGATGAAAAAATCGCCGAGAACATGACCTGGACGCAGTTCATCCCCTACACCGACCGGCTGGATTACCTGGCGCCGCTCGCCAACAACGTGGCCTACGCCCTGGCGGTGGAGAAATTGCTGGGGATCCACGACCGGTTGCCGCCGCGCTGCCAGTACATCCGCGTGATCTGCGCCGAGCTGGCCCGGATCTCGGCGCATCTGCTGGGGTTGGGGAGCTTTGCCATGGACGTGGGCGCGGTGACGGTGTTCCTGCACACCTTCACCGAACGGGAGAAGATTTACAATCTTTGCGAGGCCCTGACCGGGGCGCGTTTCACCACCAGTTACACGCGCATTGGCGGCGTTTCCCGCGACACACCACCCGGTTGGTGCGACGCCGTGGGACGGTTCGTGGACGAGCTGTTGCGCGCGGTGGACGAGGTGGAAACGCTGTTGACGCGGAACCGGATCTGGGTGGACCGGACGCAGGGTCTGGGGGTGATCCCACCCGACCTGGCCGTGGCCTACGGGTTGACGGGTCCCAATCTGCGGGGCAGCGGCGTGGCCCATGACCTGCGCAAGGCCCATCCCTACCTGTGCTACGCCGAGCTGGAATTCGACGTGCCGGTGGGATCGCAGGGGGATTGTTACGACCGTTACCTGGTTCGCATGGAGGAGATGCGCCAGAGCGCGCGGATCATCCGGCAGTGCCTGGCACGGATGCCGGGCGGACCGGACAACGCCACGGGCGAGCCGGTTTGTGTGGACGACGGCAAGATCGTCCTGCCGCCCAAGGCGAAGGTGCTCACCTCCATGGAGGAGCTGATCCACCAGTTCATGCTGGTCACACAGGGGATCAACTGCCCGCCCGGCGAGGTGTACTTCGGGCACGAGAACCCCAAGGGCGAGCTGGGCTTTTACATTCACAGCCGGGGCGGTGGCGCGCCCTGGCGTTTGAAAATCCGCTCGCCCTCCTTCTGCAATTTGAGCATCCTGCCCCGGCTGTTGCCGGGTCACCTGGTGGGTGACGTGCCGGCAATTCTGGGATCGTTGGATTTCGTGATGGGAGAATGCGACCGCTGAACCCCGCCGGAGGTATCCCGGCGGGCCCGGCGGGCCAACCACGGGGAGTTACTGAATCATGGATTGGAGCGTACCCCCGGCCCTGGAGGCGGAGATCGACGCGTTGGTGGCGCGTTATCCGGTCAAACGGAGCGCGTCCCTGATGGTGTTGCACGCGCTGCAGGCGCATTTCGGGTGGTTGTCCCAGGAGGCCATTGAATGGACGGCACGCAAGCTCGGGCTGCAACCGATCCATATTTACGAGCTGGTGACGTTTTACCCGATGTTCCGGCAGGAACCTTGCGGCCGGTGGCAGATCAAGATCTGTCGCACGCTGAGCTGCATGCTGGCGGGCTCGCATGAGCTGCACCGGCGGCTGTGCGAGCGGTTGGGGTTGGATCCGCACCGGCACGGGCCGCAGACGACCGCCGATGGACGGTTTACCGTGGAGTTTGTGGAGTGTCTGGCCAGTTGTCACACCGCGCCGGTGTTGATGGTGAATGATGATCTGTGGGAGCGGGTCGGCCCCGAGCAGGTCGAATCGTGGCTGGCCCATCCGGAGTTCGCCCCGCCCAAGCCGGAGGCGAAATCATGAAGTCCCGGCGATTCATGGGAGGCGTAAGGGCCAAGTTCCCGACCCTGCAGGGCCGGGGGCGGCCGGCTCCTCCGACCCGGCGGATCGAAAAGGGGGAAATCCGGGCAAAAAAGAATGGCTGCCCGACATGGATTCGAACCATGACAAACAGATCCAGAGTCTGCTGTGCTACCGTTACACCATCGGGCAAGCCCGTCTGCTAAAGAGCCTATTCGTTTCGGCGGCGCAGTCAAGAGGTCGAATGCTGGGGAGGGCTTGAGACCATGCCCGCAGAATACCGGTTGATTTTGAAACATGCGAGCGAGCCGGGGTACACGCCGGATCTGGCGTGCTACCTGCGCCACGGCGGGTACGAGGCGTTGCGCAAGGGGTTGACCCTGCCGCCGTTGACGCTACCGGACGGCCGGGTGTTGAGCGCGCAGGAGCAAATCCGCGAAGAAGTGGTCAAATCCGGCTTGCGGGGCCGGGGTGGCGCCGGGTTCCCCTGCGGGTTGAAATGGAGTTTTGTGGATCGGAAAAGCGGCAAGCCGATCTACCTCATTTGCAACGCCGACGAGTCCGAACCCGGCACGTTCAAGGACCGGCAGATCATCCACCGCGACCCGCATCAATTGCTGGAGGGGATGATCCTGGCCTGCTTCGCCAATGACGTGCACCTCGGGTTCATCTATATCCGGGGCGAATTCACCCAGGGCGCGAAGATTTTGGAACGGGCGCTGGCGGAGGCGCGCGAGGCGGGGTTTCTGGGGAAAAACATTTTGGGGACCGGTTACGATTTGGACATCATCGTGCACCGGGGTGCCGGGGCCTACATTTGCGGGGAGGAAACCGGCCTGATCGAGTCCCTGGAGGGGAAACGGCCGTATCCGCGGATCAAACCGCCCTATTTCCCGGCGGTGCTGGGGCTGTACATGTGTCCCACGATCGTCAACAACGTGGAGACCCTGTGCAACATCAAGCACATCGTGGCCATGGGAGGCGCGGAGTTTGCCAAAATCGGCACCCCGAACAACACGGGCACGCGCCTGGTCAGCCTCAGCGGACATGTGCGCCGGCCGGGTTGCTATGAGATCGAGACGGGCAAGGTGACCCTGGGCGAGTTGATTTTTGATCCGGCCTTTGGAGGCGGACTGCGCGAGGGGCGGCAGCTGCAGGCGATCATTCCGGGCGGTGTTTCGGCCAAGGTGTTCCGGGCCGGCGAACGCGTGACCCTGCGTCGGCGGGGTCTCGACGGCAAGGATGTGGTGGAGGAAAAGGACGTGCTGGATCTGCCCTACGATTTCGACACGTTGATTGCGGCCGGGAGCATGTCCGGGTCCGGCGCGGTGATCGTGGTGGACGATTCGGTTAGCATGGTGGATGTGCTGGCGAACATCAGCGCGTTTTTCGCCCATGAAAGCTGCGGCCAGTGCACGCCCTGCCGCGAAGGTTCGCTCTGGATGGCCAAGATCCTGAAGCGGCTGGCCGAGGGACGCGGTCGGCGACGGGACGCCGACGATCTGCTGCACATTGCGGACAACATCCCGGGCGGCCGGACGATTTGTGCCTTTGGCGATGCCTGTTCGTGGCCGGTGCAGAGCACAGTGGCCAAGTTCAAGGAACAGTTTGTGGCCCGCGGTGAGGAGGGCGAGGCGCGCCGCGAGGCGCGCCGGGCGGGTGACGCTGCGGCGGCGGGGTCGGGCCGCGCGGGAGCGACCCGGCCCACTGCGACGGCAGGGGCAAGGATGGCATGAGCACGGTGACTTCCAGTTCGACCTCGACGGCGGCCGGTGCGGCCGCGCCGGCGGTGGAGACGATCCGGGTCCGCATCAACGGACGCGAGATCGAAGTGCCGCGGATGATGCCGGATTGGCAGGGAAAACCGGCGCCCACGACCATGTTGCAGGCGTGCGAGCTGGCCGGGGTAACCGTGCCGCACTACTGTTACCATCCCAAACTGCCGGTGGCGGGCAACTGCCGCATGTGCCTGGTGGAGTACGGCACACCGGCACTGGGACCGGACCGGAAACCGATCCTCAACCCGGACGGCACGCCGCGGATTGTGAAGTCGCCGCGGCCGGCGATCGCCTGTGCCACGCCAATCAGCCCCGGCATGGAGATCTACACCGACACCCCCGGAGTCAGGGCGATGCGGGCCGGCGTGCTGGAGTTCCTGCTGATCAATCATCCGCTGGACTGCCCGATCTGCGATCAGGCCGGCGAATGCAAGTTGCAGGAGTACGCGCTGGATTACGGGGAGGCCACAAGCCGGTTTGTGGAGGCCAAGGTCCACAAGCCCAAGGCGGTGGACCTGGGCCCGCGCATCGTGTTCGATGCCGAACGGTGCATCCTTTGCACGCGCTGCATCCGGTTTACCCGCGACATCGTGGGCGACGATGCCCTGGGGATTGTCAACCGCGGCAGTTACAACACCATTGCCACCGCGCCCGGCCGGCAGTTCGACAACAACTACACGCTCAACACGGTGGACATCTGCCCGGTCGGCGCGTTGACCTCCCGGGATTTCCGGTTCCGCATGCGGGTTTGGTTCCTGAAGGAAACCCCGGGCATCTGTCCCAGTTGCGGCACCGGTTGCAACATTCTGATCGGTTCCCGTCAGGGCCGGATCTACCGTTACACGCCCCGACCCAACGACGCGGTCAACAGCCACTGGATGTGCGACTACGGCCGGCTCAACTACAAGTGGATCCACCGTCCGGATCGTCTGCGCAAGGTTCGGATCCATGGACAGGATTCGAGTTGGGAGCGGGCCACGGCCGAAATCCTGGAACGGTTGCGCGGGGCGGAGCCGGGCACGGTGGGCATCATTGGCTCGGCCCGGCTATCGAACGAGGAACTGTGGCTGTTGAGCCGGTTGAAGGCGCGGTTGCAGGCGATCAGCGACGCGGTGCCGCGCGAGGGCGAGGGCGATCACCTGCTGTTGAATCCGGACCGGAATCCCAACACCCAGGGGGCGCGGCTGACGGGGATTTGCTTTACGGAAATCGGAATCCAGCTGCCGCAGATCCTGCAACAGGTGCGCAAGGGCCGGATCCGGATCCTTCTGGTGTTTGGCGAGGAACTAACCCGGCACGGGTTTGAACCGGCCCTGTTGCGGGGCCTGGACCTGCTGGTGGTGTGTGACGTGCTGCCCAACGCCACCACGGAACTGGCGCATTATCTCCTGCCGGGGTGCGCCCCGGCGGAGAAGATGGGCACGTTCACCAACGTGCGGGGCCGGGTGCAGCGGTTTGAGGCGGCCATTCCCCCGCCGGGCGACGCCCGGCCGGAGTGGGAGGTGCTGGCGGAATGGGTGGGTGCCCTGACTGGGGAACGGCTGCCGGGGCATTTGCCGGGGTTGTTCGATCGCATGGCCACCGAGGTGCCGGCCTTTCGGGGCCTGACCTGGTCGGCTTTGGGGGCGCTGGGCGCCAACGTGCCGGTGTAGGGGGTCGGACCTCGAGCCGGACAAGGGAGGGCGACCATGGGTTTCTGGGAAGGACTGGACGCGACAACGCAGCAGGCGCTGATCACCGTGATCCGCGCGGTGGCGGCGTTTGCGGTGCTGATGTTCCTGGTGTCCTACGTGGTGTTGATCGAACGCCGGGTTTGCGCGTTCATTCAGGATCGCGTGGGACCGAACCGTTGCGGTCCGCTGGGTCTGCTGCAGCCGGCGGCCGACGCGATCAAGGCGTTTCTCAAGGAGGATTTCACGCCGGCGCATGTGCGGCGGGTGTTGTACACGCTGGCACCGGCGCTGGTCATGACGCCCGCGGTACTGAACCTGGCGGTGATCCCGTTCGGGTCGGCCCCCGGCACGCGCTCGGGTTCCTGGGTGATTGCGGACCTGAACGTGGGTCTGGTGTACGTGTTCGGGATCCTCTCGTTGAGCGTGTACGGGATCGTGCTGGCTGGGTACGCCTCCAACTCGCGCTATCCGTTGCTGGGCGGGCTGCGCAGTGGTGCGCAGTTGATCTCGTACGAGGTGCTGATGGGGCTGTCGGTGGTACCGGTGTTCCTGTGGGTCGGGAGCCTGAACCTGAGCGAGATTCTGGCGGCGCAGACCGGCCGGGCCGCGTGGGCCCCGGCATGGCTGCCGGTTCCGAACTGGCTGGTGTTTCAGAGTCCGATGACGTTTTTCTCCCTGTGTCTGTTCCTGGTGGCGGCGTTTGCCGAGACCAACCGGACGCCGTTCGACCTGCCCGAGGCGGAGCAGGAACTGGCCGGCGGTTACAACGTCGAGTACAGCTCCATGCGCTTTGCCCTGTTCTTCATGGGCGAATACGCGGCGATGATCCTGGCCTCCGCGTTGATGACCACGCTGTTTTTCGGGGGTTGGACGCTGCCGTGGTGGGGATTGGACCGGCCGGCGGCGACCGTGTGGGGCGGGCTGTTGCACGTGGCGATTTTTGTGGGCAAGGTGCTGGCGTTGTTGCTGGTGTTCATTTGGGTGCGGTGGATGTGGCCGCGGTTCCGTTATGATCAGCTGATGCGGCTGAGCTGGTACGGCCTGATCCCCCTGGCCCTGGCCAACATCCTGGTGACGGCAACCTGGCTGTGGTGGCGGAGCCTATGAACGGACAAGCGACGGCAACAAGGGACGTTCCCGCTGCGGGCGCCGCGGGCGGTGGTCCGCGGACGTCTCCGGGCGGGGCGGCGGCGTTCGGGGGCCGCGGATCCGTCCGCGTGGTTCCGCGCAAACCGCTGAATTTTTGGGAGCGGTTGTATTTGCCGGCGGTGTGGGGTGGGTTGAAGGTGACGCTGCGGCATTTCTTCCGGAAAAAGGTGACGTTGCAGTATCCGGAGGAGCGGTGGACGGTGCCGGAGGGTTACCGGGGCGCACCCTATCTGGTGCGGGACCAGGACGGCAACACCAAGTGCGTTTCCTGTCAGTTGTGCGAGTTTGTCTGCCCGCCCAAGGCGATCCGCATCACACCGCCCGGACCGGACGGGCCACCGGCCGACCGGCCCAATGCCGAGAAGATGCCGCTGCAGTTCGAGATCAACATGCTCCGGTGCATCTTCTGCGGGTTCTGCCAGGAGGTCTGCCCGGAAGAGGCCATCTTCCTGATGAAGGATTACTCGCTGACCGGCACCAGCCGCGAGGAGATGATTTACAACAAGGAGAAGCTGCTCGCCCTGGGGGGCGTGCATGCGGGGATCCAGAAATGGAAACACAAGCTGGAAGAGGCACGCGCACAGGAGGATTTCCCGGTGCGAACCTGAGGAGGCCCGTGCGCGGGGCCGGTGACACGGCTCCGGCCCGGGCCCGGCCGGGGGAGGTCGGTGGGCGATGACGCTGCCGGATTTGTTGTTTTACGTGTTTGGCCTGGTGGCGCTGGTCAGCGGGGCGCTGGTGGTGTGGAATCCGTTCAGCCGGAATCCCGTGTACAGTGCACTGTTTCTGGCGGTGACGATCCTGGCGTTGTCGGGTCTGTTTGTGTTGTTGGGGGCCTACTTTGTGGCCGCGGTCCAGGTGCTGGTCTACGCCGGGGCGGTGATGGTGTTGTTCCTGTTCGTACTGATGCTGCTGGATTTGCAGGAGGAGGCCCGGCGGCGACTGCGCTGGGCGGGTTTGCTGACCGGCGGGGCGGCGGCGGCCCTGGTGACAGGGCTGTTGTTACGGGCGCTCTGGATGGCGCGACCCGGCCGGGAGCTGGCCGCCCCGGAGATGGACGGTACGGTGCGGTGGCTGGGCCGGCTGTTGTTCACCGACTATTTGTTGCCGCTGCAGGTGATGGGGTTGTTGTTGTTGGCGGCCATGGTGGGGGCAATCGTGATCAGCAAACGCGATCTGCCGTGAAAGGGCGGACCGGAGGACGAGCGCGATGGGAGATGCGATCATGGGCTGGAAACCGGGGTTGGAACACTACCTGACGCTGAGTTTCCTGTTGTTCGGGTTGGGGCTGCTGGGCGTGGTGGCCCGGCGCAACCTGCTGGTGATGTACATGAGCCTGGAGCTGATGCTGAATGCGGCGAACCTGGCCCTGGTGGCCTTTTCACGGTATCGGGCCGAGATGCAGGGGCAGTTGCTGGTGTTTTTTGTGATCACGGTGGCGGCGGCGGAGGTGGCGGTGGGACTGGCCCTGCTGGTGGCGTTATATCGGCAGCGGCGCACGGCGCACGTGGAGGATGTGAGTTTGCTGCGTTTGTAGGAGGGTCCGACCGCCCCGGCCGGGCCGGATTCGACCCGGGGGGCCGGGCGGACCGGGTCGCGGGAAGGAAACGATGAAGGGCGAAGGTTTGTTGTGGTGGATTCTGTTGCTGCCGCTGGCGGCGGCGGTGGGGATCACGTTGACCTCGCTGCGACATCCGCGGCGGAGCGCGGCATGGTCCATCGGGGCCGCGGTGGGGAGTTTTCTGCTGACCGTGGTGTTTTGGGGGCTGAACGGGTGGACGTCCGGGACGGTCTCGGTGCCCTGGTGGAGCATCGGCTCGTGGTCGGTGACCTTCGATCTGCGGGTGGACCCGTTGAGTTTGGTGATGCTGCTGGTGGTGACCGGGGTGGGCAGCCTGATTCACCTGTATTCCCCGGGATACATGCGGGGCGACGCTGGGTTCGCACGGTATTTTGCCTGCCTGAGTTTGTTCATGTTCTCGATGCTGGGGATCGTGCTGGCGGGGAACTTTCTGCAGATGTTTGTGTTTTGGGAGCTGGTGGGGGTTTCGAGTTACCTCCTGATCGGGCACTGGTTTGAGCGGCCGTCGGCGGCCGATGCGGCCAAAAAGGCGTTTTTGACCAATCGGCTGGGGGACCTGGGATTCCTGGCGGGGATCCTGATGTTGTACGGACTGGCGGGGACCCTGGATTTCGGCCGGCTGGAACTGCGCTGGCCCGGGATGGCGGCGGAACTGGGGATAACGGCCACGGCGGTGGGGCTGCTGGTGTTCTGCGGGGTGGTGGGAAAATCCGCCCAGTTCCCGCTCCACGTTTGGTTGCCGGATGCCATGGAGGGTCCGACCCCGGTCAGCGCATTGATTCATGCGGCGACGATGGTGGCGGCGGGGGTGTATCTGCTCTGCCGGGTGTTTTTCCTGTTCACGCCCGAGGCCCTGACGGTGGTGGCCTGGGTGGGGGGCCTTACGGCGCTGCTGGCGGCGCTGATTGCCATCCAGCAAAACGACATCAAACGGATCCTGGCCTACTCGACGTTGTCGCAGCTGGGTTACATGGTGATGGGCGTGGGTTTGCAGGCGCCGGCGGCGGGGATGTTTCATCTGGTGACCCATGCGTTTTTCAAGGCGTTGTTGTTCCTCGGGGCCGGGTCGGTGATCGTGGCGCTGCATCATGAGCAGGACATCTGGCGGATGGGCGGGTTGCGTCGCCGGCTGCCGGTGACGTTCTGGACGTTCCTGGTCGGGACACTGGCGCTGGCCGGTGTGTGGCCGCTGAGCGGTTTTTACAGCAAGGACACGCTGCTGGCGGCGGCCTGGGAACGCAGTTTGCCCTTGTTTGCCCTGGGCGTGGGCGTGGCGGGACTGACGAGTTTTTACATGTTCCGGCTGGTGTGGGTGGCGTTTCTGGGCGAGGCACGCACCGACACGGCGGCGCATGCGACGGAGCCCGGGCAGATGATGCTCTGGCCGCTGCGCATTCTGGCGGTGCTGAGCGTGGCGGGCGGGCTGATGGGGATCCAGGCGGTGTTACAGGGCATGTTGCCGGGTTTGGAAGGTGCCCATGGGGATTCGTGGTGGGCGCAGTTGTGGGAGCCTTTCCATCATGCGCCGGTGCCGGCTCTGGCCGGTCTGGTGGCGATGCTGGCGGGCTTGGGACTGGCCTGGCGGTTCTACGCGGGGGCGTCGGAGGATCCCCTGACCGAGCGATGCCCGCGCGTGGCGCGCTGGCTCCGGCAGCGACTGTATTTTGACGAGTTGTATGAGGCCACGCTCATCGGACTGCACGAGGCATGGGCGATGTTCGTGGCCGGGGTGGAGCGGTGGGTGTTGCAGGGATTCTGTGTGGGATTGTTGCGGGGCGGGACGGACGTGCTGGGCCAGACGATGCGGTTGCTGCAGTCGGGCAACCTGCAGACCTATGCGCTGGTGTTTGCGACCGGCCTGGCGGTCGTTCTGTGGTGGATTTTGGGCGGGTGAGGTGACCGGCTGCGGAAGGAGATGGGAGGAACGGCAATGACGATGCTGGGTTGGTTGGTGGTGATTCCCCTGGTGGCGGCGCTGTTGGTGCTGCTGGTACCACGCGACTCGGCGCGGGCACCCCGCCGGATCGCACTGGTGGCCACTGCGCTGACGGCCCTGTTGGCGGTGGGGGTGTTTGTGCGATATTCCGGGGCGCCAGCGGACGCCGACGGGTACCGGATGGTGACACGGATCCCCGGGCTGGGCGCGCCCTCGCTGGGAATGGAATGCCGGCTCGGCGTGGACGGGCTGAGCGTGGGCCTGGTGTTGATGGGCGCACTGGTGGGCTGGGCGGCCGCGGTTTGTTCACGGGAGATCCGCCGGCGGACCAAGGAGTTTTACTTTCTGTTGCTGGTGATGACGGGCGGCATCCTGGGCGCGTTTGCGTCGCTGGACCTCTTCTTCTTCTATTTCTTCCACGAACTGGCCCTGGTGCCAACGTTTCTGATGATCGGGATCTGGGGGCGCGGAGAGGAACGGGGACCGGCGGCGTTTCAAATGACGTTGTTTTTGACGGCGGGTGCCCTGCTGGTGTTGATCGGGCTGGTGGCGTTGTATCTGCAGGTGCCGGCGGGGGACCGGACGTTCGACATCCCGTCGTTGACCCGGTATTTCCGCGAGCATCCGCTTTCGGCCGGGACGCAGGCCCGGATCTATCCGCTGTTGCTGTTCGGTTTCGGGATTCTGGTGTCGTTGTGGCCGTTTCATGTGTGGGCACCGGCCGGGTATGCGGCGGCGCCGAGTGCAACGGCCATGTTGCATGCCGGCGTGTTGAAGAAGTTCGGGCTGTACGGTCTGTTGCGGGTGGCGCAGCCGTGGTTGCCGGAGGCGGCCTCGGACTGGATGCCGGTGTTGGCGGTGCTGGCGCTGGGGAACCTGTTGTATGCGGGCTGGGTGGCGATGCGGCAGGAGGACCTGGGCCGGCTGCTGGGTTATGCGAGTGTGGCGCACATGGGGTTCGTGTTTCTGGGGCTGGCGGCATGGAATCAGGTTGGCGTGACGGGTGCGGTGGTGGTGATGGTGGCGCACGGGTTGCTGGCGGCGCTGTCGTTCGGGTTGGCCGGACATCTATACAAGCAAACGGGCACGCTGGCGATGCGGCAGATGAGCGGGCTGGGTCGGGCCATGCCGTTTTGGGGGGCGGCCCTGGTGATGGCGGCGTTGGCCGGGTGTGGTCTGCCGGGGTTTGCCAATTTCATCGGGGAGGTGACGGTGTTTTTCGGCCTTTGGGCGGAGCCGGCTTTGCGCGGGGTGACCGTGGCAGCGTTGTTTGCGGCGCTGGTGGTGGGAGCGGTTTACATGTTGCGCGCGGTGCGGCGGTTGGTGCACGGCCCACTGCCGGACGGGGCCCGGCCCGCGGATGTGACGGGTTGGCCGGCCCGGCTGCCGTATGCGGTGTTGCTGGCAGTGCTGTTGTTCTTCGGCTGGTTCCCCGGCGGGTTGGTGGGGAAGATTGATCCTGCCGTGGCCGGGTTGATGCCGCGCACCCAGAGCGGCGTTTTGGCCACTCGCAGTCCGTGAGCCGGCCGGGCGCGGCGGCGATCCCGGCGGCATGGTCAGGGGACGCCGGGCATCGGGCGGGCAGCGCAAAGGGACTCCGGGCCGGAACCGGAAGCGGAACGGTCCGGATTCAGGCCGGTTGATTGCGCGTCCATTCCTCCAGGCGGCGGGTCAGGTCGTGGGCCATCAGAGGTTCGATGACGGGATCGAGGTCACCGTCCAGGATGGCGCCCAGGTTGTAAAGGGTGAGGTCAATCCGGTGATCCGTCACGCGGTTTTGGGGGAAATTGTAGGTGCGGATTCGCTCGTTTCGTTCGCCGGTGCCGACCTGGGCACGACGCTGGGCGGCGTAACGCGCGGCTTCCTCGGCCCGTTTGGCCTCGAGCAACCGGGCGCGCAGGACGCGGAGTGCCTTGGCCTTGTTTTTCTGCTGGGACCGTTCATCTGCGCAACGGACGATCAGGCCCGTGGGTTTGTGAAGGATCTGGACGGCTGAATCGGTGGTGTTCACGCCCTGACCACCGGGTCCGGACGCCCGGGAGACGGTGATTTCGAGTTCCTCGGGTTTGATTTCGACGTCCACTTCCTCCGCTTCGGGCAGGACGGCGACGGTGCACGTGCTGGTGTGGATGCGCCCCTGGGCCTCGGTCACCGGCACCCTCTGGACGCGGTGCACACCGCTCTCATATTTGAGCCGCTGATAGACGTCGGAACCGCTGACCAGGAAGATGACCTCCTTGAAACCGCCGAGGTCGGACGGGCTGGCGTCGATGGGTTCAACCTTCCAGCCGCGAGCTTCGGCGTAGCGGGTGTACATGCGGTAAAGGTCCGCGGCGAACAGGGCGGCCTCCTGACCGCCGGCACCGGCCCGGATTTCCATGACGATGTTGCGGTGGTCGGCCGGGTCCGGGGGCAACAAGCCCCGTTGCAGTTCCCGGGTGAGACGTGCCAGGTCCGATTCGCACCTTGCGATTTCCTCGCGGATGAGCGGGGCCAGTTCGGACTGGGGCGGTTCCGCCTCCAGAAGGTCCCGGTTCCGTTGCAGTTCTTCCTCGACGCGGAGGTACTGGTCCCCGGTGGTGACAAGCTCTTTGAGCCGCGCGTATTCACGTGCCAGTTCCTGAAGCCTGGCCGGTTGGGTGGCCACTACCGGGTCGGCCAGGGCCGTTTCGAGTTCGGCCAGGCGCCGGCGGAACCGTTCGATGTAAGGTTTCATGTCCATGGGACGGCGCGGGCAATGACGCGCGGGTTTCGACCGGGGCGCGGGCGTTCCTCCGGGCGGGACGGTTCGGGCGGCATGGATGGAAAAGCAAACCGCCCGCGGGTGCGCGGCGGCGCACGGCGGCGGGCGGTTGCGGAAATCGGGCGGCTAGCGTTTTTTCTTTTTCTTTTCGGCCAGGGCCGCCTGCAGCGCGGCGGTCTTGGCCTGCCGCTGCTGGAACTTGTCCACGCGCCCGGCGGTGTCCACCAGTTTTTGCTGGCCGGTGTAGAACGGGTGGCAGGCATTGCAAATGCCCACAATGATCACCGGCTTGGTGGACCGGGTTTTGATCACGTTGCCGCAGGCGCAACGGATTTCCGCGTCCACGTATTTCGGATGAATGTCCGCTTTCATATTCCCAAGGCGGGTCAGACTAGCACCATCCGGCGCCCTGACAAGAAGGAAAGTCAGCTAAAGACCGGTGGCAACGCGCCGGGCTTAACCATGCGGCGACGCTCACGTGCCGGTCCCTCCACCTTGGGGCGGTCCACCTATGTCGCGGGAACCTTTCAAACGGACTCCGTAGCAGCCCGGGGCTTCGGCCGCACAAAGACGCGGACCTGGAAGGAGCAAGCCGGGTTTCGAGCATCGGCCCAAGGGCCAACGCCGTAAGGAGTCTGCAACAGCACTGCGGCCCGCCCTTCCACCGCCCGCAGGCGGGCCTGCAAATGCCCGGCCCGCAGGACTCAGGTCCCGAGAGCAAAGACCCAATCCAAAAGATGCTGAGCCGGGCGGGGCAAAGATTTTGCCGAAACGGGTCCTTGCGCCAAAAGTAACTGTTACCCGCCATGAACACCCAAATGAGCGCACCAACCCAAAGGCGAAGTGCCGGCCAAAATGCGGCGTGCGTACGCTCGGCAGAGCGGAGTACTCGTAGCCGGAGCCGATTTCTCCGATGCCGGGATTCTTGAACGGGAACGCGCCGCCCCAAGGGCAGGTGCTGTCGCCTTTCACGCCCCGGGAAATCTGCGCAGCGATCCACGGATCGCGCCCTGGAATTCCTTCGGGAACAAGGCTTGCAACCGGCCAAGGAAGCTCGCGTCCCACTTCTTCGCAAACGCCGCCGCGTAGGGCGCCACGACGGGGTTGCCGTCCCGCATCGCCCGGTGCTTCGGCGAGATGCAGGAGCAAAAGTCGTGAATGGCCGCGTAACAACCGCCTGCCGTAGTCGGTGGTCCGATCAGCACGGTAACCCCAACTGTTGCCATTGGGGCATGCGAGTTTCGTCAAAAAGGCTGATGCGCGGCGGGTGGCGGCCTTCGAAGCAGTTCTTCGCGTGCCTGCAGCAGGGAACAAGCCCGCGAAACACCAGTGCAACGGAGCGTCGGTGTCATGCTCGGCGGTCAATCCCGGAAGGCCATCAGCGCCAGGTCGATCCCGGCGGCTTCCATGTCGGCCAACCGCCTCTTGTGCCAGCGGACGGATTTGCAGGAGAAATGTTCCAGCCCGGGCGGATGCGCGGTGGGCGCGTCAGCGCCGTCCGGATCAGCAAGGTGCGCCCCGGCGTGGATGTCATACCAGTGGAAGGAATAGGTGCCGACGATGCGGTCCCTGGTCAAAAAGCTGCGGCTTTCGGCAACGTCCCCGGGTTTCAGGTTCACGTCGGGGGCCGAATGCCGGTGCAATCTCCCGTTCGGCGGCGCAGGCGAAAACCGCCCCTGCGAACAAGACCCCAGCGTGCCGCACCCACAACCGCGCCCCTCCGTCTGGCGATTCGTGCTTACGGCCATGGCAGGTTTGTCCGACAGGCGCCAATGCCGGGCCCTCGTTCCGAAACCTCCGGGTTTGTTCCGCGCGCGGCTCGCGGCTGCGGTTTCCGGCTCAGGGTGTCCGCCCGACGCCCGTCAAAAAAATCAGCCGCAACCGGGGAGCGGCTGCAGCGGAGTGCGAAGGCGGTGTCGCGCTACCTGGCGACGACGCGGTAGAATCGCTGCCTGACGCTGGAAGCGTCGTCGGTGTAGGACGCGGTCGGGCCACTGGCGATGATTTCCGGTCCCACGTCCCGCCACGGACCGGAGACGGCGTCGGCGGCCTGCAGCTGATATTTCGCCCCGGACCGGGCCTCCCATTCGATCGTGAGCCTGCCGTTGCCGGGGGTGACCTTGAGGATGCGGAACGCGCCGAGCGCCGCCGTGTCCAGCAAGAAGGCTTCCGTTCGCTCTGTTGCCGCGTTGTAGCCTTCACCCACGATGTAACGCCCATCAGCCGAGATGTCTGTCGCCATCGTAAGAAGCGAACCGTTGCTGAGCAGAGAGGCATAGGTCTGGTTTAGATCCTCCAACACGCCCGCCTGTGGGCTGTACCGAAAAGCACGCTGCTGACCGTTTGAAGCCTCGGCAAAACCGACCGCATATCGCCCATCCTGAGAAACACTCCGTGCCAGACTGGTGCTCCCCCCGAAGGTGCCGAGGTCGCGCATCTGCCCATTGTCAGCGTCCCACCAGAAGGCAACCCAACTACCGCCAGGCACCCTCTGAGACCATCCGACCACAACACGGCCATCGATGGAAACACCATACGCGACGCTCCATCCTCCAAGCGTGCCAAGATTGCGCATCTGCCCCGTCACGGCATCCCATAAAAAAGCGCGAACCTCTGGAGAGTCGTCTATCCAGGTATAGCCAGCAATGAAACGCGCATCCGCAGATATATCATAAGCCTCCCCCTGGGAACCGCCCAGCGTGCCAAGATCCGTGAGATGCCCATGGGCAAGATCCCAGACGGTCGGGCGCCGTCTCCCGGAGATATCCCACGCATAACCCGCAACATAGCGCCCATCTGCAGAAACACTGGCCGCAGCCGACCAGGCTCCCCCCAGGGTACCGAGGTCTTGCATCTGCCCCGTCGACTCGCGCCACACAAAAGCACGCCACGGCGGTTGTTCTCCAAATCTGGGTTGTGGATTCTGAGCTGCCCGTCCAACCACAACGCTCCCATCAGCCGATACACCGTAAGCAGTGGCGTGAGAATATCCTATTACATCCAGGGCGCCAAGTTCCTGCATCTGCCCCGTGATCGCGTCCCATCGAAACGCACGATACAAACCACTGGCGTTCTGCGCGTATCCTACCACATACCGACCATCCAACGAAACACTCCAAGCCCCACTTGCGTTGCCCCCCAAAGTACCCATCCAAGTGATGCTCTGGCTCCAGCTCGTTGCACACAACAGACCGGACGTCAGGAACGCGCCACCGATCGCCCAGACACGGCCAACACCGCGCACCCTCGGCCCTGGTTCACTCGTCACCCGTCTCATGGTTCGGGACCTCTTAACCTTTCGTGTGTGTTTTGCTCTGCTTCGCATGCAGCAGTTACGCTGCACGCAACGTGCCATCTCCCTTCTCCATGCAGGCACGTGTAAGTCAAGGTCATCAGCCCCTTTAATACGTGCGATTGCGGGACATTTGTCAAGAAGCAACTGAGATGCTGGCCACTCCCGATGTAAGTCAAACACGATTCCCGGGGTGGGAAGGGCTTTTTACCGAAACGCGTTGTTGCAACAGATCCCGGTCAAATAAGCGCCCCCGAAATAAGCACCGAAAGGGAGAGCAAGAACCCAAACGCGAAGTGCTGGCCAAACTGCGGCGTGCCTACGCCCGGGCCGGCAGGCTTTACAAACGTCAACTGCTCGACCAAGCAGTCAGCTTGTTGGGCTACCACCGCAAGGCCGCCATCCCGGCCTTGCGCGCCCGCCCGGCTGCGCCACGACCGCCGGGCTTGCTCCTGGGCCGGCCCAGGACCTGTCACCCCGACACCCTGCTGCCGATCCTCAGGCCGATCGGGTTCGCCGCCATGCAACCCTGCGGGCTGCGGCTGCGGGCTCTGTTGCCCCAATGGCTGCCGGCCCATGAAGCCGATCACCGTCGTCTGGACTACGACCTGCGCCAGACCCTCCTGAGCGCCAGCGCCCGCACCCTGGATCGGTTGCTCCGACCGTTGCGCGTGGCGGGCCGTCGGCGCGCCGGCACCCGACCGGGCAGCCTGTTGCGCCACAGCATTCCCATCCGTGGCGAATGGACCGAGACCGGGCCGGGCTGGCTGGAGGTGGACACGGTGGCCCTGTGCGGCGGCTGCTTGGATGACCGGCATCTGTGGATGCTCGACGCGGTGGACATCCGCACCGACCGGGCCGGCTTGCGGGCGTTGGAAAACCGCAATCAATACTGCACTTTGGCGCACATCCGCGATCTGGAGGCGAGCCTGCCCTTTGCCCTCCGGGGTCTGGACTGCGACAACGGCGAGGAGTTCCTCAACCATCACCTGGTGGCCTGGCTGCGCCAACGCCCTCGGCCGGTGCTTTTGACTCGGGCGCGGACCTGGCACAAGAACGACAACGCTGCCAGCGGTACGCATCACTGAACGCGGGCTCCCTCTGCATCAGGTTCTGCCGGTCAGTTGTCGGAGACCGTGTGATCGTGTGGGGTGGTTTGGACTCGGCGTGGGGAGGGGGTTCGGCGACATTGGCCCGGGGGAGGAGTTCGAGAGCTGCCGAGGTTCAGGCTGCTCGTCAATCGCGGCTCGGCAGCTGTACGGGAGTTTTCCCCGGATGCGGTGGTCTCCTCGATCGGGCGGGCGCCGGACAACCCGCTGGTGTGGGGCGGGGCGACGGTTGCGGGCCGGGACGCCGGGTTGATCATCCGGGGTTGGACGGTCATGCCGAGCGACCCCGGATCCTCTCAAGCTTTTTTGGTTCAAAATCGGGGCTTGCATTGGCGGGCGGGTGCGATAAAGTATTGGCGGTTGTTCGAGGAAGCGAGCGTAGCTCAGCCTGGTAGAGCGTCACCTTGCCAAGGTGAATGTCGAGGGTTCGAATCCCTTCGCTCGCTCCAATTTTTTTGTCCCGATCCAGCTCCATGAAGGCCGTGGTGCATTGCGGAAGGTTTTTCCCGGGCGGTTCCACAGCGGCGCGACTTCTGGCGGGGTTCGGCCCGGGGATGGTGCTGTGCCTGGCCGGGTTGACCGGCTTGGTGGCCGCGGAAGGATCGGGTCCGGTCGGCAGTCCGGCAGACCGGTTGCCACCGCATATCCGGCAACTGACGTGGTTTGGGGAGCGGGCCGACTGGTCGCATGACGGTCGGCGGATCCTTTTTCTTTCGAAGACGTTCGGGGACGCGATGGAGCTGGATCTTGCGACCGGACGGATTCGCAACCTGACGGCGCATTATCCGCACCACGGTTACACGCGGGCGTTGTATCTGGCGAATGGGGACATCCTGTTGTCGGGGCCGGAGACATTCGATCCGCGCCGGCCGGGCGAGGCGCGGGTGCAGTGTTGGTTGTACGTGTTGAATCCGCGGGTGGAAGCGCCGCCGGTACCGTTGGGCACCAAGTGCAGCGAGGGGCCGGCGGTTTCGCGGCGTCGGCTACATCTGGCATGGACGCATGTGGCGGCGCAGTATCCGGAGGAGATGCCGGCCGGCACGTCACGGATTTGGGAGGCGGACCTGGTGTACGAGGGGGGCCGACCGCGGCTGGCCAATCGGCGGTTGGTGTTGGACAGTCGGGCTCTGCCGTTTCGGTGCACGCTGGAGACGCAGAACTTCCGGCCGCCGGATGAGAAGGAACTGATTTTCAGTGCGTACGGTTACCAGGGCACGGAAGTGTGCGGTGTGAATCTGGAGACGGGGGTAGTGACCAACTACTCGCAGGCGCCGGACCAGTACGACGAGCCGGAGGGGATTTTCCCGGATGGCACGGCCACGTTGGTGGAATGTGACCGGCAGAACCGTTTGGGGCCCGGCGCAGTGGACTTGTGGCGTTTGGAACTGGACGGTTCGGGTCGGTATGAGCGTCTGACGTTCTTCAGCGATTTCCCCGGGTACAAGGCTTCCAATCCGGTGGTGAGCGATGATGGCCGGTACATTGCGTTTCAACTGGCGCGGTCGAAGGATGCGGCGGGTGTTGGGCACGGCATTTTCCTGTTTGATCTTCGGGCGTGGGCGGCGGAGCGGGCCGGCACGGTCTCCGGGTCCCGGTAGCGGTGGGCGAACGGGCGGCCGGGCTCGAGCGGGTTGTGGGCCGGTTGGTTTGGGTGGGGGGACGTCCGGACTGCCGGGAGTGGTGCGGGCCGGCTTGCGGGCTAGTTGGTGGCCGGGGCGAGCACGCGGATGGGTGCGATGCGGAAGACGGCGCCGCGCGGTTCGTTGGGCCGGTATTCGATGTCCCAGCCGTGTGCCAGGACGATCTGCCGGACCACGGCCAGGCCGAGGCCGGACCCTTTGGGGTGGGTGGTGAAGTAGGGTTTGAAGATGTCGTTGCGGTGTTCGGGGGGCACACCCGGTCCGTCGTCGCGGACTTCGAGGGCGATTTGAGCCGGGCCGAGTCGGACGGTGGTCACTTCGATCCGGCCGCCCACGTCGACGGCTTGGATGGCGTTGAGCAGGAGGTTGAAGAGCGCCTGGCGCAGGAGGGGTTCGTCGGCCTCGATGGTGGGCAGGTTGGGGTCGGCGTGCCACTGGATCTGTTTGTCTTCGAGGTCATGGGCCAGGGTGCGACGCAGTTCGTCCACCACCCGGCCCAGTGCGACGGCGGTGCGTCGGACCTCGCGGGGTCGCGAGTAATGGATGAACTCGTTGAGCTGCGCGGTGACGCGATCGGCCTCTTCCATGATCTGGCGGGCGCGGGCCCGGGAGGGTTCGGGAATGGCGTTGTCCTGGGCCAGCATCTGGGCGGTGGTGCGGATGATGTTGAGGGGGTTTTTGGTTTCATGGGCGAGGCCGGCGGCGACGAGGCTCATTTCCTGGAGCTGACGGTTGACTGCGGCGGCCCGGGCCAGGCGGACTTCCAGGTCGGCGGATCGGAGCAGGCTGCGCCAGGCGAGGGCGAAGGCCAGGGTGGTGAGGGTGACGAAAAAAGCGATGACACCGCGCTGCCAGAGGTCCTGTCGGCACCGCTGGGTCATTGCGTCGGTGGAGAGCATGATGACGAAGCTGTGGAGGCCCTGACGCTGGATGGCTTCCTGGTATTCCTGCTCGCTCATCCAGAAGGGTCGGCCGAAGGGAGGTCGGCGATCCCTGGGCCGGCGTCCGTGGAAGGCGTCCTCGTCGCGGTTCTCCGGTCGGATTTCGCGTTCGGGCGGTCGCGGTGCGGGTTGGCCGGTCGGTGCGGCCGTGCCCGGGGGTGGGGTCCCCGGTGGACGGTCGGTGTCGGGCGGGGGAGGTCGTTCGCGGCCGAAGGGTGGCAGTTCCTCCCGGGGGAGGACGAGGGTGGGTCGTTGCGGTTCGGGTTCGGCGGTCAGTTCGGTGCCGAGGTCCACCAGGTTCATCAACGCGACGAAGTTGGGGCCCCAGTGCTGGCCGGTGGGGACCAGGCCGCGCAGGTGGACGTCGATGGGTGCGCCGGCCGAGGCGACCACCTCGCCCGCGGCGTTGAGCATGGCCACGCCCATTAATTCATCCGGTTTGACCAGTTCCTGGAGGGTGGATTCGAGTCTGTCCTTGGGGATGATGCCGAAGCGGCGCTGGGATCGGAGGACGACGCCCAGGGTGGTGGAGATGTCCTGGGCCCTGCGGATGAGGGCCTGACGTGCGTTGTGCCGGACGCGGAGGTGCTCGGCCCATTGCCAGGCGATGAGGGCTGCCCAGACCAGGGCCAGCAGCGCGTAGACCCACCGACTTTGCCGGGCCGGTTGCATGGTGTGGGCGTTTGCGGGGCTTTCAGTGCGGTCCGGGACCGTCCGATTTCATCGGCAGGGTGTCCAGGAACCGGTAGATTTCGGGTTCATTGAATGCCCTGGGCAAGGTTTCCGAGTTCATGCGCTCGCGGTCGGACACCTGAACCAGGTCCTGCGGGTACTTCACGATGTAGGGTGTGAGGAAGATGAGCAGTTCGGTTTTGGCATCGTTTTCCACGCGGCGTTTGAAGGCGTTGCCCAGCAGGGGGATGTCGCCGAGGACGGGCACCTTGCTCTGGGTGGCCATTTTGCTTTTTTGCATGAGGCCGCCGATGACGACGGTGTGGCCATCGGGGACGACCACGACGGTGTCGGCGGACCGGATGTTGATCACGGGGGCGGCTGCGGCGGCGTTGGTGCCGCTGGCGATGGCCACGCTTTGTTCGGACAGGGCGGAAATCTCGGGCGAAATGATCATTTCGACCATGTCATCCGAGGTGATGAAGGGGGTGACGCGCAGGATGATGCCGACGTTTTCGTAGGTGATGGAGTTGATCTGGTTGCCGAAGTTGTCGTAGCGGGTGGCGGTGATGAGGGGGACCTGTTGTCCGATGACGATGGTGGCCTGCTGATTGTTGCGCGCCAGGATGGTGGGCCGGGAGAGGACTTCGAGTTTGCCGTTTTCGGCGATGGCGCGGAGGGTGACCTCCCAGTCGGACCCCAACAGGCCGAAGTTGAAGGCGCCGCTGGTGGGTCCGCCGGTGAGGGCGCGGAAGGCCTGGTCGACGGTCATGGTGGTGTTGCGGCCGATGTTGCGGTTGCGACTGCCCTGGATGCCGAAGTCCAGGCCGTCCCGGTAGGTGGCCTCCAGGAAGGTGACCTTGATGAGGACCTGCGGTTTGGGCCGGTCCAGGTTGGAGATGACCTGGCTGATGGCCTCGGCGGTTTCGTCGTCGGTCACGACGATCAACCTGCGGCTTTCGAGGTCGGCGGTGACCATGGCTTCTCCGACGGAGGTGGGGCTGGGGTAGCCGCCGGTGCCGGTGCGCAGGCCGGCGCCCGTGGTGCGGGTGGTGGCCCGGGGCTGGGCCTGGCCCCACAGTTGCCAGGTCATGGCTGCGATCATGACGGCCGTCAGGAGACGAAGGGTCCGGTTGTGTTGCGTCATGGTCTGTTTCCCCATACGGCTTTCCCTCAGATTTCCCTCAGATTGACGGTTTCAGCGAATTCCTTGTCCGCGCACGGCGCCGCTGCCCTGGAATCCGAAGCCCTGGTTGAAGTTTTGTTGGTTGATCATTTGCTCCTGGCGGGCCTCCAGGGCGGTTCGGTCCTGGGTGGTGGAGGTGCGGCGGGTGTTCTGGCCTTCGAAGAGCTCGCGCAGCACTTCCTGGGCGCGGGTCGGTTCGGCGTTGCGCAGTTCGTAGACGAAGACCTTTTGTTTGCGGGCCGGGTTGCTGTCGAGCTGTTCGATCATGGCGGCGATTTGGGGCATCAACTGGCGCGAGGCGGTGACCACCACGGAGCTGGTGCGGAGGTCGGCCACCGCGATGACCCGGCTTTGTTTGAGGACCCGTTCACTGGGGGTGTTGCCGTTGTTTCTCTGGAGGCCCGGTCCGGCGAAACCGCCGAAGGGACCCGGGCCGAAGAACCGCCGCTGGCCGGTGCCGGTGTTCTGCCGGGTCTCGTCCGGGAAGAGACTGGTGATGAGATCGGCCATTTCCTGCGGGTCGGAATGCCGCAGGGGGAAGACCCGGATTTCGGTGAGGTCCTCCACGTCCACGTCCACGGCGGCGACGAGTTGTTCGATGGTGGGCATGAGGTCCTCGGGTGCGCTGACGACGAGGGAGTTGCTGCGTTCATCGGCGGTGGCGACGACGCGGCTGGCGCCGGGTCGGCCTTCGTTGGAGGCCCCGCCTTCGCCGTCCCCGCCGGGGCCGCGTCCGCCGCGCATGAAGGCGAAGAAACGGGCGCGCGGGTCCAATCCGCGGGCGGTGGAGGTGTCATCGGCGAACACCTCGCGCAGGACGTTGGCCACGGTTTTGGCGTCGGCGTAGCGGAGGGCGAAGACTTTCACGACGGAGAGCGCCGAGACGCTGGTGTCGAGGGCTTTGATGATCTCGACCAGGCGGCGAATGTTGGCCTGGGTGTCGGTGACCACGAGGGCGTTGCCGCCCTCGTTGGCGGCCAGGGTGGCGGTTTGCGGGATCAACGGGGCGAGGTCGCGGCTGAGCTGGACCGCGTTGATGAAGCGGATGGGGATGATCTGGGTGACGATCTGATCATCTTTGGGGATGGCTTCGGGGTCGGAGCCGCGTCGGACCGGGATGTCGCGTTTTCGGGCCTCCTCGCGGGTGACCACGGTGAGGGTTCGACCGTCGCGGAGCACGGCGTAGCCGTTGCGGGCGAGGGCGCGATTGAGCACGTCAATGGCCTCGTCCTTGGTCAGGGGCTGGTTGCTCCAGACGTCCACGCGCCCCTTCACGTCCACCTCGGGGACGATGATGAACCCGGCGGCTTCGCTCAGGTAGTTGAGCACCAGTTCCAAGGGTGCGTTGCGGAAGTTCAGGCGCAGGCCGCGCTCGCCCTCGGCGACCACGTGGGTGGGCGGTGGCGAGACCTCCATGGGCGGTTGTGCCGCCCCGGCCGCCGGCGGTGCGGCGTTGGTGCTTTCCGCCGGTGCCGCTTCGGGGGGCGGGTTGGCCGGAGGGGACTCCGGTACCGTTGGGGTCTCCGGTCGAACCGGGGCCGCCGTTGTGTTTGTGGTTGTGACCGGCTGGCCATGGAGTGGGCCGGCCAGCAGCACGGCAGTCATTGCAAGGATGGGGATGAGCGTTTTCATTGTTCCTCTCTGGCTCGACGTTCCATCAATCGGCGCAACACTTCGTCGGCAGGGCCGCCGGATCCGGATGATCCGGCGGATGCCGCACCCGAACTGAAAGTTGGACCGGACCGATCCGTGTTCCCGCCGCCCGGGCCGGCTGCCAGCGGCAGGCCCACCGCGTCGGCCACCTGCCATGGGCCTTCTTCCTCCCGACGCAGGGCACGGCCGACGGGCAGTTCCCAACGCTGGTCTTCCCGGACAAGATACACCTTGTCGAAGCGAATTTCCTGCACGGTGAGGCCGGCCACCTGTTGACCGGGCCGGACGGCGCGGCGGAATTCGGAGTCGGATCCGTCGAAGAAGGCGATGCGGTCGGATCCGTTTTCCAGCACACCGACGAGGGCCAGGGTATCGACGCGGGCGGGCCGGCGCACGGGCCGCACCGGGGCCGGGCGGGCACCGGAGCGGGTGGCGTTGAAGATGTTACGATCCACAATGATGCGGAAGGCGCTCAGGTCGGCGGGGCCGGAACGGCCCGGGACATTCCCTGCGGGTGGCGGGGTTGGCTCGGTGGCGGGGGTTTGGTTGCGGGGTGCGGCCGGCTCGGTATTGGTGCCGGTCTGGGAGGTTGGTTGCTGGGCCGGCAATGCGACGGCCCAGTGGAGCAGGGCCAACGCCAGCACGAGTTGAAGGATCCGGCGCCGCACCCGAGGTGCGGGGCCGGCCCCGGCGGGGCCGGCCGGGCTCATGTCGGGCACAGGGACGAAGGGGTTGGGATGGATCCCGTTCATCGCGGATTGGTTCTTTGTACGGTGTTGGAGACCAGGGCACTGACCTGCAGACCCATGGCCAGTTGGCTGCCGGTATCATCCCGGGCGGTCAGTTCCAACACGTCCACTTTCACGGCCAGGGGATCGCGTTCCAGTTCGTACAGCAGGCGGGTCAGGGCGGCGAGGCTACCGGCTGCGTCGACGCGGCATTCCAGTGTGGTCCAGTCCCCTGCCCCCAGGCGCCATTGGGGGCGGACGGAGGTGACGGTGACCTGGCTGACCGCGGCCCAGCGTTCAATGGCGCCCAAAAGGCGTGCCTCGGCCTGGGAGGGCTCGGCCGGCAGGAGGTTGGTGAGCATGCTCTGCCAGCGCGCCCGCAATCCGGGCTCGCGGTCCAGCAGCAGGCGGCCCTCGTTCACCCGCGCCCGCAACTGAACGATTCGTTCCGAACGTTCCTTCCACGCCCTGGTCAATGGCGTGATCACGAAGCGGTCGGCCACGAGCAAAGCGACCGCGGCTGCGGCAGCCAGGGCGAGGTATTGCTGGCGTTGCGTGAGGTTCATGATCCGGTTCCCTCCCCCCACTGCAGGTTGAAGGTGAATTGCATGGGGGCGTTCCCCCGCATTTGTTCGACCTGGACGTTTCGGACCTCGGGGAAGGCGCGCAACCGGTCCAGGGCCCGGAGCAGCGCGGCCTGATCCCGGGCCGTGCCGGTGCACACGACGCGGCCGTTGTCCCGGATTTCCACGGTTTTGGCCGAGACGCTCCCCTCTTCGGGGAAGGCCTCGGTGAGTCGTTTGAGCACGGTGAGACTGCGGAACGATTCGTCGAACCAGGGGCGGTACTGTCGGATGCGGCTCTGGATGGTCTCCAGCTCGCGGACGCGCGCTTCCATCCGTTGCCAGTGGCTGCCCCAGTACCAGAGCTGGACCTGCTGGACCAGGAAGGCGGTGCCGATGAGACCGAACAACCCGCCCAGGACGAGCCCGGCCGTGGCCAGCCGACGGGAGGCCAGGCGGGTGCGCAACCGTTGCCAGGCCGTGGTTCGCGGCGGGAGGAATTCAAACAGGGCCGGTTGCCCGGCCAGGGTCCGGGCCGCCAGCGCGACGGCGACCGAGGGGGTGAGGCCTTCCGGCACCTGGAGGCCCCAGAGCTGCCGGGGCATGGACCGCTCCTGGTCGACTTGAAATCCTCGCGGGCCGAGGTAGCCCGCGAGTTTTTCGGCCAGTTCGGTGGCGGTTTCCGTCCGTCCCCATACCCGCAGACGTTGCACGCGTGTCTGGAGCTCGGGCGGGAGTTGGTTCAGACTGAGCCGGATCTCGCGCCAGAGCTCCTCCGTGACCAGGGTGCGTGTGGGGCCTTCCCATTCGAACACGCCCTCGACCGTGCGCAGAATCAGCAGGGCCCCACCGGCGCAGATTTGCATTTGAATGCGGTCGCCGACCGGCCGGAGCGCGATCCAGCCCGATTCCGCGTCGGTGGTCGCGGGGTCGAGGGCGCACAGGCCGGGCGCGACGCTGCACAGTCGCAGCTGGGCCGCCTGCAGGGCGGCTTCGTACCGTTCGGCGCGTTCCCGGCTGATGGCCAGGACCATCCCGTGCCAGCCTCCTCCGGTCACGGGAAACCGTGCGGTGGCCACCCGCAATTCGTCCAGTGCGTGGGGGAAGGTTCGTTCCGCCTCCAACAACATGAGGCTTTCCTGGTCTTCCGGGGGAAGGTCCGGCAGGGGCAGGGCCAGCGCCAGAACGTGTTCCAGCGGCAGATCCAGCACGCACAAGCGGGTGCGGATGCCGGCCGCGTCCAGATGCTGCCGTAGTTCGCGGCCGACCAGTTCCGGTTCGGCGGTCAGGGGATCGAGGGCCAGTGACGTGCGTGTGGTCTGGGTGACGGCCAGGGTACCGTTGGTGCGTTCGACCACGGCGGCCTCGAGTTGACCGCCTTCCAACGAAAGGCCGACCAGCCGGCGCGGTGTTCCGCGCCGGGCTTCCCACCAAGTGGCCCAATCGGTGGGCCACGCCCGCCCGTACCGTGTCCAAAACCGGTTCCAAGTGGTCTTCATGGCATGATTCCCCACGAACGCGCCGCGTCGGTGCGGGCCCGGCTTTCCCGCATTTGGTCGAGCTCCTGTCGGATTCGGGTCCCCAACGCCCAGCCCAGGTGAGTGAGGTCCTGTCGGAACCGCACCACCGGGACACCGTCGTTGGCGTCGAAGACCATGCGCACGCGCCGGTAACCGCGGTCCTGACGGCCCAGGGCGACCACGTCGGCGCTGTAGACCGAGCTGCGTGCGGTCAACCATGGGCCGGCCTGGAGGGCGCGTTCCTGTCCCAGCACTTCGACCACCCAGGCCAGGGACGCCCGCGGATTTTGGCGGCTGAGGCGGTAGGCCACCAGGGCCGCGGCGCCGTCGGTGTCGATCCCCGGGATGCATGCCAGCACCGGTTCCGGTGCGGTGTTGACGTTGACCAGGCCTTCGACGACGCCGTTGGTGGTGGTCAGCCAGGGATAGACCTGGTCGAACTCTTCGGCCGTCATTCCGCTGCGCACGTAGAATTCCATGAGGTTGGTGAAGAGGACCGGGGCACCACCGCCGCCGGGTCCGGCCGGTCCGCCCGGGCCGGGGCCGAGGCTGATGCGGCTGAGGATTTGGTTGGCCCGTTCGGCGCCGAACTGGCTCTGGAGGAGCTGGGCCAGGGACTGGGTGTCGTTGACGTTGGTTCGGTTGAGGCCGGATTCGCGGCTGAAGACCGTGACGTATTCCCAGAGGCCGGGTTGCAACCGTCCGTCGCGGTTGTCGCGCGGGGGGGTCGTGTCGCCGTCATTCTCGTTCGGATCCAGGATGCCGTTCAGGTTGGCGTCCTCGCCGTACAACAGCTCCAGGGTGACGCCGTAGACCATGCGCAATTCTTCCACGGTTTCGAAGGGGGCGTTTTTGCAGCGGTAGGGCGGGTTCAACCGGAGGTACACCTGATCCTCGGCGCCGTTGACCTCCGGTTCGCTGTCGGAGTCGCGCCAGTCCACGATGGCAGCGGCCACCTCCGGGTAGAGTACCAGATTGGTGAGCCGCTCCAGCATTTCGCGGGTGGCGGTGTTGAGGTTCAATTTGGAGGCTTCGTCCACGAGGCCGAAGGCGGGCGTATCGCCCCAGTAGGTTGCGTCGCTCCGGCCCAGCAACCAGAACCGCGCCTCGCCCACCGGGACATCCTCGCAGTCCTGGGGGAACAGGTCGGGGGGCCACCCGGGCATCTCCACCCGGGCCAGCAGGTTGCTGACGTGCAGCATCGCCCCCTGAATCGCCAGTTCGGCCTGGATCCCCGCCACCCGCTGATCCGCGGCGCGCAATTCCAGGCCCATGCTGGCGGCAAAATAGAGCGCCAACGCGACCAGGCCGAACGCCACCCACAGCACGATGATCAGCACCGATCCGCGCCGTGGCGACTGCCAGAGTTCACGTGGCTCACGGATGCTCATGCGCCCTGGCCCTCCGTGGCGGTGACGTTGTTGGTAACCGGTCGGACCCAGACCGGCACCACCAGTTCCAGCGGTTGGGGTTCCACCCGCGTGGTTGGTTCCGGCAGCCGTGCGATGCGGACCCGGATGGCCAGGGGCAGCACCTGCGGCTGCACGGTGGAGTCCCAGGTGGAGACCCACCGGGATCCGTCGAAGAACTCGAAGCGCACGTCCTCCACGCGGTCCATCAAAAACTCCAGCTCCGGCGGTTCCGGGTTCGGGGCCAGGAGATTGCGGGTGACCGCCCGAACCAGTTCCATGCCCTGGGACCGGTTGGTGGGGCTCATCAGGCCGTAGGCCACCTTTTGCACGTTGCCCCAGGGCTGGAAGGCGTCCACGATACCGCTGGCGGTGTAGAAGTCAGGGCTCAGCCGACGCGCCCCCAAGCCCACCAGCAGGTCCACACTCGCGTTGGTACCCTGCGGATCGCTTTGCAACGGTCCGAAGAACACCCCGCCGGGCGGCACCAGGTTCTGCAAATCACGACGCAGCCGTGCCATGGTGAATTCCACGGGACCGGCCGCGTCCACGGAGCCGGCGGTTCGGTTGCGCAACTGGATGGCGCCGTAAAACACCCCGTGCATTGCCAGCAACACGACGGCGAACACCGCCACGGCAATGAGCAGCTCCAGCAGGGTGAACGCGCGGGCCTGCGCGTTCCGGGGCCGGCCGGCCGTGGGGTGCCGGTGGTCGGGCTGCCTGCATGGGAGCGTCGGCTTCATTGGCTTGCGTCCACGAGCGTGGCGAGGTACAGCGCGTACTCCTCCCCCTGCACGGGGAACACCACGCGCACGGTCAAAAGTCGCAACGGCGCCTGCTGCCACGAATCCACCCGGGCGTCCCAGCGGTACACGTCCGTGCCCTCGGCGGCTTCCCCGCTCTGGGAACCGCGCCGCCATTGGCCCGTGGCCACCAGTTCGTTGAGCACCCGCTCCCCCACACGCGCGGCCGCGGCCCGGCGCACTCCCATTTGAGCCGCCCGGGTGGCGACCTGCAGCCCTTCCACGGCCACCGGGATCACGATGGCCATGAACACCAGCGCGGCCAGCACCTCGGCCAGCGTGAAACCGGCGTGCGGCCTGCGGGTGCGCTCACCGTTGGGTGCCCGGAACTTCATACGTCTCCAACTCGTAAGCCAATCGGTTGCGATCCCGCCGAATCACGGCCACGGTCTCGCTAGTTTCGGTCTCCTGGATGAACCGGATGCGTTCGGGGCTTGTGGGGCCCGGCAGTCCGTCCGGGGTGAACCGCAGCACGTAGCGGTTCGGTTGCGTTTGACCTTCGAGGCCCCGGAACACCTGCACCCAGGCGGCCGCCCGGCTGTCCGAAGGTCCCTGCGGCCGCGCGGTTGACTCCACCTCCACCCGGACGCTCGGGTCCAATTCGTACTCGACCGCGCGCGGGTCGGTTTCCTCCCAGGTCCATTCCGCCCGCAGACCGTAGCGACGCGATTCGGTGTCGAGCCACAGCACCATGGGTGTGCCCTCGGCCACCGCACGGCTCTGCGCGTATCGTGTCAGCGCCAGAAACCGCAGGGCCTCCTCCTCCACCTTGCGGCCCTGGAAAAACCGGGAGAGCGAGGGCACCGCCACCGCCAGCACGGTCGCCAACACCGCCATGACCAGGATCAGCTCGATCAGGGTGAAGCCGCCCGCGGCAACCGGGCCGGTGGCGTGCCCTGGTTTGCGGGGTCGTGGCGAGGGGATGCGACATGTGAGCGGTCGTGGTCTCATCCGTGTGTTCACCGGCGTTGGGTGCCGGTGTCCCAGTTGGTGATGTCGTCCTCGGTCCCGGCGCGTCCGTCGGGCCCCATGGACATCAGGTCATAACCGCTGGGGTTGTGACGGCCGGGGCATTCGTAGATGTACGGGTTGCCCCACGGGTCGAGCGGGATCTCGGTGGCCCGGAGGTAGGGTCCCTTCCAGTTGGGGGCATCGCGCGGCTGGATGATGAGGTCTTTCAACCCGTCGCTGCCCTTGGGATAGTAACCGTTGTCCACTTCGAATGCGTCCAGGGCCGTGGCGAACGTGGCCAGCTGCGTGCGCGCGGCGGTGATGCGGGCCTGCTCGGTCCGACCCGCAAACTTCGGCAACACAATCGCCGCCAGGGTGCCCAGAATCACCAGCACCAACAGCAGTTCCACCAGGGTGAACCCGGCCCGGACCGACCGGACCGCGCGCGTTTCCATCCGTTTCGTTTTCATGGTTTCTCAACTCCGTGCCATCCGTTCACCGGATGTAGTCCTGCAGGCTGAAGATGGGCAGGACCATCCCGATGAAAATGATTCCGATGAAACCGGCGATGAAGAACAGCATCAGCGGTTCGGCCATGGAAACCGCCAGCTTCAGTTGCCGGTCCAGATCCGCCTCGGTCGTATTCGCAATCCGTGTCAGTTCCTGATCCAACCGGCCGCTCTCCTCGGCCACGGTGATCATCTCCAGGACCGACCCGGGGAACAGCATGGGACAATCCCGGAGGCTGTTGCCCAGACCCTGACCCTCTTTGACCCGGTCGATGGAACCCGCCACCGCATCCACCAGGATCTGGTTGCCCAGGGATCGCCGCGCCACCTGCAGCCCCTGAATCAACGGCACGCCCGCCGCCAGCAACGTGCCCAGCATCCGGCAAAACCGTGCCATGGCGTACTGGGCCACCAGCCGGCCCAGCACGGGTACCTTCAGAATGAACCCCTCCCACATCCGCCGTCCCGCCGGCGACACCAGCCACTGCCGCAGCATTACGCCCGTGACCACCCCCACGCCCAGCACCAGCACACCGTAGGAGCGCACGACATCGCTGACGGCCACGATCGCCCGCGTCAGTGCCGGCAACTGCCCGCCAAACCCTGCAAACAAGGTGGTGAACCTGGGAATGAAATACACCAGCAGAAACACCAGCACGCCCAGGGCCAGCAGCAACAGGATCGCCGGATACAGCAGGGCCGACATCAACCGGGCCCGCATTTCCTTTTCGCGGGACTGGAAGTCTGCAATCTGGGCCAGGACCAGGTCGAGAAACCCGCCCGTTTCACCCGCCTCGACCATGGCCACGTACACGCGCGGGAACACGTCGGGCAGTTGGGCCATGGCATCGGCCAGAGACATGCCGTCCACCACGCGGTCGTGGATCTCCTTCCATTTCTCGCGTGCGGCCGGGTGCGCCGTTTCCTTCTGGAGGATCACCAGGGCCCGGCTCAACGGCACGCCGGCGGCCAGCAGACTCGACAACAACCGGGTGAAATTCTCGAGCGCGCGGGCGCTCACCTTGCGCGACCGGCTCCAGGGCAGCCGCCATGAGGCGGGCCGGGCGGCGGACGCGGCCGCTGCCGGTTCGGGTCGGCTGTGACCGTTGCCCTTCGAGCGGAGCTGCGCCCTGCCGTTGGTCCCGTCGGTCTGTTGGACCAGGCGGATCGGTCGCAATCCGCGGCTTTCGATCTGGTGAAAGGCCTCCTGGCGACCGCCGGCCTCCAGTTCGCCCTCCACCACGCGGCCATCCGCCTGCAACGCCTTGTACTGAAATCGTGCCATGCGTCCGGTGTCACGGGGCGGCGGCGCCCAGGCGCTCGGCCACGGTCTCGTCGATGCCCAGCAGGCTCTGGTCCTTGGTCACCCGCAGTACCTCTTCCGGAGTGGTGATCCCCATGCGCACCAGTCGCCAGCCGTCCTCGGCCAGGGTCCGCATGCCCGCCTTGCGCGCCGCCGCCCGAATCTCGTCGGCCGAACACCGTTTCAACACCATGGACCGGATCTCCGGCGTGGCGTCCATCCATTCAAAGATGGCGTGTCGGCCGAAATAGCCGGTTTGACGGCATTCCCGGCAACCCACGGCCCGGTACACCAGGGTGTCTTCGGGCCAGCCCAGTTGTGCCTTGAAGGCGCGGGTGGGGGCGGAATCGTCCGGTTGTTTGCAGTGCGGGCAGAGCACACGGACCAACCGTTGCGCCAGCACCGCCTCCAACGACGATGCCACCAGGTAGGGTTCCACCCCCATGTCCACCAGCCGGGTGACCGCCCCGGGCGCGTCATTGGTGTGCAACGTGGAGAACACCAGGTGCCCGGTCAACGACGCCTGCACGGCGATCTGGGCCGTCTCGGTATCCCGGATCTCCCCCACCAGGATCACGTCCGGGTCGTGGCGCAGAATGGAGCGCAACCCGCGGGCGAAGGTCAGTCCGGCCTTTTCGGAGACCTGGATCTGGTTGACGCCCTTGAGCTGGTATTCCACCGGGTCTTCGATGGTGATGATCTTGCGCGAGGTGTCGTTGATCTCCTGCAGGGCGGTGTACAGGGTGGTGGTTTTGCCGCTGCCGGTCGGCCCCGTCACCAGAATGATCCCGTGCGGCAGGCCGAGCACGCGCCGGAAACAGCGCAGTTCACGCTCGGCCATGCCCAACTCCTCCATGCCGCGCAGGGTGGCGCTCTGCCGCAACAGCCGCATCACCACGGCCTCCCCGTGCAACATGGGGATGACCGAGACGCGAATGTCCACCTCGGCGTTGTCCACCCGGATCTTGATGCGTCCGTCCTGGGGGAGACGCTTTTCCGCGATGTTGAGGTGGCTGAGGATTTTTACGCGCGACACGATGGCCGGTTGAAAGCGTTTGACCTGTGCCGGTACGGGAATCTCCTGCAGCACACCGTCGATCCGGTACCGGATCCGGAATTCGTCCTCGAACGGTTCCAGGTGCACGTCGGACGCCCGCAGCTCGATGGCATCGCGGAGCACCTGGTTGACGAACCGGATGATCGAGGCGTCCTCGGCCGCAACGTCCAGGTTGGTCTCCTCCTCACCCTCCTCCTCCACCACCTGGAACGGCGCCTCTTCCTCCAGCGTGTCAATGGTGTCGGCCCCCACCCCCAGCCGCTTTTTCATCTCGCGCTGGATGGCTTCGGTGGGGGCCAGCACCGGCCGCAAACGCAGGCCGGTCATCACCCGCAACGTGTCCAGCGCCTGCGTGGCCAGGACCCGGCTGGTGGCCACTTCCACAAATCCGTTGACCCGGCGCAAGGGCAGCAGCTCCTCCCGCAACAACACCCGCGCCGGAAACAGCGACAACACCTCCTTGTCCGCCTCCACCTCCTCCAGCGTGGTATAGCCCAGGCCGTACTCCCGCGCCAGCCACCGCAACACGTCCTCCTCGGAACGGACCGGCGGGACCTGCCCGGCCTCGATCTGCCGGAGCAACGTCCGTGCGTCGGCCAGCGACAATTGCCGCCGTGCCAGCATCCGGTCCAGCAATTCGTGACCGACCGGGCCGGTTCCCGCCGATGCTGTTGGCTCCGCCGTCATGCGTCCCGCCGATCCGTCCGGGGAGGTTGTCGCTTCAACCCGAACCTTCACGCGTCAGTCGAGCCAGCCGTTGGCCACGGCAATGGCCTCCTGACGCACGGTCAAGACCTTCCGCAGGTCCTCCTGGGCCTTGCGCAGGGCTTCCTCCCTGGCCTTGCGCGCCTCTCGATACCTGGCCAGGGCCGCTTTCAGCTCCGACGCGGACGCTTTTGATTCAATCGCCCTGTTCAAGGCCTCCAGCTCGGGGCTGGGCTGGCCAAAGGCAGGACCCCGACCCGGGCCACCCTGCTGTCCCTGCCCGCCCGGACCGCCACCGCGGCGAGGTCCGGCGACAAAGCCCCGGCCGCCCATCAGGTCCCGCCGCGCTTCAAACACCCTGTTCACCAGCGGCTCGATCGCCCGCCACTCGCTGTCGTTGGTGATCTCCAATTCCTCCCGCACCCGTTCCATCATCCGCTGACGGAACTGTTCGGGATCGAAGTTTCGGGGGCCACGATCCTGCGCCACTGCAGGGGCCGCCGCGCCCAACAGACCGGCCGCCAGGCCGGCCACCATCATCATTCGCACGATTCGTTTCATGGTCCTCACACCGCTCTGTTCTGGTTTTCTGACAACCCACACCCGGGTTGGTTCGGTCAAATCCGCGGTATCCGGCACCCCGAGGTGTCGGCCGCGACTTGCACCCCGACATAAAGCCGGTTCCGTGCCAGCTGTCAGCGGGCCCAAAAAACCGGCTTTCACTCCCACCGGGCGCGCAACGGTTGCACACCTCCCCCCTCCCGCTGCGCAAAGATTGCGCACCCCGGGCACGGTCACGGCCCCGCACAACCTGTTAAAGCCGGCGAAGTCCCGGCTCATCCGACCCACAACTTTGCGACCCGTGGAAACGCACTGCTGTCTCCTGCCAATCTCCGACCCACCCGGACAACCGCCGATGCGGGCCGCGACTCACCAACCGTCGGCGATCCCCCGCCCGCGCCGCAAGAAAGATCCCCAGCCCCTGCGAGGATCCTTCCGGGCAGGAGCCGGTAACCGTCCCTGGCCGGAGCCGAGAATCCCGGCCCGCACTCGGACAAACCGGCCTGGATGAGCTGCCTCCGACCGCCGGGCCGCAGCAGCGCGCTCTCTCCGGCTGGAGACTCGTCCCTTCCACGGCACACCCGGCTTCCCGGTTCACGGGAAGCGTTCTCCAGAGCCGGACGCGGATTCGCGGGGTCGTCCGCGAGTCAGCCCCTGCAGAACCTTGTCCGGTCGGTTGGTTGGCCGCGGTCGGTCAAAAGCTTTGACGAAAAACCGCGGCGTCTGGTTAGCTGGCGCGCCGCCGCGTGGCGAACCGGCGGCGGATCTGGACCCATGAACCACGGCGATATTCACGAAACCACGCGCCCGTCCTACCCCCCGGGTTTTCGGCGGCGACGGGGTTGGAACTGGGGTTGGCTGGGGCTGCTGTACACCAGCTTTTACATGTGCCGCTACAACCTGTCCCTGGCCAACCCGTCGATCAGCCAGGAGTTCGGGTTTTCCCGCGAACAGATGGGGCACATCATCAGCGCGGCGTTGCTGGCCTATGCGCTGGGGCTGATCGTCAACGGTGCCCTGGCGGATCGTCTGGGCGGCAAACGCGCCATGTTGATCGGGGCAGCGGGCACCATTGCCATGAACCTGCTGTTCGGTGCCGCCTCGTTCGCCGGCATGTTGGGGCTTTTTGTGGCCATTCGGGCCCTGGACGGTTACTTCCAGTCCTTTGGCGCGCCCGGCATGGTCAAAATCAACACCGCGTGGTTCGCCCGGCGCGAACGGGGTCGGTTCTCGGGCATTTTCGGGTTCATGATCAACCTGGGACGGTTCGGCATCTTCACGTTGGGCCCGGCGCTGCTGGCCGGGTTCAGCGTGCTGGGCATGGTGCACATCCCGCCACTGCACTGGCGCTGGCTGTTCTGGGTGCCGTCGGTGATTTGTGCACTGGTCGCCGTGGGAGTGGCGGTTTGGGTCAAGGAAACGCCCGAACAGGCAGGGTATCCCGGCCTGATCCCCGACACGGGTCCCGGTGGACAGGCGGACCCGGGGTCCGGCGCGGGCCGCGACGTCCGGGCCGGCGTGGCCGAGGTCCTGCGCACCATCGCCACGCAACCGGTCGTCTGGATCACCGCCGCCGCCTACGCCTGCACCGGCGCAGTGCGCCAGGCCGTGGATCAATGGTTCCCCCGCTACATGCAGGACATGTATCAGGTGGACCTGCGATCGGCCCAGTTCCAGTTCCTGGCCTTTCTCATCCCGTTCATGGCCTCGGTCGGTTCGCTGCTGGCCGGTTACGTGTCCGACACGCTGTTCAAGGGCCGGCGCGCGCCCGTGGCTGCGATCCTGTATTTCACGGAGACGGCGCTGATCCTCCTGGCGGCCCGGTTTCATGGCGTCACGGCCGCGATTGTTTTCCTGGTGCTGATTTCCTTCACAGCCAATTCCACCCACTCCATCCTGGGCAGTGCCGCCCCGATGGACATCGGCGGACGGCGCATGTCCGGCTTTGCCCTCGGGGTGATTGACTCCTTCCAATATTTCGGTGGCAGTCTGGCGGGCATTTTGCTGGGCCGGCTGCTGGACCAGAGCCTGGGCAATTACTTCTATTTCATGGCGCCGTTCGGGGCGATTGGGGGCTTGTTGATGCTCGTGGCCCGTGGCAAGTTCGCTCCACCGCGCCCGGGTGCCACCCCGGCCGCAACCCGCACGGTCGGCCCGGGCGCCACCGCAGAATCGAACAAGCCATGAACCGACACATTCATCCGCATCCGGATCCGGGCCGCGTCCGCCCTGCAAGCCACGCGAACCGGAGTGAAAGCCCCGCCAACCCGGAAGCGCCCGACACGGGGCACACTTTCATGACCCGGCGCCGTTTCCTTGCCACGGGCGCCGCCGCCGCAGGGCTCGTTCTCCTCAAACCCGAACAGGTCCGCGGCACGGCCGCCCAGGAAACCGTCACCCTCGGACTCATCGGTTGCGGCAACCGCGGCCAATGGATCGCCGACCTTTTCCAAAAACACGGCCGGTACCGCGTCACGGCGGTGGCGGACTACTTTGCCGACCGTGCCGACGAGGCGGGCCGGAAGTTCGGTGTCCCCGCCGGAGCCCGCTTCACCGGCCTGAAAGGTTACCTGCGCCTGCTGGAACAGCCCGTGGACGCGGTGGTGATCGAGACCCCGCCGTATTTCCACCCCGCACAGGCCCGGGACAGCGTCGAGGCGGGCAAACACGTTTTCCTGGCCAAACCTGTGGCCGTGGACGTGCCCGGTTGCCTGCAGGTTCAGGAGGCCGCCCGCCGCGCCACCGAACGCAAACTCTGTTTTCTGGTGGATTTTCAAACCCGGGCGCATCCCGCCTACCAGGAAGCCGTGCGTCGCGTCCAACAGGGGATGATCGGCCCGCTCATCAACGGCGAGGCCAGTTACCTCTGCGGGCCCATCTGGCGGCATATGGACCGGCTGTTACGCACCGACCCCGCCAACCCCGAGGTCCGGCTTCGTGCCTGGGGTGTGGACCGCAAGCTCAGCGGCGATGTCATCGTGGAACAAAACATCCATGCGCTCGACGTGGCCACGTGGTTTCTCGACGCGGCGCCGGTGAGCGTCTGGGGCAGCGGCGGCCGAAAACGCGATTTCCTCGGCGATTGCTGGGACCATTTCTCCTGCGTGTTCCGCTTCCCCGGGGATCTCCTCGTCAACTTCATCTCCAAACAGGTCGGGGCGGGCATCGACGACATCATGTGCCGCGTCTACGGGTTCAAGGGCTACGCCGACACCCACTACTTCGGCCGTGTCATGGTGCGGGCGGAGGACGACATCTACAACGGCGGCGAGCTGGGGAATTTGTACACGGAGGGCGCCGTGAACAACATCGCCACATTCTACCAGGCCATCCGGCAGGGCGACGCCAGCAACCCCACCGTGGCCCCCAGCGTCCGCAGCAATCTCACCGCCATTCTCGGCCGCACCGCCGCCTACCGGCGCGCCGAAGTCACCTGGGATGAAATGCTCAAAACCGCCGAGGCGTGGGAGGTGGACCTCCGCGGCTTGAAAGATTAACCACTCGCGTTCCGCCCGGCTGCAACGTTTGCACCTCGAGCGCCCGCGAATTATGCTCGGGTCATGACGGCCCATTCCGCACTGACGCGCCCGCCGGGGTCTCCGGGACCTTCTACAGGCGCAGCATCGCGCGTCCTCTCCGACCGTCAGGCCGGGGCCTCCTTCCCCGGTCCGACGCCGAGTCGGGCGCCCGGCCTGGTCCGGCTCACCCTGACCGCCTGCGCGGTTTGCGGGCTCGGCCGCCTCCACGCCCAACCTCCGCTTCCCCAGGCGCCGCCACCCGCGCCGCCGATCCAGTACGCAACCGCCCCTTCCGTCCCCCGCGCCCAAAACAATCCGCCCCCCGGCGCATCGCTCTGGTCCATCGGCCAACCCACCGACGAGGAGCAGCTTTATCTGGAGTTCATCAACCGTGCGCGGCTCGATCCCGCCGGGGAGGCGGTGCGGCTGGCCACCACCACTGACCCCCGGGTGCTCTCGGCCTACTCATGGTTTCAGGTGGACCTGGCCCAAATGCAGAGTGCCATTGCCGCCCTTCCACCGGTGCCGCCCCTGGCCATGAGCGCCGCCCTCCTCCAGGCCGCACGAGAACACAGCCTCGACATGGCCCTGAACGAGTTCCAGGGCCACACCGGAACGGACGGTTCCTCGCCCGGCGACCGCATCACGCGAGCCGGCTACTCATGGAGCATGTACGGCGAGAACGTGTACGCCTACGCGGACTCGGTTTTCCACGGGCACGCGGCCTTTGAAGTGGACTGGGGCAACGGGCCCGGTGGCATGCAGGATCCACCCGGACACCGACTCAACATCCACCACGCGGGCTTTCGGGAGGCGGGCATCGGCGTGGTCAACACCAACCGACCCGGCGTCGGACCGCAAATCGTCACGCAGGATTTCGCCACCCGTTCGGTCGCCAGCCCGTTCATCACCGGCGTCGTCCACTTTGACCTCAACAACAATGCGTTTTACGACCCGGGCGAGGGCATCGGTGGCGTCGAGGTGATCGTCACCGGCAATGCCTGGTACGGGCTGACCGCCATTTCCGGCGGTTACGCCGTGCCCGTGCCGGGCGACGGCTCCTACACGGTCACCTTTGTCGCGCCGGGACTGTACCACGCCACCAACGTCACCGTCGCCAACCGGGCCAATGTGAAACTGGACCTGCGCCCCGCCTACACGCCCCCATACCCGGTCGGTCCGGACCCCGCCGCCCTCACCAACAACAACCTCTACACCTGCAACGCCGTGGTCGCGGCCACCAATTACCAGTGGCAGACCAGCCAGTTGCTCAACGACCCGTTTTTTGAGGGCGGCGAGAGCGACCAGCCCCAGATCACGCTCGCCGTTTCGGAGGGATACAACACGCGCATCAGCGGCGTCGCCGCCTCCGGTACCTATGCCTTTCACCTGGCCCACCCCACCGCCGCGCCCCAGATCCTCCAGCTCCAACCGACCTTCTGGATCCGATCCAATGCGCAGGTCCGGTTCGCCACGCGCCTGGGCTGGGCCACGTCGAATCAGGTGGCCCGTCTCCAGATCAGCACCGACGACGGCGGCAGTTGGACCGATCTCTGGACCCGCGCCGGCACCGGGACCAGCGGTCAGTCCTCCTACACCACCCAGACCGTCCCGCTGGGCGTGCATGCCGGCAAAAGCGCACTGCTGCGGTTCGTTTACGACTTCACCGGCGGCAGCTACTACTACCAGACCTCGCCCGACGTCGGCTGGCTGCTGGACGACATCCGCGTCGAAGGCGCGGCCCGCATCGTCTCCACCAACCTGACCGATTCGGGCCCCACCGTGCAGTTCGCTTTCCATCCGCTGGTGCCCGGATCCGTTTTGATGCGGGTGCGCGCGCAGTTGCCGGGGCGATACCTGCCCTGGGGACCGGTGCGCGAGATCCAGGTCCAGGCCGTCACCCCGCCCACGGTGCGTTTCACCGGACCCGTCACGTGGAACGGCAGCGAATTGATTGCCCGGTTCGAAGTCACCGCCCCGCCAACCGGCATGGTGTTGCGACTTTGGCGCGCCGCCCAACCCACCGGGCCGTGGGCCGAGGACACCTCCGCCCGGTTCGAAAGCATCTCCGGTAACACGGTGTGGCGGGTGACCACCCCTGCCCCGGCTGCGCAGGGGTTCTATCGAATCTCGGTCAACTGAGGCTGCCCCCGACGGGGCCGGCATGCCCCGGGGCCGGTGCGGTTCCGGCCCGACGGGCAGGATCGGACACTACACCGTGCGGGAATGCCGCCGTTGCTCCGGCGGCGGCAGGGTGTTGTCGAAGCACATCGCAATGTTCCGGATGAACAGCCGCCCGATGTCGGTCACCTCCAGCCCGCCCGGTCGGCGGCGAATCAGCCCGTCCGCCTCCAACGGCGCCAGCGCCGCCAGCTCGGCTGCAAAGTGGCGCTCGAAATCCACGCCCAACCGCGCCGACATCTCGGCAAAGTCCAGCCCCAGATCACACATCACCCGCATGATGGTCTCGCGCCGGAGCCGGTCCTCCTCGGTGAGAAAATAGGCCCGATACAACGGTGCACGCCCCGACTCCACCGCCTGTTCATAAGCCGGCAGATCCTTGAGGTTCTGCCAGTACATGTCCGGCGTCTGCGAGATGCTGGACATGCCGAAGGCATAGATGTCGGCCCCGGCCCGGGTGCTGTAGCCCTGGAAATTGCGCTGCAACCGCCGCTGACGCTGGGCCACCGCCAGTTCATCGTCCGGCAACGCAAAATGGTCCATGCCGATGTACACGTACCCGCCGTCCCGGGTCAGCCGCTCGATCACCAGTTTCAGCAACTGAAGCTTCGTTTCGGGCGCGGGCAGAAATCGTTGCTTCTCCAGGATGCGCTGCGCCGGCTTGATCCACGGCACATGAGCGTAACTGAACACCGCCAACCGGTCCGGCTTCAGCTCCAGCACAATGTCCAGGGTCCGATTGAACGACTCGACCGTCTGATGCGGCAGGCCGTAAATCAGGTCGAGGTTCACCGACTGAAACCCCAGTTCGCGGCACCATTGCAGCACCCGCTCGGTCAGTTCCCGGGGCTGGATCCGGTGCACCGCCTGCTGGACCTGCGGATCAAAATCCTGCACGCCCATGGAGGCCCGGTTGAATCCCACCTCCCGCAACGCCACCAGGTGATCCCGTGTCAACCGCCGCGGATCAATCTCCACGCCCGCCTCCACGTCCGGCGCGAGCCTGAAATGCCGATGGATGATTTCCCCCAGACGCCGGATCTCCTCCGGCCGCAAAAACGTGGGCGAGCCCCCGCCCCAGTGGAGCTGCACCACCGGACGCCGCGGATTCAGCAGGGACGCCATGTGCGCCACCTCCCTGCCCAGCGTCTCCACGTAACGGCGACCCTTGTCGTGGTTCAGGGTGATCACCGTGGTGCACCCGCAAAACCAGCACAGCGTCTCGCAAAACGGGATGTGGAAATACAGCGAGAGGTCCCGCTCGGTCCGGTTGTTCTCGCGAATGCGCGCCTCCACCTCCGACCACGGGATCCCCTCCCGAAAATGGTTCGCCGGCGGGAAGGAGGTGTAGCGCGGGCCCGGCACGTTGTATTTGCGCACCAGGTCCAGGTCCACGGACAACATCGTCATGAACTCAATCTATCGGCGGAAACCGTCCCTGCAAACTCCCGCACGGTTTGAACCAGCGCCTCCATCGAATCCAGTCGGGCCGCCGGCGGCACACCATGACCCAGATTGAAAATCCAGCCCGGTCGGCCGCCCATGACGCCCAGCAGCCGGCCTGCCTCGGACCGCACCACCGCCGGGCCGAGGGTCAAAAGAAACGGATCGAGGTTGCCCTGCACACCCACCGCCGCCGGCAGCCGCGCCGCCACCTCCGGCAGTTCCACCTGCCAGTCCACACCCACCACCGAGACGCCCGGCCCGATCAGGCGCGACCAATCCCCATGGTACCCCCGCGCAAACACAATCACCGGCACGCGACCGGCCACCGAGCGGACCACCTCCTGCAACCAGGGCAGACCCGCCTCCGCATAAGTGCCCGCCGGCAACTCGCCCGCCAGACTGTCAAACACCTGCACCGCATCCACGCCGGCCTCGATCTGCATCCGCAAAACCTCCGTCACCGCCCGGGTCAGCCGCTCCAGCAACGCCTCATACAACGCGGGCTCCTCGAACCACAACCGCTTTGCCCGTTCCCACACCTCCGCGCTGCCGCCCTCGAGGGCAAAGTTGGCCAGTGTCCACGGCGCACCTGCGAAACCCAGCAACGCGGTCTGATCCCCCAGCCCTTCGCGCACGCACCGCACCGCAGCCGGCAGATACGCCAGACGCTCCCGCACCCGTGCCACCTCCAGCCGTTCCAGGTCCCGGGCGCTCTTCACTGCGAAGTCCATGGCAATGCCGCCCTCGTCCCGAAAGCGGTAGCCCTGGCCCAGCCCCTCGTTGGCCACCAGGATGTCACTGAACAGGATGGCCGCATCGAACCCGAACCGTCGCACCGGCTGGAGGGTCACCTCCGCCGCCAGTTCGGGTGTGCGGACCAGGTCCAGAAACGAATATCGCTGCCGCAGGGCGCGGTATTCGGGCAGTGCCCGCCCCGCCTGCCGCATCAACCAGATCGGCGGCCGATCCACCGTCCGGCACCGGCAGGCTGCCAGAAAACGTTCTCGTCCGGTCATGATCGCAGGGGCCCAGCTTGGGCCCGCCCCCCCGCCCCCGGCAAGACCAGAGCCGGCAACTCGAGGCGCGAGCCCCGTACCTCTACGCGTGCCACCTTTTCGGGCCGCGGGAACGCTGTCCCCACCGCCCTCTCGGGTCTCGCAAGGAGTGCTGCGATCTTGCACACCGCGGATGGGGCACGGTCCTCCGGGCCCGTCGCATTCACCACCAAGAGACGGAGAAAACGAACTCCGGAGAGACAGAAGGCCGGAGGTCGGGCAGAGAGAGCCACGGAAAGGCGATTTGAGCCGAAAAGAAGTTACCCGGGCGGGGAGGAGTCGTTTGCCGAAACGGGTCGTTGCGCCAAAAGCCCGTGTTGCCCGCCAAAGACGCCAAAAGGAGCGCACAAACCAAACGCGAAGTGCTGGCCAAACTGCGGCGTGTTTGCGCCCGGGCCGGATTCACGGTCGTCCCCCGGAGAGCGTGGCGGCGACCGATGCACCGCACCGTTGCAGGCCGGGCTGCCGGCCGCCTGCCCCGGTTGCCGGGACGGTTCAGTGCAGGGTTTGGCGTTGTGATCCCGCCGGCCGTGGCGCAGTGTGAAAGGCATGCGAGTTCTGCTGCTGGGAGGCACGGGCAACCTTTCCGCGGCCTGCGCGGTTGAACTGCAACGGCGCGGGCATGAGGTGTTGCTGCTGACGCGCGGTCGCTCGCCCCTGCCGCCGGGTTTTGAGGCGGTCCGGGCGGATCGGCACGACCCGGAGTCGATGCGCAGGGCGTTGGAGGGCCGGGCGGTGGACGTCGTGGTCAACTTCATCGGGTACGACGTGCCCGATGTGGAGGTGGACCACGGCCTGTTTGCCGGCCGGGTGCGGCAATACGTCTTCATCAGCTCGGCCACGGTGTACGCGAAACCGCCGCCGCAACTGCCCATTCGCGAGGATTGTCCGCGGGGCAACCCGTTCTGGGAGTATGCGCAGAAGAAGCTGGCGTGCGAGCAGTGGCTGCTGGCGCGATGGCAAACCGAACGTTTTCCGGTGACCATTGTCCGGCCCTCGCACACGTATTCGGAGCGTTGGATACCCAACCCCGTCTCCAGCGCCGGCTACGCCTTTGCGGCGCGGCTGGAACGGGGCGCTGCGGTGTGGGTGCCGGACCGGGGCGATACGCCGTGGACGCTCACCTGGGCCGGCGATTTCGCCGCCGGACTGGCGGGGTTGATCGGCCGTGACGACGTGTTGGGCGAGGACTTTCACATCACCAGCGACGAGGCGCTCCCGTGGACGCAGATCTACCGCGAAATCGGCGCGGCCGTGGGCGTGGAGCCGGTCATCGTCCCGGTGCCCACCGATTTCATTTGCACGGTGTGTCCCGAAATGACGGGTCCCCTGAAGGGCGACAAGGCGCATCCGGCCGTGTTTGACAACTCGAAACTGCGCCGATTCGTCCCCGAGTTTCGCTGTTCGGTGCCGTTCCGGGAGGGGATCCGCCGGGCGGTGGCCTGGTTGCGCGCGCATCCGGAAGCGCAGCGGCTCGACACCTCGCCCGTGGACCGGGTCATGGACACGGTGTTGCAAGCCTGGCAGGCGCGGGCGGGCCGGTCCACGTGATCCGGAGGCCGGGCGTGCCGGGCCGGGGGCATCGGATCCCCGGCTGCAGCCCCGGTCCACAACGCGCTGGCTGCGGTTCACGGTCCTGCGTAGTCTGCCGTTCGCTTTGGGATGGGAACGCACGAGCAAAGGACGCGCGAGGGCACCCTCATGGCCGCCGGCCCCCGGTGGGGGTTGGCGGACACGGATTCCCGGCTGCGGCGGTGGTGGCCGCTGGTCCGACCGTCGTGGCCCTACCTGGTGGCGGGTTTGCTGGCCGGGGTGGGTTTTGCCGCGCTGAGCGGGGTGGGCCTGCCGGTGATGTTGAAAACGGTGCTGCCCATCTTTTTCGGGCGCGAACAGGAGGCGTCCCCGTGGGTGGTGGCGGCCGGGCGTCGTCTTTTCGGGGAGCACTACCAGGACCGGCTCCTGTTGCTGGCCTGTTGGGGCATGCCGGTGGTGTTCCTGTTGCGCGGGCTCTGCGCGTTTTTGAACCGGTACTGGATCAACCTGGCGGGCTTTGTGTTTTTGGAGAACCTGCGCCGGGCGGCCTTTGAAAAGCTGCAGTCGCTGCCGCTGGCCTTTTACCAGCAGCACCGGACGGGGGATTTGACCAGCCGGCTGGTGAACGACGCCGAACAGCTGCGCTCGCTCATCCTGCTGGTGAGCAACGACGCCATCAAACAGCCGTTGCTGTTGGTGGCGGCGCTGGGATACCTGGTTTGGGTGTCTGCCACGGAACGAAGCGCCCTGTTCACCCTGGTGGCGATGGTGACCATTCCGCTGTGTGTGGTGCCCTTGCGGCTGATGACGCGGCGGTTGTTGCGCCGGGCACGGGCGGTGGCCCGGCAGAGCGGCGAACTGGCCGCCGTGGTGACCGAGGCGTTGCAATCGCCCGTTGAAATCCAGTCCTACAACCTGCAGGAGTTGCAGTGCCGGCGGTTTGCCGCGCGATTGCACGAGATCCTGCGCCTGTCCCTCAAGACGGTGAAGTACGAGGCGATGTTGGGGCCGTCGGTCGAGTTCATTGCCACGTGCGGATTGATGGTGGCGCTGTATCTGGGGGTGCGCAGCGGGATTGATTTCGCCACGTTCAGTTCGCTGGCCCTGGCGCTTTACCTGGCCTACGACCCGGTGAAGAAACTCAGCGGCCTGCAGGCCGCCCTGAAATCCCGACAGGCCTCGCTGGAACGGCTGGAAGAGATCCTGACAGCCCGGGATACCATGCCGAACCCGGTCACTCCCCGGCCGTTGCCACCCGGCAACGCGCCGATCCGGTTCGAGCAGGTGCGGTTCCTGTATCCGAACCGGAGCGAATCCGGGGCCGCACCTGCCCTGAACGGGATTACCGTTTGCATCGAGCCGGGCGAGACCGTGGCGTTGGTGGGGCCCAGCGGTGCGGGCAAGAGCACTTTTGCCCTGCTCATCCCCCGGTTTTTTGATCCTACGGAGGGCCGGGTCACCTACGGGGGCACTGACCTGCGCGAGTTGGACAAGCGCGCCTGGCGGGACCGGATCGCGTTTGTGCCGCAGATGCCGATGCTCTTCAACACGACCATCGCCGAAAACATCCGGTTGGGTCGGCCGGATGCCGATGACGCGGCGGTGCGGGAGGCGGCGCGCCGGGCCGGAGCGGCAGAGTTCATTGAGGCCCTGCCCCGGGGGTACGAGACCGTGGTGGGCGAACAGGGCACGGCCTTGTCGGGCGGGCAGCGCCAGCGCATTGCCATTGCCCGGGCCTTTTTGAAGGACGCACCCATCCTGATTCTGGACGAGGCCACCAGCGCGCTGGATTCCGAAAGCGAGGCACGGGTTCAGGCCGCCCTGCGGGAGCTGATCCGCGGTCGGACCACCATTCTGATCGCCCACCGGTTCAGCTCCATCAGTCTGGCGCGGCGCGTGCTGGTGTTCGAGGAGGGCCGGATCACCGGGGACGGCCCACCCGAGGTCCTCGCCGAGACGCATCCGGTGTACCGCCGCCTGCTGGAGTTGCAGCGCCCGGGATGAGACCGGAACCACCCCCGGCCATCCCATGCAGGTTTCTCCCACAGTATCTCCGGTCTCCGGGCATTTCTGGAGGTGTGGTCGGACAGTTTCGGGCGGGCCGGTTGACGGGTGCCGGCGGGTCACCGTAGGCTCGCGGCCGGCAATCGGATGAACATGGACACGCCCAACGCAACCGGTCCGGACCGGATCCGCGTCAAGTTCCTGGCCAAGGCGAGTCGCGAACACAATCGCGAGGCGTGGTTGGGACGGTTTCCCGGGGGAAAACCCTTCTGGGGCCGGTGCGAGTTCATTTTTGATCCGGACGCGCGCGCATACGACTGGTTGGTGGTGTACGACGACCTGCCCTCGGAGCCGGGTCGGGACATCGAACCTCTGGCCTGTCCGCGGGCCCACACGTTGCTGATCACGGCCGAGCCGAGTTCCATCAAGGTCTACGGCCCCCACTATGTGCGGCAGTTTGGCTGGGTGCTGACGAGTCAGGAGCCCTGGGCTCTGAAGCATCCGCGCGCCATTCGCTGTCAGCCGGGCCTGGTCTGGTATTACGGGGCCACGGGTCACGGCGACGCGGTGATCAGTCCGCGCGGGCGATACGATGCCATTGTGCAGAACCTGCCCCTGAACAAGACCCGGCTGATCTCCACGGTCTGCTCCACCAAGCGGCAGCGGCACACGCTGCACCATCAGCGGGTGCGCTTTGTGGAGCAGCTCAAGGCGGCCCTGCCCGAGCTGGACGTTTACGGTCACGGCTGGAATTACCTGCCCGACAAGGCCGATGCCCTGGACCCTTACCGGTTCCATCTGGCCATCGAGAATCACAGGGCACCCCATCACCTGACGGAAAAACTGGCCGACGCATTTCTGGGCGTGTGCCTGCCGTTCTATTACGGATGCCCCAACTACACCGATTACTTCCCCGCCGAAAGCGTCGTCCCGATCAACATCTTCGACTTCGAGGGGTCGCTGGAGATCATTCGGCGGGCCATCCGGGATCGGGAGGACGAAAAACGACGCGCCGCGCTCCTGGAGAGCCGGCGGTTGTACCTGGAACGTTACTGGTTGTTTGCCCAGGTGGCGCGCATCATCGAGGAACGACACCCGGTCTCGTTCGCACCGCCCGAACCTGAAGGGTTCATTGCCAGCCGACGTCGCGTGCGCCGGGCCTCGCTGGCCGCGGCGGTGTCGGAGTTTTCCCGCAAGGGGTGGACCCGGGTGGTTTCGCTGCTGCGGCCCCGGTACTGAGCCGGCCCGCGCGGAACGGAGACGGGAGGATCAGGGAAGGCCGGCGCCGGCACGGCGCCGGCGGGCCCATGCAAACGTCCGGAATCCATCGGGCCCATCCGCCCGCAGCGTTGTCCGTGATCGCCCCTCCGGGCCGCAACCGGCAGGGCACAGGCACGGGCCATTTCAAGACGTCGGGCGTGGATGCTGCGGAGGCGCGTCGGGGCGAGTATCGGAGAAAAGCTTGTGGAGGTGCGAAGGGGGGCGCATGGGGCCGAACCAGTGCCGTTGCAGCCAGGTCCAAACCTCGTCGACCCTCAGGTCGGCCAGCGATTTGGCCTGCAACCATCCGACTGCAGAACCGGAAGGCCGCAAGCGTTGGGGCTCTGCTTCTCTGCCGTAGAGGACCAGCGTGGGCGCGCCCACGGCGGCCATGAGGTGGACCGGGCCGGTATCGTTGCCCACCACGCCCAGGGCCCGGCGAGCCAGTTCAGCCAATTGTCCGAAGTCGGTTTGGCCGGCCAGGTTGAGGACCCAAGGGGCGAGTCGGCACAGGGTCCGGAGGGCGTCCTGGTCGGCCCGGGTTCCGACTGCAACCACGGCCAGGCCGCGTGATTGGAGCCGTCGCGCCAGTTCGGCGTAGTTCTCCGCGGGCCAACGTTTTTCGGGCCGATGCGGCGAACAACCGGGCACAAAAATGACAAAGCTCGGCGGCAGCTTGAAATCCTCCACGGGTCCGGTGAGCCAGTCCAGGGACGCCCGCCCGGCACGTGGCACACCGGCCGATTCCAACTGACGCAACAGACGTTCGTAGGCCGGAAGTGGCTCCCGCTGAAAGTCGGGTCGGGGGTGTGAACAACCGCGGACAGGTCCGGACCATTCGGGCGGCCGGGGGTGGAGCAGCCGGAAATATGCGGCGGTGCGGTCGTTACCCTGCAGGTCATAGACGCGGGAAAAGCCGGCAGAGCGGAGTTTCCTGCGCCAGGCCAGCACGCCCCACCATTGCCACCAGCGCAGGGCCGGGTCCTCCCACACTTCGTCGAACCAGGGCATCTGACGGGCCCATGAGGCATAGGCCCTGCGGGTCAGCAAAGTGACGTGATCCCGGCGATGGTGCATGCGGATGGCGTGAAACGCGTCGAACGCCAGCACCAAATCGCCAAAGGCACCCAGCTTGATGACGAGAATCCGCTTTTCCATCTTGGGCGGTCACTGCCGGTTTCCCGACCATCCTGAAAGGCTTGCTGCAACGGCAGTACGGCGCTGTGAGCGTACGGGTGGGCGGGTCGGAGGCCAACCCCGTTTTGGAGGCGGCAGGCCGGGTGCGGTGTCCGACCTCCAGCAACCGATCGCTTGACGACCGTCCCATCGGTCCAACACCCCGGCGTCGTGGGGGAATCAGGTCAAAAGCCGGGCCCGACGGCTCCTTCGGATGCGGCAAGGGAACCCGCGCTCCGAACGAGTGGTCCGGATCCGGCGGGGCGGACCGGAACTGACGGCGTGCACCGTTCGGGGGCTCCCACCAAAGCGAGATGTGTCCTGTCGGTTTCAGTGGTTGATGCAAGCCCTCCAAAACCGAAGCAGAAGCCGGCGTTGTCGGGACCAGGATGTGCACCGGAGCCCCGGTGTCGGAGAATGAAAAGGAACGCTCCCCGCTTCGGCTTGGGACGAAGCAGGCAGGCATCGGCAAAGCCGGCCCATGGCTTGAACCTTGCAGGTCTGGCCGGAGCTAGGTGGAACGGATCTCAGACAGGCGGTTCCATCGGCGGAGCCGGAGGCAGTATGGAGACGGCCCGGATGCGAGCAGTGTGCGCTGTGCAGGGATCGTCCAGCCACCTGGACGGTAACGTGTCGGGCAGGTGGTTTGGTGGTCCGCCCATCTAACGGGTCACCCATCGGCAAAGGAGCGTGGTAGTGTCGCCATCGCGTTTCAACCGCAGCGTCGCACGAACGAGCTTGTCGACCGACCGGATTTCGGCCCAACCGGGTTTTCGGGCCCTTTCCCCTGTTCTCTCGGACACGCAGGCTGCAGGCGGAGAGATCCTCTGGTTGGTCCGTCCTACAGATTGGCTCCCGGAGGGGCCGTCCGGATGTGCAGCGGACAAAGAGGAGGGTTTGAATGGATAGCCCGGTCGGTTGCTGAGCCTGCTGGCACGGACACGGTGTGCTGCGCGTCGTGGGGTACGATGGCCAAACGGGCGGCCCATGTGCACAGGTCAGCCCGCCCGTAGGATTCGGCCGGTCCGGCCCGACTTCAGCCGCGGTCTTGCGAACCGCCGATCCGTCCAAACGGACCCTGCCGCGCCTTGTAAAGGCCATCCGGTGGCCGGGCACGCCCCGAGGCGGGTGCCGCATACGCATGGCGCGAAACTTCGGCCTGGTGCTTTGCGCGGAGATCCGGGTCGGCGGCCGCATTCGCGACGGGGTGATCCGGTCGGGTCCGAAACATCGGGCCGGGATCCGGACACCCCGTCGCGGGCGGCTCATCCCGCCGCGAACGTGCTGCACCTTGTGGAATCGGCAGGAGCAGGCAGGAACTTTAGTCGAAGCCGGCGCCCGACAAGCCTTTTTCACGTTGGACGTCCGAAGTGCGCCACGGCTCCGGCCCCGCGCAAACGGGATGTCACATCCGTGCCGCGGTGAGCGGTGCCGGCCAGGGAGGTCGGCAGGGTGTCGAAGGGCGCGGCTTGGGGCCTGCTGCGGCGTGGCGACTCATCGCGGTCCCCCGGGAACGAGGCCGCCGATCCTCGCAGTGGATCGACCTGCCACGTTTGGTCTGCTTTCGTCGGCAGCCTTTTCTCATTCGACGCTGGGCAACGGCCGACGCGAGGCCGGTAGTTGCGCCCGCGCTGGTGAGCTTTCCGCGGTCTCACCGGCCGGGGGGATCCTCCGGGTCAGGGCGCCCGGCTGACTGCTGGTCAGGCGTTGCGGTTGGGCTGGCGGGGGCGGGAGTGCGGTGGGGTTTGGGGGCCAGCCATGTGGCGAGTCCTTCGCGGAAGGTGGGCTGGGTGATGCCGAAGAGGTGCTGGATGGGTTCGGGGTCGCCGATGTTGTGTTCGCTGAGCATGAGGTATTGGTCGCGGTTGAAGGGCGCGGGTCGGCGCAGGAGCGTGGGACAAATCGCTTCCAGGATGGCGGCTGTGAGCCGGGCCACGGGCATGGGCATGTAGAGCAGGAGCCGGCGCCGGTTCAGCACCTCCAGGACCGTGCGGACCATGTCCTTCAGGGTGAAACGTTCGGGACCGCAGACATCCAGGGTGCGTGCGACGGCATCGGGGTGGGTGAGTGCGGCGGCGACGCAGCGGCCGACGACACGGATGAAGACGGGTTGGAAAAGGCTGGTGGGCGAGCCGGGCAACAACAGGACCGGTGTGTAGCGGCTGATCCTGACGAAGAGGTTGATGAACTGGTCGCCGGGCCCGTAGATGAGCGACGGTCGCAGGATGGTCCAGGGCAACCCGCTGGCGCGCACCTGTTCCTCCGCCTCCCACTTGGTGCGGTGGTAACGGGAGGGTGCGTCGGGTCGGGTACCGAGTGCGCTGACGTGGAGCAGCCGTTGGACGCGGGCGGCGCGGGCGGCCTGGACGACGTGGGCGGTGGCGCGGACGTGCATGTTTTCGAAGGTTTGGGTGCCGAACTCGCGGATGATGCCGACGAGATGGACCACGGCGTCCACGCCCGCGACGGCGCGTTGCACGGTGCCGGGGTCCAGGACATCGCCCGGGACCAGTTCGGCGCCGGCGGTTTGGGCGAGGGTTTCGGCGAGGGCGGATCCGGGTTGGCGCACGAGGGCGCGGATGGAGTGTCCGTGTGCCCGGAGCTGGCGTACGACTTCGCGGCCCACGAAGCCGGTGGCGCCCGTGACCAGGACTTTCAGGCCGGGTGCGGATGTCTGGTTCACGCCGGGTAAGGTTGGCAATGGAAGGGCCGGTTGCCAACTCCGGGTTCGGTTGGGCGGGTGGCCCGGGCGGACGGCACGGGGCCGGGCGCACGGGTTTTACCGCGGCGGGTCAACGGAGGTAATCGAGCAGGGAGAGTCGGAGGATGGTGGCGCCGGATTGAAGGGCGGCCTGGTAGGCGGTTTGGACCTGGTTGAGTCGGACGAGGGTTTCGGCGAGGTCGGCGTCGGCCTCACGAGAGACGGCCTGATCGAGAGCGAGCAATTGTTTGTCGGCGAGGTTGGAGGCGGTTTGGATGCGGGCGATGAGTGCGGACTGATTGCCGATGTGGGTGAGGAGGTGTTCCTCGTCCTTGAGGAGTGCAGGTCGGACGGTTTCGGCGATGGTTCGGGTGTCGCCGTCGAGGAGCCGGTTTTGGAGTTCGATGAGGTGGGCGAAGAAATCGGCGCCGGTGCGGCTGTCGGCGACGAGTCCGCGCGGGCCGGATCCGGTGGGGTTGGCGCCGGGGATGTCGATGGCGAGGGTGACCTGGTCATCGATGGGTGCGGCGGCCACTTCGGTGTTGCCCTGGTAGGTGACGGAGGTGACGCGGCCGGTGGCGTCGGTGGTGAGGATGAAGGGGGGCTGATCGGTGCGTGTGCCGCCGAAGAGGTAGGCGCCGCGGTGTTTCTGGTTGAGGATTTGGACGGCCTGTTGGATGAGCTGGGTGACCTCGGTGGCGTAGGTTTGGAGTTCCTGTTTGGAGCGGGTGTCGTCGGCCAGGGTGGCGAGTTCGCCGGCGCGGTCGGAGATTTTCTTGAGGGCTTTGAGGGTGTCGAAGGCGACGTTGGCGCGTTCGTTGAGGGTCTTGAGGTTGGCGCGGTACTGGCGGGTGGCGGCGGTTTGGGTATGGAGGCCGAGGATGCGTTGCATGGCGGCGGGGTCGTCCTCGGGGTTCAGGACGCGCTGGCCGGTGGCGACCTGGGTTTGGAGCCGGTTTTGGCGCGTGCTGAGGAGCTGGAGCTGTTGGATGAGGGTTTCGGGGAATGTGTTGGAGGTGACGCGCATGGCTGGGGGAGCGGGTTTTCAGGTTCAACGTTTCAGGGCAAGCACGGTGTCCAACAGTTCGTCGATGGTGGTGATGAAGCGGGCGGAGGCCTGGTAGGCCTTTTGGAAACGGATCAGGTCGGTCATTTCCTCGTCGAGGGAGACGCCGCTGACGGATTCGCGCTGGCGTTGGAGGAGGTTGAGGACCTGTTGGTGGTCTGCGACCTGGCCGTTGACGGTGCGGAGTGCGAGGCCGAGGTTGGCGACGGTCTGGCTGTAGCTGTCGGTGAAGGTGCGGTTGTTGAGGGCCGCGATGGGTTGGTCGGCCAGTTGTGCCAGGGCGAGTGCGACGGAATTGTTGCCGGGTGCGTCGGGCCGGTTGGAGGCCTGGACGCGGGCGGGGTCGGCCAGGAGATCGGCGTGGACGGCGATGGTGCGTGCATCGGTGCCGGTGAAGAAGTCGATGCCGGTCTGGCCGTCGAGGCTGTAGCCGGTGCGGTGGAGGTTGTTGATTTCGGTGATGAGGGCGGCGGCGAGGGTGTCGAGGTCGTTGCGGAGTTGGGCGAGGGCACCGTCGCGGACCTGGAGGGTGCCGGCGAGGGTGCCGGAGCCGGGGTCGAGGGGCGTGGCGGAGCCGGTGGTGCGGAGCAGGAGCCGCCCGTTGCCGGGGTCGTAGGTTTCGATTTGTTCCAGCACGTTGCGGTCGCTCACCAGAGTGACGCCCTGGAAGGAGATGGTGACGGTGCCGTTGGGGGCGAGGGTGGTTTGGACGGGGAGGATTCGGGCCAGCTCCTCGAGTTTTTGCTGGCGGGTGTCGCGCAGGTCGTTGGCGATGCCGCCGAGGGGGAGCTCGGCATTGACGATCTGGTCGTTGAGCCGGGCGATATCGGCCAGCAACTGGTTGGCCCGGGCAACGTCGGTGGCGAGGCTCTGGTTCAGCTGGGCGGTGAGGTCATCGAGGCGGCCGCTGATCTGGTTGAATCGTATGGCGAGGGATTGGGCCTGGTTGACGAGGACCTGGCGTTCGGGGAGGGAATCGGGCCGGGTGGCCACAGCGCGGAAGGCGTTGAACAGTCCGGTCAATTCGACGGCCAGTCCGGTGACGGTGCCGGCCTGGTCCACGGCGGAGGATTCGTTGAGACCCTGGGCTTGCCGGTCCACCTGTTCCCCCAGGATGGCCTGTCCGGTTTGGAGGGCGGTTTGCTGGGTTGACCAGTAGCCGCCGACGCCGACCTCGGCGAGGATTTGGGCATCGAGGATCTGGTTGCGGATCTGGCGGATGGCGATGGCTTCGACGCCGGTGCCCTGGGGGCCGATGAGGCTCGGGAGGGCGGGTGCGGTTTGGAGTTGGACCTTTTGGCGGGCGTAGGCCGGGTTGTTGATGTTGGCAAGGTTTTGGCCGGCCACTTCCACACCCAGTTGCTGGGCTTGGAGGGCGCGCGTGCCGAGGTTGAGGGATCCAAACAGGCCGAGCATGGTGTCAACCCACTGCGTTGAAGAGCGTGGAGGGTGACCAGCTGCCGCCCGTTGGGACCTGCCCGTTCTCGCTGTAGGTGAGCGGGGCGGATCCCGGCAGGAAGGCGGCCAGGAGCTTTTGCATGAGTTCGACGGCCCGGTGGAGGAGCAGGTGATTTTGACGGGCGCGTTGTTGGACGCGGACGAGCAGGTCGTTGTTTTCCTGCACCAGGGCCTCGAGAAGGGGCCGATAATCCGCGGGGACGCGGGGAAGGATTTCGGCAAACGGGGCGGTTTCGGGCAGGCCCAGTTCCCGGGCGAGCCGGCGCCGGCAGGATTCGCGTTGTTCCCGGGCGTTTTGGAGGTTGCGTGCCTGGGCCTGGATGGCGCCCACGGTTTGGAGCAGGTCGTCGGATCGGCGATGGAGGACACAATCCTGCTGTTGCTCCAGCAGGGCGAGCATTTCGCCGTATTGCTGGAGTTCGTGGCGCAGGGCTTCGATGAGCGGATGAAGGGACTCGTTCATGGATGCCAGAGAAGTTGAGCACCGCGCGCCGGGTCGGCAGGAGATGCCGGTCGCGGGCTGGGATCACGACCGGCGTTTGGCGTGGGAGGCAACGCGGCGTCCGTGCCCGGCTGCGCGGTGCCCGAAGTGGTTGTGGCCGTGCCCCGCGGATGCGGGGTCAGCTGGGTTTGCAGAGTTTGGGCCAGGCCGAGGGCCCCGCTGCGTGCGATGGCATCGGCCAGGTGTTCGCAAAAAAGGTCGCGGTAGATGTCGGAGGCGGTGGATTCGCCCTCCAGGGTGGAGGGGATGACCGGCTGCTGGGTTTCGCGGAGGATCTGGCGCAACAGGAGCGCTTCGAACAGGCGGGCTGCCTCGGCCACCTTTTCCTCCTCGGAGAGGTTGCGACAGGAGGTGAGCCGCTCCAACGGGGGCGGCGTCGTCGAACGGGTGATGGATGGGACGATCTCGAGGTTCATGGCTCAACGGATCACCAGTTCGGCCTGGAGTGCACCGGCCTGTTTGAGTGCCTGGAAGATCGCCATCATGTCGCGCGGGGTGACGCCGAGGGAATTGAGGGCGCTGGCGACCTGTTCCACGGTGGGGAGTTCGGGCAGGGGGACAAGCCCGGCCTTGTTTTCCGTAACCTCGGTGGTGGTGCTCGGGGTGACGACGGTGGTTCCGGCGCCGAGCGGGTTGGGTTGTGAGACGTTGAGCGTGGAAGCGACGTTGATGGTGATGTTGCCGTGGGAGATGGCGCAGGGGGAAATGCGGATGCGGGAGGTGGCCACGATGGTGCCGGTGCGTTCGTTGATGATGATGCGGGCCGGGACCTCGGGTTGGACCTCCACCGCCTCGAGCCGGGCGATGAAGTCCACCGGCCGATCCCGCCAGCTTTCAGGGATGGTGACACGGACGGTGGTGGCGTCGACCGCTTCGGCCCGGTTGGTGAAGAGGTTGTTGATGGCGGCGGCGATACGGGAGGCGGTGGTGAAATCGGGCTCGCGGAGGAGCAGTTCGACGGCATTGTCGCGCACGATTTCGGCCGGGATTTCGCGTTCGACGAGTGCGCCGCCGATGATGGTGCCGACGGTGGGATGATTTTTGGTGACGGTGGCGCCGCCGGCCCCGCCCTGGCCGCCGGTGAAGCCGCCGACGGCGACGGGGCCCTGCGCGACGGCGTAGACGCGGTTGTCCGCGCCCAGGAGCGGGGTTTGCAAAAGGACACCGCCCTGAAGTGACTTGGCGTCGCCCATGGAAGCGACCTGCACGTCGATCCGGGTCCCCGGTTTGGCGAAGGGGGGGATGTCTGCGGTGACCATCACCACCGCGACGTTTTTGGCGGAGAGGGTGGTGGGCGGGACATTGATGCCGTAGCGCTGGAGCATGTTGGCGATGGTTTGTTTCGTGTAAACGGGGTCCTTGTCACCGTCCCCGGCCAGGCCGACCACAAGGCCGAATCCGACCAGTTGATTGTCGCGTGCGCCGGCGATCATGGCCAGGTCGCGCACGCGCACGCCGGCGGCTCCGGAGGTGACCGTCAGCGGCCCGGAGAAGAAGAGCAGGAGGCCAAGCAGGGTGGCGGTGCACCAGCGGGTCCAGCGTTTGCGGGCCCAACGCAGGCCGGGCCGGGAGAGGGGCAGGTTGCCGGCCGGACTGTGGGAGATCGGGGTCGGCCAGGTCCCGCAGGTGCGCCCCGGGGCTTCGGTCCGCCGGGGTTCGGGCACGCGACCGGTCGGGCGCGCGGGCAAAGGATGGGTTTGTGGGCCGGTGGGGATCATGCCTCAGAAGGGGTTGACCTTGTCCCAAATGCGGCTGAACCAGCCCTTGCGCTGGGCGTCGGTGAGGGTGCCCTTGCCGACGATTTCGATTTTGGCGTCGGCGATGTTGTAGCTGTAGACGGTGTTGTTGGCCAGGACATCGTCGGGTCGGACGATACCGCGCAGGATCATGGTTTGGTTTTCGCGGCCGATGACGGTTTCGCGGCGGCCTTCGATGATGAGGTTGCCGTTGGGAAGGACTTCGATGACCTGGACGGCGACGCGGGCGGTGATTTGTTCGGAATTGGCGACGCTGCCGCCGCCGGTGAACTGGTTTTTGCTGTTCCACTTGAGGGTGGGCAACTGGCCGCGCCGGGTCAGGAGCGGGCTGGCGTTGGGGCTGTAGAAGAAGGCACTGAGGCCGGCGTCCATGCCGGATTCACGCGCGGTGCTGGTTTTGTTGTCCTTGGCGGTGGTGGTGTTTTCCTGGACCAGGACCGTGAGGATGTCGCCGACGGCGAGGGCGCGTTTGTCGGCGAACATGGACCGGGAGCGGTCATCCTTCCAAAGGGACTGGGCCCGGGTGGCGGGTGCCAGGAGGGCCAGGGCGAGAGCCGCAAGCGGCACCATCCGAACGCAAGGGCTTGTGAGTGGGGGGAAAGGTTTCATGGTCAGAGCGAGACACGAACGGTCTGGGCGTCCACGACGCGGCCGTAGAGGTCGCGCCGGCTCAACGGGTTCCGCACCCGGACGATCTGGCCGGGTGCACCTTCTTCGAGGACCTCGACGCGGAGGCTGATTCGGAGGGCACCTTCCTCCAGGACGGCCTCGGCGGTTTGTCCACGCCGCAGGACGGGTCGGGGCCGGAGCGCCCGGGCCGGAACAGGGGCACCGGCCGGGACCACGTCACAGAACTCCAGTTCCACCGGGCCGGGGTTGTCGAGGTCGGCCGGTTTTTCACGGAGTGCGATGACGTCGCGGCGTTCGCGGACCAGCTCGGCCTGTTGGAGGGGGGTACCGCGCGGGATGGTGGTCCGGGCGACCCAGACCTCGCGCCAGAGGTGAAGCTGGACCGCGGTTTGCCATGCCCCGACGGGCCTGTCTCCGGCACGCAGCTCGAACCGGAGGATACATTGGGGACCGAGCCCGGTGGCGGGCAGGTTTTGCAGGACGAGGGAAAGAGGTGCGTTGGGAACCTTGACGGGTGTCCAGGGTCGGAGAAGTTGCACTTCGAGCTCACCGGCGTCGGATCCGATATGTGCCTGGAGTGTCCGGGCGACCAGTTGGGTGAGCTCTTCGGCGTCCAGGGTGCGGAGTTCGGGTTCCCCGGCGGGCCGGGCGGGGCCCGGCGCCTCTGCCCGGGTGGCATTGGGTGCGGGAGCGTGCCCGGGATCGGGCTCGCCGGCTCGGACCCGGCCGGCGAACCCGACGTCCAGGCAGGCACAGCAAAGCAGTGCGATGGTGAGGCGGAGTTGCGGATCCGCCTTGCGGGCCGGGTGGAAATGCATGGCAGCGCGGGGCAACATCAGCGTCGGATGTTGTTGGCTTGTTGCATCATTTCGTCGGCGGCCTGAACCGCGCGGGAGTTCACCTCGTAGGCGCGCTGGGCCAAGATGAGATTCACCATTTCCTCGACGACCTTGACGTTGGAGAGTTCGAGGTAGCCCTGTTCGAGTTCGCCGAAACCGTTTTCACCCGGGTTGCCGAGCTCGGGCGGACCGGACGCGAGTGTTTCGCGGAACAGGTTGCGTCCGAGGCTTTCGAGGCCGGCCGGGTTGTTGAAGCGGACCAGCTGGACGCGGAAGGTGGTGTTGCCGTTGGGCCCGCTGTAGGTGACTTCGCCGTTGGGGGAGATGGTAATGTTGGTGGTGCCGGGCGGGACGGCCTGGAACCCGCCCAGAAGGGCAAACCCTTCGCTGGTGACGATGCGTCCGTCGGAGGCGATCTTGAAGGCGCCCGCCCGGGTGTAGGCGCGGGAGCCGTCGGGCAACTGGACCTCGAAAAAGCCGTCGCCCTGGATGGCCACGTCGAGGCGTTCACCCGTCTGCGTGAGTTCGCCGGTGGTGAAGATGCGTGCGGTGGCAACGGGTCGTGCCCCCTGGCCCACCTGCAATCCGGTGGGCAGCACGTTGCCCTGGCCGCTTTCGGACCCCGGTGCACGCAGGGTTTGGTAGAGGAGTTCCTGGAACTCCACCTTGCTTTTCTTGAACCCGGTGGTGTTGACGTTCGCCAGGTTGTTGGCGATGACGTCGAGGTTCAGTTGCTGGGCTTCCATCCCGGCGGCTGCCGAATACAGTGCGCGCAACATGGCGACTTCAAATCATGTGAAGGTTGCGGTTCAACCCGGATTTCCCAGTTCGGCGATGGTGCGGCCCATGCGTTCGTCCTGGGCCTGGAGCACCCGTTGACTCGCCTCAAACAATCGCAGCGTGGTCAGCAGACTGGCCATCTCGTGCAGGGGCGAGATGTTGGAGGATTCACGGGCGCGCTGGATCACACGCGATTGTGCGGCCTGGCGCGGGACCAGCGCCGGGTCCTCGGCCAGGAACAATCCGCCCGGCAACGACCGCAGGGCGTGGGGATTGTCAAATTCCACCAGCCGCAGCTGCCCGCGAACCTCCTGTCCCTGAACGACCTGGCCCTCGGGCGTGATGGTGATGGAATCCGCCAGTTTGGGATCGACCTGGATGGGGCCGTTGTTCCCCATGACACGAAGCCCCTGATAAGTGACCAGGTATCCCTGCGCATCCACTTGGAACTGACCGCGCCGCGTGTAGGCCGGGGTACCATCCGGCAGTTGCACTTCAAAAAAGGCCGGCCCCTCGATGGCCAGATCGGTGGGCGAATCCGAGGGGGTAATTTCGCCCTGACTGAAATTCGTACCCACCGACACGCGGGGGATGTAGAACCGGTTGCCGGGGGCCCAGGGTGCCCCGGAGGCAAACCCCGCCGGCACGGATTCGAAGGACGTTTCCATTCGCCGTGCGGCGGGCACCCCTGCCAGGGCCAGGTTTTGAGCGATCAGGTCCTGGACCCGGGCATGGGCGTTCATTGCGGCTGCGGCCTGGTAAAGGCTCACATTCATCGCACCCAACCAGCGGAGCAACGCATGTGCCAGGCGGAAATCCCACGGGTTCAGGCCCCTGTGATGCGGGGGTTGACGGAAAAACCTGCCAGGTGCCGGTGCAGAGTTTGCCGGGCCAACTCCCATTCACACGCCTCGCAGACGCCCCCGCCCGGCCGCTCCGGCCCTGAGCCGTATGCGATCCGGGCGGCGCGCCAAGAATACAGCGAATCAGCCCGACGTATGGCGAACCTGTAAAAGGGAATCTTAAACCGGGACCGATTCGGGTTTGGTGCTCTGCGCCGCGACGGCCGCCGGTTCCGGACCGCGACGCCCGGTTCGGGCTGGGACGCCCCTTCACAAATGGAGGATGCGCATCGGACCCAAAAGGCCCTTTGCGGCAATTTTTCGGGCCTGCAAGGAATGCGGGGTGATGGCCACGCGCCCACCCGATGCAAGCCAGTAAAACCCTGCACGCGGCACATTCGCCGGCTTCATGCCCTCGCCCTTCAACCATTCGCGCAGCCACTCGAGCTTCTCGAGCACTTCGTTAATTTGCGTTGAGGACGCGGGATGGACCTCGACCCGGGCGACAGCCTCCCCGTGATGTTTGGAAGACCAGAGCCCGATAGCATGGTGCCAACGGGGCTCGTTGGGATGGGAGCTTTTGAGCGCGTCATCCAGGTTCACACTTCCAACCACGGAGCGTGCGTCGCGGCATTTGATCTGAGCCCGGTGGGGGGCTTGGAGGGCTTGAAGACCTTTCTTGAAATGCCCTTCGAGAGGCGCGGTTTCCTCAACCGCTTTGCGAAATGCGCCCGGGGAGCGAGTGGGCCCCGACTTTTGTGGGCGGGCCGTCATCGCGCTTCGACAGCGATGTCTTGACCGGCGCATTCGCTGGTGCCAGGGGACTGCTCGGGTGGAAGCCCGGCCACAAGATCGTTCACGCGCGCGGTGAACTCGGTGAGGCCACCCCAAAAGGCCTCAGGCCAATGCCCTGAGGCAGGGTCCAGGTCGGAAATATCACGACTGTAGCCCCACCAGGACGGTCAGGTCGCCAAATTCGATTCGGGCCTGCTGAATCGGCCCCAGGCTTCCCACTTCCAAGGAAAGAGGTTGGTTCATCCAACGGGAAGGCAATGTAGTCCGGGCCACGGACACCGTCAATCAAGTCGCCCGACAGCCCGCTGTGTCCATGGAGCCTGCCCGAGGCGTCGGGCCGCCCGGGATCGCTCCAACCGGGGATGGCCGATCACCTCGGCCAATAATTCATCCCACAACGTCACCCGGGTGGTTCTCGCAATCCAAAGTTCATTTTCACGGGGCGATGGGGCCCGACCCTGGCGAAAGCACGGCCCATTCGAAGGGCCGCCACAAATCGTGACAGCGCGACTTCCGTCGACAACACGCCGGTTGTCCACGCCGCAAGCGGGGAGGATCCGGAACCCGGGCCGAAGGTCACCCCATGTCCGACCGACCCCGTCATCGGCGCCGCGGAGCCGTCTCACGCAGGAACCTACCCGAGCAGGTCGGGACCCACGCTGCGCAGGATGTGAAGGAACAGCTCGTCGGGACGCGGGTTGTGAAAGCGACGGGTGGGCGGGTGCGGGTGGGTGGCATCGGTGGGGAGCTCGGGGAACTGAAGACGAAAGCGGGAGCTGCGCCCCCGGTGGCGGCCGGGAGCCGACATCGGTGCAGACGAGAATTGCGCGCAAATCGCGGGGCGGCTTCTCTGAGGCCGTGAACGCGGCAGTCCATCCTGCACCGGCCTACCGGTGGCTCTGTTTTGACGCGGACGGGGTCCTGCTGGATTACGATCGGGCAGAACATCGCGCGCTGGCCGAGGCGCTGGGTGCATTGGGGCGTGAACCCACGCCGGAGCTGCGCGCCCTTTACCGTGAGGTCAACCGTGAACTCTGGCAGGCTTGGGAACAGGGCCGGATCAGCGTCGAACACCTCAAGACCCTCAGGTTTGAACGTTTTCTCCAGCGGGCCGGCATCTCTGCCCCGGCGGCCTTGTTTGCCGACCGGTACCTCGAAGCTCTGGCGCGCGGATATGATCTCTGGCCCGGCTGTCGCGAGGTGTTGAGTCTGTTGCGCCAGCGCCACCGTTTGGCCGTGGTGACCAACGGATTGAGCCGTGTCCAGCGCCCGCGTCTAGAGGGCGCAGGGCTCCTGTCGCTCTTCGACGTCGTGATCATTTCCGAGGAAATCGGCGCGGCCAAGCCTGCCAGGGCATTCTTCGAAATCGCCCGGGAACAGATGGGTCGGCCGGAACCGGAGACCATCCTGATTGTGGGCGACAGTTGGGAGGCGGACATCGCCGGTGCGGTGGCCTCGGGTTGGGATGCGTGCTGGTTCAATCCGGACGGCCGGCCCACGCCCCCCGCCCCGACCGTGCAACGGGTTGTGCGGTCATGGGCCGAACTGCGTCAGTGGTTGGTTGACGGTGACCAGATTGGCTGACGGCCGCGGCCGGGACGCCAGGGCCGGCGCAGATCCTTTATCAGCGACGCTGGTTCCAGTAGATCTTCAAATTTCGGGTCGCACGGCCCGAAGCGACCAGGTCGAGGTCTCCGTCGTCGTCCAGATCGGCCACGGCAAGGTCTTCGCAAGCCATCGTGTCGTCAATGATCCGGGCCTCCCACGATTCCCCCGACTCATCGCGCGGCAAGAACATTTGAACACCCACAGACGATGCCTGTCCGCCCCGGCCCCGCCACCCTACCACCACCTGGTCGTGTCCCAGTCCAAGGAAATCGCCGGTCACCACGGCGTGACCCTCGACCAGGTTGGTGGACAGCACCGTGCGGTCACCCGGTCCACGCTCCGGCCGGTAAATTGCCAGCCGATGGCCGTGCATCGGCTCCACGGCAGCCAGAAACCTGTGTCCGTCCCTGCCCCGCCCCACGCGCACCTCGCCCATGCCGCCCAGTTCATTGGTGGCCAGGAGCCTGAGTCGGGCCGGTCCCCCGGGGTTCGGATCCCATAAGAACAGGCCCTGTCGCGAGGCAATTACCAGTTCGTCCGGAGGGTCATCGTCCCAGGCAACAACATCGAAATTGTGGGTCTTGTTGAGGCCCTCAAACAGGAGGGTTTGCGACCATCCTGATTCCGTGCCTGCTCCTGGGGTGTAACGGTGCACGCGCACACCGGGGCCCGTGCCGGTTGCAGGATCGTTCGCCCGCCCGTGCAACGGGAGTGTTACCAGGGACCATCGGCCTGCATCGTCCCGGGCCCAACGAATCCGATGCAGCGTCGGCTCGGCCGGAAGGGGCACGGGGGTCCAAGCCGACCGCCGATCCGTGCCCGCCCGAAGAACGAACAGTGCCCCCGGCGTGGTGGTGTCCCACGGTGCCCAGCCGGCTCCTGCCATCACCTCCGCCCGGCCGTCCCCGTCGAGGTCGAGCGCCGCCACACAGACATGATCCCGTTCCGTCAACCGCTCCGCCATCTCATGGCGGGTCCATGTCGGATTCCGATACCAGAGGATGAGGTGCTGGTCGGCCACAACGAGGTCGAGCCGACCGTCGCCATCCACATCGGCCACCGTCACGCCATAGCCGATGCGGAGGTTGTCGTCCACGGTCTCAGCCCGGAACATCGCCGCGGAAAGGTTCAGACCGACGATGAGCTGGAGCAAACCGACCCGGATAGCGGTTACCTGAGGACGCATCGTGTCCATCGTTGGCACGGTTTGGGCGCGGATGCAAATGAGCAGAAAGCGGCAAGCGATCGCTGCCGGGGCGATTCTTCGCCGGGCCGGCCACCGGCCGGGTCCTGGAAAGTTTCGGAGGGTGCGGCGTTCGGGACTTGCCCGACGGGCCCATGTTTTTCGATGGTAAAGGCACTTTGAGGGCAGCCATGGCGATGCGGTGGCAGCAATGGGTGTGGGCCGGCTTGGCGGCAGGTGCGGTTTGGTCGGCGGGGGGCGCGGCCGTGCCCGTCGAACCACCCGCACCGCCGCGGGAATTCCGCGCCGCGTGGATCGCCACGGTCCGCAACCTGCATTGGCCCTCACGGCCGGGCCTTTCATCGGCCCAACAACAACAGGAACTTCTTCAACTCCTGGATGCCGCGGCCCGTCTGGGATTGAACGCCGTGATCCTCCAGGTCCGCCCCGCCGGCGACGCATTCTATGCCTCGGACAAGGAACCGTGGTCGTACTATCTCACGGGCGAGATGGGTCGACCCCCGGAGCCCTATTACGATCCCTTGGAGTTTGCCATTCGGGAGGCACACGCCCGCGGCCTGGAGCTGCACGCGTGGTTCAATCCTTTCCGCGTGCTGGTGCGGGCACCAACCAATCCTCCCGTGTCGTCCCGGCACATCAGTCGCGTGCGACCGGAGTGGGTCCGTTCCTACGGTCCCTATTTGTGGTTGGACCCGGGTGAACCCGGCGTGACCGACTACGTGATTGAGACGGTGTTGGACGTGGTCCGGCGTTACGACGTGGATGGCGTCCATTTTGACGATTACTTCTATCCCTACCCCGAGAAAGACAGCGCCGGTCGGCCGCTTCCGTTCCCGGATGAACGTTCCTGGGCGCAACGCGACGCAGCGGACGGACCGGACCGGGACACCTGGCGTCGTCAGAACGTGGACCGGTTCGTGGAGCGGCTGTACCGGGCGGTCAAAGAGGCTCGGCCCACCGTCAAGGTTGGGATCAGCCCGTTCGGGATCTGGCGTCCGGATCATCCGCGCGGCGTGCGTGGCCTGGACGCCTACGCGGTACTGTACGCCGATGCCCGGAAATGGCTGCAACAGGGATGGTTGGATTACTGCGCGCCGCAACTCTACTGGCCCACCACCGCCAGGGAGCAACCGTTCGTGCCGCTGCTGGAGTGGTGGGAAGGCCAGAACACGCGGCACCGACATCTCTGGCCGGGACTGAACACGGCCCGCGGCTCCGATTGGGGCGCGGAAGAGATCCTCAAACAAATCCAGTCGGTTCGCAGAACGACCGGCCACGCCGCCGGCCATATCCACTGGCACCTGCCGGGCCTGCTGCGCCAAACCAACCTCGTCCAGGCACTGCTCCGCGGGCCCTATGCCCGGGCGGCCCTGGTTCCGGAGGCGTCATGGCTGCCGGGCCGGCCGCCGGACCAACCCCGGCTTGAAGTGGGCACCGAGTCCGGCTCGCGCCGGGTGCACCTGCATTGGAACGCCGGCACCAACGCAACGGTCCGGTTCTGGTACCTCCAAGTGTTGCAGGCGAACGGATGGACAAGCCGTCGGTTGGACGGGAACACGCGCTCGGCGGTGTGGGATGACGCACGTGCGGTCGCCCTTGTAGCCGTGGGACCGGACGGCCGGACCAGCCCCGCCGCCGTTTGGCGCCGGCCGGCGGACCGTACCAGAAGTCCCTCCGCCGGCAGTGCAGGCCGGAAAGAGGCCGGGCGTTAGACCGGGGGTCGTCGGGGTTGCCCCTGGCTTCCCAAGTGAAGTGGCGGCTGGTCCTGCCGGTTTCGCGATGGCAGCCGCATCGGGGATGAGCCCCCGGTTCGCCCCAACCCCCGGACCGTTGTCGGTCGCGTATTCCCCCGGTGTAGTGTCCGCCGGGTTCATCGCAGAGCCATGGAGGGAATGAACCACAGAGACACGGAGGACCCAGAGGGCAAACCCAAAGAGTGCATGTAAGTGAATCCTTGCGGAGTGCGGGGACGCGGTTCTTGCCGCCTTAATGCATGTTGCGAGTGGCCCGGGGGTCGGTCAGGGGCGGCCGGGCCGGGAGCGGTCGGCGGATCGGCCGTTTTGGTCGGGCGGGTTTTGCGTCGGGAGCGGAATTTGCGGTTGCGGCGGGGAAGGGTTGGCGTATTCTGTACGGGGCCTGGACGTTTCGAGATCCTACGATGAACGCGGAACTTTGCAAGCGAGCGCTGGAGAAGGTTGGGGACCCGAACATTTTGGTGAACATCGTGTCCCGCCGGGTCCGGCAGTTGCTGGCCGGCTCGGGCAGTGTGAGTCGGCCGCAGGTCGCGAATGCCGAGAACATGGACGTGACCGACATCGCGTTGCTCGAGATCGCCGAGGGGAAACTGGTTTGGGAGTTTCCGGATTCGGAGGAGCCGTCGGCTCCCGCCGAGAAACCCCGTCGGCGCATCCGGCGGGCCTGATCGGGTTCCCGGGTTGAGGCGTGAGCGGCAACTGGCCAGGAGGGCGACCTTCTGGCAGTTGTAGTTTATGGAGCCGATTGTGACCAACCCGAAGGCGCGGCATGACTACCACATCCTGGAAACGGTGGAGGCCGGGATTGTGTTGCGGGGCACGGAGGTCAAGTCGTTGCGCGAGAAGCGGGCGAGTTTGCGGGAGGCCTGGGCGGAGGTCCGGAATGGCGAGGTGTGGTTGCGGAATGCGCGGATTGAGGAGTACAAACCGGGGGGGTGGACGAATCACCCGCCCCAGGGGGATCGGAAGCTGCTGTTGCACAGGCACCAGATCCATCGTTTGCAGAGTTTGACCGCTGCCAAGGGAACCACCCTGGTGCCGCTTTCGATGTACTGGAAGAACGGTCGGGTGAAGGTGGAACTGGCCGTGGCCCGGGGGAAATCGCAGGTGGACCGCCGGGAGGAGATCAAACGGCGCGAGGCCGATCTGGAACTGCGCCGGGCGATGGCGCGCCGGGATCGTCGGCCCCCAACATGAACGCCCGACACGCGGTGCGCGGACGCCGGGCCGGCTCCGCCCCGGAATGGGACGCGGCGGGGCGTTGTCGGCGCCGCAGGGTATCCGGCAGTCAGTGGCACGGCGGGCGGGTGCGGACTTTGAATGCATGAGGTTCCTGATTGCCATCACGGGCGCCAGCGGTGCCCTGTACGCCCAGCGGTTGCTGGACAACCTGGATCCGCAACAGCACGAGGTGCATGTGGTGTTGAGCCGGTATGCGCCGCAGGTGATTGAGGCGGAGTTGCCCGGGGGGCTGCGGCTGGCGCCGGGCGTGCGGGTGCACAATGCCCGGAGCATGAACGTTCCGTTTGCCAGCGGGAGCAATCCGCCGGATGCCATGGTCGTCATTCCCTGCACGATGGGCACGCTGGGGCGGATTGCCCACGGGTACAGTGAAGACCTGCTGTTGCGGGCGGCGGACGTGGTGTTGAAGGAGCGGCGCAAACTGATTCTGGTGCCGCGGGAAACGCCGCTGAACCTGGTGCACGTGCGGAACTTTGAACTGTTGTTGCAGGCGGGTGCGGTGATCCTGCCGGCGAACCCTTCGTTTTACACCTGTCCCCGGACGGTCGAGGCGGTGGTGGACACGGTGGTGGCGCGGGTTCTGGATCACCTGGGAGTGCCGCACCAGTTGGTGCCGCGCTGGGCGGAGGAGCTGGAATGAGCGGTCCCACACAGATACCCGGGATGAAGCAGGGTCCGGAGACCGCACCGGAGCACGAACCCGTGGCCGGACCGGCCCGCGGACCGCTGGGGCAAATCCGGAAATGGCTGTCGTTTGTCCGGTTTTCGCACACGGTGTTTGCGTTGCCGTTTGCGCTGGCCGGGATGGCGGTGGCGGCACGGGAGCACCGGGGCTGGCCGGGTTGGCGGACGTTCAGCCTGATTTTGGTGGCCATGGTCTGTGCCCGGACGTGTGCGATGGCGTTTAACCGGATTGTAGACCGGCATTGGGACGCAATGAATCCGCGCACGGCGCACCGGCACCTGCCCACGGGCCAGATCAGCCTGGCCGGTGCGTGGACGTTATGGGCACTGAGCGGGGCGGGCCTGGTGATCGCGAGTTGGTTTTTGAATCCGCTGTGCTTTGTGTTGTCGCCGGTGGCCTTGTTTGTGCTGTGCTTTTATTCGGTCACCAAGCGGTTCACTCATTACACGCATTTGTTTCTGGGGATTGCGTTGGGGTTGGCGCCGGTGGGGGCGTGGCTGGCGGTGAAGGGAGGCGATCTGACGTGGATGGACGGGTTGCGGATGACGGTGCTGGCGGCAGCGGTGGTGTTCTGGGTGGCGGGCTTTGACATCATTTACTCGATTCAGGATTACGAGTTTGACCGGCGCCACGGGCTGCATTCGCTGCCGGTTGCCTGGGGACCGCGCAACGCGCTGTTGGCGGCGTTTCTGAGCCACATGATCATGATGGGGTTGTTGTTGTTGTTCGGCCTGCTGTGCCGGTTTCGGGTGGCGTATCTGGCGGGGTGGTTTCTGATCCTTCTGTGTGTTTTGCTGGAGCACTGGATCGCGCGGCGGCGGAGCTTGAACTGGGTTCAGACGGCCTTTTTCCGGTTGAACGCGCTGATCAGCGTGGTGTTCCTGGCGATCACGCTGGCGGAGGTGGTGTTTCAGGGCGGCTTCCATCTCCGGCTGTGAGGCGGGGGCGGACCGGGTTTTTCCGGGCGGGCAGCGGCCGGGGGGTGGGTCCGGTGGGAACGGAGATGTGGCCGGTCAACGGGGCACGGGGCGAGGGGCGCGCCGGGCCGGTGCGGTGGTCGGCGGACGGTCTTGTCGGGACGGCCGGCCCGGGGGTTCGGACCGGCCGCCCGTGTTGGCGATTTGATCAGTCAGCCTCCCAGGCGACCAGAGTCACGCTGCAGGGGGCGACCTCGATTCGGTCGGTGGATCCGTCGAAGGGCAGTTGTTCGATGCGGACGCGCAGGGGCTCGTCCGGGTCATTGAAGAGTTGCGGGTCGGTGCCTGCGATTTGCCAGCGCATGCCGCGCTTTTTCAGGGCGGCGCCGTGAATCTGGAGGGGGATGACCTGGGCCTGGAGGGTGGGGTTGACGATGCCGAGCGTGAGTCTGCGGCGGTCGAGGCTCCAGGCGGCCTGTGCGTCAATGAGCCCTTCGGTGCGGGTGTGAACCGGCAGTTCACCAAACTGGTGACGATACAGCATGAGGACAAGGCCGGTGGTTTCGAACGCGGCGTTGCGCCGGCTGGTTTTGATGGCGCCGATGACGTTGACGGTCTGGGCGTAGAAGGCCGAGTGGATGAGGTCGCTCTGGCGGGCGTACTCATGAAGGCCGGCGGCGATGCCGAGGGCGTCCTTGAGGAAGTAGCGCGTGCCCAGTTCACCGAACACGTGGGGTCCGTACCAGTAATTCCACTCGGTCATGGCGATGCGGATGTCCCTGCCCTTGAGTTGGGGCAGTTCCGATCGCATGCGCCGATGGAAATCGGCCTTGGCCCGGATGTTGTCGGGGATTTGTCGGACGTGGGCGGCCAGGCCGGATCGTTCCTGGCAGTAGAAATGTTCGGCGATGGCCTCCATGTGATCGGAGCAACGTTCAAGCAGGCCGCGGCTCCAGGGGCCCGCGTTACCGGAGGCGATGCAGAAGATGGTGGGATCCACCTCGCGCATTTTGTCCACGACCCAGTTTTGTTTCAGGACGTAATGGTCCAGGGACATGTAGCCGAGCTGCCAGGGCCCCCACATTTCATTGCCGACGCACCAGTACCGGATGCCGAAAGGTTGGGGGGACCCGTTCCGGGCACGTTGGCGACCCCAGTGGGAGTCGGCCGGCCCGTTGCAATACTCCACCAGGGCGGCGGCGGAGTGGGCGTCGCCGAAACCGGTGTTGACGGTGACCAGTGGCTGGGCGCCGACCAGCCGGCAGAAGTCGATGAATTCGTGCAGGCCGAAGTCGTTGTGTTCGACGCCGGTCCAAGCGGGGTTGGTTCGGGGCGGGCGACGGTCGCGGTCGCCGATGCCGTCCCGCCAGTCGTAACCGCTGACGAAGTTTCCACCGGGCCAGCGGTAGATGGGCGCGGCCAACTGGCGCAGCAGGGCCAATGTGTCGGCGCGCATGCCGTGGATGTTATCGGCGGGCATCAAGGAGATGGTGCCGACCAACAGGTCGCCCTCCTCGGCCCGAATTTCCAGGGAGGCCTGATCCGTGGTGAGGCCGGCCGTAAAACGGAAGGGGTATTTTTGGTAATCGCCGCGGCGCACACGGATTTCCACGGTTTGGGCGTCCGCTGCGGCCTGACCCCAGCGCAGGGTCACGCGGGCCCGGGCCGACCGGTTTTCGGGGTGTTTGAGCCATGCGTACCCGACGTATTCTTTGCCGGCGGTGACGCCGAGGTCATTCTGTCGGATCCCGGTGCCCTGCCGGAGCAGAGGCGTGTGCCGGCCCACGAAGGGCGCGTTGGTCGTCATCTCCACGCCGTCGGGACGGCCGACAATCTGCCAGGGCGAAGCCCCAACGACCGGGTATTGGGTGTTTCGAAGGGCCGTGTAGGGGGCGTAGTTGGAGGTGATGGGGTAATAGAATTTGCGGTCTTCGAGCATTTCGGCCCAGATGCCGCCGTAAATGCAACGGCCGAGGTGTTCGATGAACTGGCCGTAGACAAGCGGCGAAAGGGGCTCACCAATGCGGCTGGCGTCCACTTCGATTTTGGGGGCGGGGGGTTGCCGTTGCTCGAGTTTTTCCAGTGCGATGTCGTCGAACCATGCGCGGCCGCGGGCGCGACCCCAGCCGCCAAAGAGGCAGTTGATCTGCAGCTGGGTCTGGTCGTCCACGTCGAATTCGACCTCCACCCGGGTCCAGTCGCGGGTACCGGTGACGGCCGGTGTGGCCGCGCCTTCCAGGCCGTGGATGTTGAGCAGGGCGCCACGGCCGCCCTGGACCGGTTCCACCGCCTCGGTTTTGATCCAGCCGGAGAGCCGGTACCGGGCAAAGGGGTCCACCGTGACGGTGGTGGCCCAGGCGGCATCGGCGCCGGCCTGGGAGGCAATGCCGACACTTCGTTCTCCCGTGCGGCCGGGCTGGGGGTAGCTGAAATCCGCCTGGCCACCCCACGTTTCGGTCCGCCATCCGCGGGGCCGGTTGCCCTGGGCGTTTTCGAAGGACTCGTTGCGTACCAGGTTTTGGGCCGGCAGGAGACCCACCATGCCGAGGAGGGCGCCGAGGGCCAGTATGAGACGCAGCCTTGGTTTCATGCGATCATTGAGTCCGGGAACGCAGGGTGGCGTCAAGGCGAACCGGCCCGGCACTCTCGATTGTCATGTCCATCGCCGGCCGCCCGGGGAGGTATGGAAACCAGACGGCCATGTGGACTGGGACGCAGCTCGGCGGGGCCCCGGTCAAACGGTCAGTTCGGTGCGTTCGGGCGCGTGACGGGACCAATCCACGTCGCGTTCCACGGGGGGTGCGGAACCGTGGCGGATGTGAATGCGGTGGCGGCCGTAAAAGGCCTCCACGGCACAGCTACCCGTGGCGTCGGTCTCCAACTCGGCCCGGGTCCACCATTCCCGCCGGATGAGCTGGTGTAGTCGCTCGTAAGCCGGTTTGGGGGACATGTCCCTTCGGAGCAGTCCGGCTGCGGCTCCCTGCCAGGCACCGCGGTCCGAGAGGTCCCACCAGGTGAGTGCTTCCACGGCGGGGTGGGCAAAGACCAGGGTGTAGAATGTGGCGACGGCGTCTGCCTGTTGTTGCTCCAGTTCGGGCGTGGTGGCGCCCCAGCGTTCGCCCGGGCCGAGGCGCGGGCCGCTGACCAGGGTGGTTTCGGTGAAATGCAGGGGGCGGCCCAGGGCGGCAAAGCGGTCGCAGATCTCCCAGACGCGTCCCGGGGGCCAAAGTCCGTCGTGCATGTGACTTTGCAGACCGACCGCATCGAAGAGGGGTTGACCGTCGCGGTCCCGCAGGGCGTCCAGGATCTCGTAGTAGCGACGGTCCAGGCGATAATCGTTGACCAGGAGCGTTGCGCGGGGATGGGCTTCGCGGGCCACTTCCAGGGGCCGTCGGGTGTAGGCAATCGGCCCGAGTTTTTCGCCCCAGAGGGCCATGCGGGTTTGGTTGACCCGGTCGGGCAGGTGCGTCGGTTCGTTGACCACGTCCCAAACGTCCAGACGACCCGCAAATCGCTTGACAATGTCGCGCACGCGGGCTTCCACGAGTCGGGCCAGTTCGGCGTCGTCCCCGGGCAGCCAGCGGGGAGAGCCGGCCGGATGATCCCAAACCAGCGGATGTCCCTTGCACCGGATGCCCCTGGCGGTGGTCCAGGTCAGGACGCGTTCGATGGATTCGTGGTCGGGCTCGCCAGGTCGCGGCTCATAGCGGGCCCAGTAGAATCCGAGCGTGGCGAAGTTGAACAGTTGGGCGAACCGTTCGCGGTACTCTTGTTCGAGTGTCTCGTCGCGATTGCGGCCGAAACCGAAGCAGTTGCAGCCGAAAAGAAACTCGTGCTGCAGCATTTCAATCCGGACGTGAGCCCCTGCAAGGGGCCGGCCCCCGGTGTCCCTGAGGACCAGAACCCTTCTCCGCGTGCGGTGGCGCCGAATCCGGTTGCGGGCCTCGGCGAGCAGCTCGTCCTCGCCGGAGGAGGCGCCGAGGGCATGCCGGACCATCCAGGGAGCCGCCACCGAACCGGCCAGCCCGCACTTCAGGAACTCGCGTCGTGTCATGCGGGGATGGATGCCGGGAGGAACCGGCCGGTCAAGCACAACCGACCGGGAGTGCGGTTCGTGGAGCGGACCACAAGCCCCGGACCGGGATTTGCCGGCGTCTCGACAACCGCAACCGGATGTTTTAGCCAGTGAGGGCGCATCATGTGTGAACCGGTGATGTCCTCCGTCCGAACCGTGCAGGGTGGTCGCATCCGGGGGATCGGCTCCCTGCCCGGGAATGATTCCCGCTCCCGCGCATACCGCCGGAGTCTCTGCGCGGCGCGGTTGCCGGGTGTGCCGGCAGGTTGGCTCTGGGTGTGGGGCCTGTGGGTCTGCCTGGCCGGCGGAAGTGACTGGCCGGAATACCTCGGCGACGCGGGCCGATCACATTACTCGGGGCTCCGGCAGATCCATCGTCGCAACGTGCATCGGCTGCAGGTGGCCTGGGTGTACCGCACCGGTGATGCGCAGCGGGATCCGCCCTCGCAGATCCAGTGCAACCCGTTGATTGTGGACGGCGTGCTCTACGGGATTTCGCCGGGGCTGAAGTTGTTTGCGCTGGACGCGGCCACGGGGCGCGAGTTGTGGCGGTTCGACCCCGTGCAGGCGGGTTTGTTGGCCTCGGGAAGCGGGATCCAGCGGGGTGTGGTGTTCTGGCGGGAGGGAACCCACGCGCGGGTTTTTTACATGGCCGGGCCCTACCTGGTGGCCGTGGACGCACGCACGGGCCGGTTGATTCCGGGTTTTGGTCGGGAGGGCCGGGTGGATTTGCGGGACGATCTGGGGCGGGACGTGCGGAACCTTTACGTGGTGGGTACGTCGCCCCCGGCGTTGTTTGAGGATTTGTTGATTGTGGGGATGCGCGTGGGTGAGGGGCCCGAGCCGGCGGCGCCGGGCCACATCCGGGCTTATGACGTGCGCACCGGACGGTTGGTCTGGCGGTTTCACACGATTCCGATGCCGGGTGAACCCGGTTACGAAACCTGGCCGCCGGATGCCTGGCGCCATGTGGGCGGAGCCAATTGCTGGGCCGGGATGGCCGTGGACAGGCGGCGCGGGATTGTGTTCGTCCCCACCGGGTCGGCCACCTACGATTTCTGGGGCGGAGATCGCGTGGGACAAAACCTGTACGCCAACTGTCTGTTGGCGCTGGACGCGCGCACCGGGCGCCGGTTGTGGCATTTCCAGTTTGTGCATCACGATTTGTGGGACCGGGACCTGCCGGCGCCGCCCACGTTGTGCACGGTGAGACGGCACGGACGGCGCGTGGATGCGGTGGCCCAGGTAACCAAGTCGGGGCACGTGTTCGTGTTTGACCGCGTCACGGGCGAGCCGCTGTTTCCCGTGGAGGAGCGGCCCGTGCCACCCAGCGATCTGCCGGGGGAATCGGCTTGGCCCACCCAGCCGTTCCCGCTGCGACCGGCCCCGTTTGCCCGGCAACTTTTCACCTACACGGAGATCACCGACCGAACTCCGGCGGCGCGGCGGGCGGTGTTGGACCGGTTTGCGAAACTGCGCCCGCACGTACCGTTTCAGCCGCCCAGCCGCGAAGGAACCATCATCCTGCCCGGGTTTGACGGCGGCGCCGAGTGGGGCGGCGCCGCGGTGGACCCCGAGGGCGTGCTGTATGTGAACGCCAACGAAATGCCATGGGTTTTGACGATGGTGGAGGTGCCCTCTTCGGGCACGGCCGACCAGCCGGACGGGCCCGGACTCTATGTGCAGATTTGCGCGGCCTGTCACGGCATGGACCGCCAGGGCCGCACGGCGCACGGTCAGTCGGTGCCCTCGCTGGTGGACATTGGCCGGAAACTCGACCGCGCGGCGTTTCTGCAACTGTTGGAGACGGGCCGGGGCGGCATGCCCTCGTTTGGGTTTCTGAGCCCGGCACAAAAGGGCGCGCTGGCGGATTATTTGCTCGGCGGACCGGGCTCTGGAAGCCCGGCGTATCCGGACCCACGGGAGGTTCGCACGGTAAATCCGCTGGGCCGGGTACCGTTTGTCTCCACCGGATACCACCGGTGGTTGGACCCGGAGGGCTACCCGGCAATCCGACCGCCGTGGGGCACGCTGACGGCCATTGACCTGAACACCGGCGAATTCCGCTGGCAGGTGACCCTGGGCGAATACCCGGAGTTGACCGCGCAAGGCTGGCCGCCCACGGGCACGGAAAACTATGGCGGGCCCCTGGTGACGGCGGGTGACCTGTTGTTCATTGCGGCCACGCGGGACGAGATGTTCCGCGCCTTTGACCGCCGCACCGGCGCGCTGCTCTGGCAGACACGGTTGCCTGCAGGCGGCTATGCCACACCGGCCACGTATGAGGTCCAAGGACGTCAGTTCGTGGTGATTGCGTGCGGCGGCGGAAAAATGGGCACGCCGGCCGGTGACGCGTACGTGGCCTTTGCCCTGCCGGAGGGACGCTGACCCGCGGGCCGTAGGGTGTGGGAGATGGGCCGGGCCGGCGGCGTGCTGTCAGCGCGGACGATCGGCACCCAGATACTTCACCACCGCCTCGGTCCGCGACTGGACGTGCAGTTTTTCGTAAATCGTGTGCAGGTGGGTGCGGACCGTGCTCAGGCTGATGCCCAGCAGGTCCGCGATTTCCTTGTACAGGTAGCCGCGCGCCAGCAGGGCGAGGATTTCCTGTTCCCGCCGGGTCAACTGTTCCATCTCCGACCGCGGTTGATGGATCTGCTGGAAGTAGGCGACCACTTTGCGCGCGATGCGCATGGACATGGGGGCGCCGCCGGCGTGGACCTGTTCGATGGCCTGGATCAATTCCGAGGCCGGCTGGTTTTTCAGGAGGTAACCGGTGGCACCGGCACGAAGGGATTCGAAGATCAACTCGCTGTCCTCGTACATGGTCAGCATGAGGACCTGCACGGCCGGCCTGCGAAGTTTCATGCGGACCACGCATTCAATGTCGCTCATTCCGGGCAGGTGGATGTCCATGAGGACCACGTCCGGCCGCGCTTGTTCGAAGTGCTGGAGGGCCTCCTCACCGGTGGCGTGCGCACCCACGCAGACCAGTTGCGGTGCGTGGCCGAGCAGGGCCTGCAGGCTTTCCCGCATCCCGGGATTGTCTTCCACAATCAGCACACGGATGGGCATGGTCTCGGTTCCCGGCATGGTCTCGGTTCGGACCCGCGGTTGAGGCTGCCACGGAATCGGGTTCGACGCCATCGGGCGAATGTTCGATTCAGTGTGGCTCGGGCCGCCATGGTACAAACAGCCGTACGTTGGTGCCGCAGCCGGGTCGGCTGAGAATCTCGCAACGACCCCCCACCTCGGTCATCCGCTGTTGCATGTTCCCCAGGCCGTCGCTCCCCGCACCCGGGGGCCCGGAATCGAAACCCCGTCCGTCGTCCTGGATTTCCCAGTAGAGTCCCTCCGGTTCGACGCGTGCGCAGACCCGGACCTCGGTGGCTCCGGCATGTTTCACCACGTTGTGGAGGGCCTCTTTCACGGCCAGAAAACAATGATGGCGGAGGTCCGGCGCCATGGGCCGTTCGGGCACCGGATCGGGAAGTTCCAACCGGCATCGGATGCCGGCCGCGTGCAGGTAATCCACTGCGTACTGGCCGGTGTAGTCAATCATCTGAGCCAGCGTGTCGTTCCGCGGGTTGACCGCCCAAACGATCTCGTCGAGGGACCGCACCGCCTGGCGTGCCGTGGTGGCGATCCGGCTCAACAGAGGGCCCTCCGCAGGTTCGCTCCGGCCCTGCTGGGCCAGGTCGCACAACAACGCGATGCGGGTGAGGCTGGCGCCCACGTCGTCGTGAATGTCCTTGGCAATGCGGGCGCGTTCGCGCAGCAAGGCCGTCTGATGCTCCAGCTCACGCAACCGCCGCCGCAACCGGCGAAACGAAACCCACCGCACGGCTCCGGCCAGCACCAGGGTGAGAACCACCACCGCACCCGCCTGAAACCACCACGTCTGCCACGGGAAGGGTCGGACCACAAAAGCCACGCCGGCCTCGGATTCGCTCCATACCCCGGCTGCCGTCACGGCGGCGACGCGGAACCGGTACCGGCCGGGGGGCAACCGGGGATATCCGGCCACACGTCGCGTGCCGGCCTCCACCCACGCGTCGTCGAACCCGTCCAGGCGATACCGGAAATGCACGTTTTCGGGTGCGGCATAGGTGAGTGCCGTGAACGCGAATTCGACCTTGCGAGGGCCGGGCGGCAACCGCAGTTCGCCGGACAAACCCCGGAGGTCCGTGGGCGGCGCCCCCTCGTAGACCCGTAGGGGAAAGCGACTGTCGTACAGTGCCACGGTCCGGTCATCCACGGTGATCCGCTCCAGGACCACCGGCGGCGGCGCTGCGTCCCGTGCCAGTGCACCCGGATGGATCACCGCCAGTCCCAATCGCGTGGCGATCACCACCCGACCGTCTCGACGCCGCACGGCGGCGGGTGCGCTGTCGTACGTGGCCGGAAGGGCCGGCAACCCTTCACTCCGCCCGTAGGAGATCGAGTGCACATAGCCGGTACCCGCCGCGGCGGCCGTCAGGTCCATCAGCGAGGCCTGAAACACGCCGCGATTGCCTCCGAACCAGAGACGACCCTCTCCGTCGGAGATGATCTGGGAGATGTAATCCTCCCCCAGGCCGTGCGCGGTGGTGAGCCGGGTCCACCGGCCGTCTTTCCACCATCCCAGTCCGTAACCCGCGTAACCGATCCAGAGCGATCCGTCCGGGGTGCTGTGCAGGCAGCGTATCGAGGGGGTTCGACCCTCCACGGGTACGGTTTCATTCCGCAACCGCCCGTTCTCCACCCGCAAGAGCAGTCCGTCGGCGGTGCCGATCCAGAGCCGACCGGCGGAGTCGATGGTCATGGCCCGGATGGACCGCGTGCCCGCCGGCAGCTCAAACGTCTGCCAGTGACCGTCGCGCCAATGCTGAATCCACGGACGCGCCCCGCCGGCGATCCACACCTCCTCCGGCCCGGCCGGGCACAGCGAACGAATCGCATGGTCCCAAAGTCCGTCAGAACGTCGCAAGACGCGAACCCAACCGTCGCGCCAGCGGTACAGGCCCCGTTCGCGTGTACCCACCCAGACACCCCCGGCCGGATCGGCCGCGACGCAAACCGCCCCGCCGCCGGGCCAGTCCTCCCGTTGGGTCAGGGCCTCCCAGCCCCCGTCCCGCTCGCGGACCAACTGGCCGTCCATGGTCACCACCCAGAGCCGGCCTTCGGTGTCTTCACACACCGACCGCACGGCCGCAAATGGCAACCCATGATCCGTGCCCCACAACTCGATCCGGCGCGGTCGCAACCGGTTCAACCCGCCGCCCGCGGTCCCCACCCAGAGGTTGCCCTCGTGATCCTCCGCCAGACACAAAATCTCCGGATGACTCGTTGGAACCCATTCCCAACCTCCCTGCCCGTACCGGCCCAATCCCGCCGTGCCCGTGCCCACCCACACACCTCCGGCCTGGTCTTCCCACAGGAGACGCGGCACCCACGACCGGGCACCTGCCGGCCATCGGAACACCAGGTCGGGTTCGCGCCCCGGTGTGAACCGGTACAACCCCCTGGCGGTACCCAGCCAGAGCCCGTCCGTGCGCCCGCCCGCAAGGCATTCCACCGGCTCGCCCAGTTCGAACTGAACCCGCAACTCCCCGTTTTCCATCAAGCCGACTCGCGGCCCCTGGGCAGCCCAGAGTCGTCCCTTGCGGTCTGTGGCCAGAACAACCCGTCCGCCGGGCCGATCCGTACCCTCGGCCGATCGCTCGACCCGGTTCCCCTCGATCCGCGCCCAACTACCGCTGGCGTACATCACCCAGACAGCGCCCGACGCCTCCTCGACAAACCCGGTGATCCGCAGGTCCGGCAATCCCTCGCGCTCGCCGTACACCCGCACTTTGTCGCGGTCCACGCACACCACCGGACCGCGGTCCATCCCCAACCACAGCCGGCCCGCACGGTCCCGAAACAAAGCCCGCACCACTCGATTGGGCACTCCCGGCAGGTGGGTGAGGGAAAACTCTTCAAATCGCACGCCATCAAACCGGGCCAATCCACCATGGGTGGCCACCCACAGATAACCCACTTCGTCCCGGGCCAGTCCGTACACCGTGTTCTCCGGCAGGCCCTCGTCCGTCTGCCAGACCCGGGCCGCCCACCGCGATTCCTCCGCCGGCAATGCCACGGACCACAGCACCAGCACCGCGGTGATGCGCATCCGCGCCAAAATCCCACTCCACGGTCGCACGTGGGCATCCTACCGGGCCTGCTACGTCCGACAAGACGACAACCACCCGACCCCACCGCCGCCCCAATGCCCGAGGGATCGCTCTCGAAGGGCACACGTCCCGCCCGCCCGACACCGAATTGCACCGGCCTGCAAAGAACGTTGACCCCGGGACTCCCCCGAATGGGGCGAAGAACAGCGTCCGGTCGCACCCGGCCGGGGGATCACTGGAACCACGCGCCGTAAACCAGCCCGCTGAGGGTGGCCAGCAGGATCACCAACCCGACGTAGGTCACGGTTCGCCGGGTCCCGAAGATGCTTCGCAGCACCAGCATGTTGGGGAGCGAAACCGCCGGGCCCGCCAGCAACAACGCCAATGCCGGACCCTTGCCCATGCCGGCTCCCAACAACCCCTGCAGGATCGGCACCTCGGTGAGCGTGGCAAAGTACATGAAAGCCCCCACCACGGCGGCAAACAGGTTGGCCCCCGGTGAGTTCCCACCCACCCAACGGGTCACCCAGGCCTCCGGAATCAACCCTTCATGTCCGGGCCGGCCCAGCAGGAGCCCTGCAATCCATACGCCGGCCAACAGCAGGGGAAGAATCTGCCTGGCCAGGGCCCACGTGGCGTTGAACCATTCCCGGGCCTCGCCCTCGCCGCGCGCCAACATCCACGCCAGGCCCAGCGAGCCAACGGCAAAGGAGATTTGCGGGTGCTCCGGCCACAACCACGCCAGCGCCGTCGTCACCGCCGCCACCGCCACCACCCGACGCCAGGGAAGCCCGATCCACCGGACCAGCACCACCGCCAGCAGCACCGCGCAAGCGCCGGTAAGTCGCCATTTCCAAGCCGCCACCCATGCACTCCAGCCGGTCACGGCCTCCGCGCCGGACCAGTTGGCGAAAACCAACACGCCCACCATCGTCGCAAAAAACCAGGCCGTCTGATGCAGGGGCCGGCCGCCGGTGGGTTCCGGCAACCCGGCTGCCTCGGCCGCCCGTGCCTGTTCCTCGCGCCGGAACAGCCCGTGCATGGCCAGACCCAGCACCACGCTGAAGGACACCGCCCCCACCGCCCGTGCAATCCCCAGGTCCAGCCCCAGAATGCGCGCGGTCAGGATCACCGCCATCACGTTGATCGCCGGCCCGGAATACAGGAACGCCGTGGCCGGCCCCAGACCGGCGCCCATCCGCCAGATCCCGGCAAACAACGGCAGCACCGTGCACGAACAAACCGCCAGAATGGCGCCCGACACGGAGGCCACGCCGTACGCGACCCATCGCGGGGCGCCCGGGCCCAGGTACTTCAGGACCGACGCCTGTTGGACAAACGCGCTGATGGCGCCCGCGATGAAAAAAGCCGGTACCAGACACAGGATCACGTGCTCGCGGGCGTACCATCGCACCAGGGCAAATGCCTCCAGCACCGCCTGGTCAAATCGCGGCTGCCCCACCGGCAGGAAGTAGCACAGAAGAAACACCGCCGGCAGACCGATCCACCAGCGCCAGTCGCGGGACTGATTCGTTGTCATTTCGCTCATTCGCTTATTCCGGGTTTCAGGGTTGGCATCGGTAAGGCTCCCGACGGGTCTTTCACGCGTGCACGCCGGGACGGCGGCGGCCGGAGCCCGACCCCTTGCGGGCACCGGTGGCGATCGTGCGGGCGGGGGCCGGCCCTGCCCCCGCGCCGGCGCCCTGCGGGGCTGCGGACCCTCCGTTGGCGCCGGCGTCGATCCCGGCAAGACACTCGAAAAGCCGGAGCACACACGGGGTGCGCAGCCGGTAGAACACCCGGGCCCCGCGCTTTTCATCCTCCACAATGCCGGCCTGTCGCAACAGGGCCAGGTGCCGGGAAACGGTGGGCATCCGCACTCCCAGCATTTCCGTCAGTTCACAGACGCAACGTTCGCCCCGGGCCAGTTCCTCCACGATGCAGAGCCGTCCGGGGTGGGCCAGGGCCCTGAACACCAGGGCCACGGGCTTCCACTGTCGCACGCGTTCGGGCGCACTCATCGGCGTTACTCTTAGCGTATTGGCTAAATATGTCAAGTCGGGGGCCACCATTCCACCCTGCCCGGCAGCCCCCAGCCCGGCAAACGTTGCCAACCACAAATTGACCAGGCGATCGAATACCGCCACCTCTGGGAGGGACCTGGAAGAACCCCGCACCCGCCGGGCGGGCCCGAACGGATCGTCCGGATCCGCATTAGTCCCCCGGGGCTCGGCTCGCCACCCTGAAGGGTAATACCCGCCCGTTTTAAACGAAAAACGCCAGAGTCGGGCGAATTGTAGGCGACTCCTACGGACGGATGCCGACCGAGGCAGGCCCCGGCTACTTTTCCAGGTAATGGGCGCTGATCAAGCTCAAGGACTGCTGTCACCCGGCAAGGCGCCAATCCGAATCGCGCGGGCATAGGGTTGGCGCCGCCGGCCGCCCGTCGTGCGGCCGGGCAGGCCGTTGCTGACGGCCAGAGGTGCCACCGGCCAATGGGATCCAACGGTGCGTCGCGGGCTTACGGGTCGGGCCGCAAACGCTTCCAGAGGAATGTAGGGTGAAAGATCCCCCGGGCGACCTAACCCGGCCGGTCTCCGGCCGCGGCAAACCGGAATTTCACCAGAGAAAAGCGTGCCGTCCCAATTCATCGGCGCTTTGCGTAGCGTTTGGCCTGATCCCGGGCTGGGAAGCAATCGGTCACGCCAAAAGTTCGAGCGGACCCGAAAGGCGGATGCTGGAAAGCGCGGGCCCGCGCAATTTGCGGTTCCGCCACTCCACGGCTTCCGCAAAGGAGTGCTCTCCTCAGCGTTTTACGAGGTTATACGCGGTCGTTCCGGCTTTCCGGCATTCCCGGCGCAAAGGCCTGGGATGGAAATCCGGCCGGGAGAGCCCCGGTCGAGCCCTGCCGTGGGGCGGCCATCGTCGAACCCATATGCCGGGGGAGCACAGGAGCCCTTCGAAGCCCCCCGCGGGACCGCCCGGGGTGGACCACCTGCTGAGCCGGGCCTATTCCGGGGCAGGAGGCCAAGGGTCGAAAGGACGGTCCCTGGCTGCGTCCGAGCCGGGGACGGCGCATGACCAGTTTTGGTCATATACGGCCATGGCGGTGGCCGGGTATGGTCGGGGCTGATCACCAGTGAGCTGAGCAAAAGAACACGAGGTATGCCATGAAAAACCTGACGCTGGTACTCGTATCGTTGGTGGCAATTCCCACCCTGCAAGCAGCCACAGCCTATGTGACCCGGTCGGGGTCAACCTATACCGGTCGGGTGGATGGCACGGTGGTTTACAGCGGCCCCAGCTACAATGCGGCCATTCAAGCCTGCATCGACAACATGAGCTCGGGGACCATCTATATTCGGAACAGCGGGACCTGCGACCCCACTTATGGCATTGCCCCCAAAGACGGGTTGATACTGGATTACGGTGGGACGCAGGCCTCCGGTACCGCGTCGACCATTTCTGTGATCCAGCTGGACCGGAAAAGCAACGTAACGATCCGGAATCTTCGAATTGCCGGCAATCCCCGCTATGGCATCTGGTCGCGAAGCAGCAGTGGGATCACACTGAGCGGGTGCAGCGCCCAGGTGACCGGCGGCCTGCCCTTCCGGTTCGACGACAGCAAGAGCGGGGGTTCCCGCAATATCAACGTCAACAGCATCACATCGAATGGGCAGACCGCTCATGGTCTGGAGACCTACACGGTGGACGGCTTTTACTGGAGCACGATCACGGCCAACGACTCAACGGGTTGTGGTCTCCTGCTCAACAACACGATTAATTGGTCGGGCGGTTCGGTTTACGCGTACAACTGCTGCTACGGAGGGGGTTATGCCGGCTTTCGCACGGCCAATAGCAACGGCAGGGGCACGGTCAACTACGTGGATGCGAACCGTTGTGGCCGGGGGATCTTCAGCCTGACGCAGAGCCGGGATGCCACCATCAACAACTGCTACATCCGCAATTGCAGCGGGATCGGGATCTGGCTGCAGGACTCGTACAACACTCATGTTCGTGCGGGCACGGTGGAGAACAATGCCGGCGGATGCTTCAGCATCACCGGAGGGTCGGGGAACTCGGTGAATGTGACCTGCCGGTGAGATCGGGGGATTAACGCCGATGGGGAACGGGGCTGACTCCTGAGCGAAAGTGATCGACACAACTCTGCGGGTTGGGTTCTGAGAATGGAGTTTCCCGTCCCCGTCGGCCCCGCCGGCCGGCTTTGTTTTCGCAGCAACCTCTATGAGACTGCGAACGTTTGGCGCGCTGGCGCTTCCCTTGTTGGCGGGTGGGCTACTGGGGTGGCTCGCACGGGGTTGGATCGGAGTTCGGGAGGGCCCGCAGCCGGCTCCGGTTTCAATCGGGGCGCAATACGCCGAAGAGGCGGCGTGGACCGGTTTGGCGCCGACGAAGCCCGGGCGCGTGGGGGAAATTCTGGCTCGCATTCGGCGTGCTTGTGAGGCGGGGGTTTGGCGGAGGTCCTCGGCATGGCAGTGGCTCCTGGGGCCCCTTACGTCCTCAGAACTTGAGCACCTGGTTCGGTCCTTGGGCCCCCTGCTCCATCATCCGGCCCAGAGGGAGTTGCGGACGTTCCTGATGGAGCTCTGGGCCCGAAAGGATGCAGAGGCGGCTCTACGGCATGTTTGGGAATGGCCGGGCTCCGGGGAACGGGACAGGCTTGTTGTGCTATGCTGCCGTGAGTGGCTGGAACAAAACCCCCAAAGCGCGGGCGAATGGATCCGGGCTCTTCCCGCTTCGCCGTTACGACACGAGCTGGTAAATCTTGCGGTGGAGGTATGGTCACGCACAGACCCCGCCGGGGCTCTTGAGTGGTGCCGGGAACTGCCCGCGACCCTGCGCGGTCGCAGTTACGAAGTGGTGTTTGAGGCATGGGGGGCCACGGCTCCCCAAGAGGCATTCAATTATTTGGTGGCCCTGAACCTCCCGCCACAACAGGGTTACCAAGCCGTCAGTGGGCTCTGGCGTGCCTGGGCACGTTCCTCGCCAACCGATGCTTTGGAGAGTGCACGTCGGTTGCAGTCCGACGTCCTGCGGCACGCCGCCTGGCGTGCGGTTTTTCAGTCCTGGGCGGAGCTGGCTCCGAGAGATGCAGCCGCGCATGCCGTCCAGCTGCCCGAAGGCTTGGAGAGGAACCGAGCCGTAATGACCCTGATCGAATTCTGGCCGGAATCTGATCCAAAAGGTGCCATGAATTTGCTGGAGGAGCTGCCCGGGGGGACGGCGCGGGAAGAAGCGCTCCGGCTGTGGATGCCGCATTGGGCCCAGGTGGAGCCCGAGGCAGCATGGGAAGAGGTTAACCGGCTGCCGCGCAGTGCGGTGCAAATGGAGCTTGCAGGCCAGGTGCTTCGTCAGTGGGCCCTGGACGATCCGGAAACAGCCCTGCAGAAGGCCCAAACCTTACCCCTGGGACAGGCAAGAACCGAGCTGTTGACGGACATTTTGACCCATTTGGCACGTCAGGACCCGCAAACGGCGTGGACCCGGGCTCAACAGTGGTCGGTGGAAGGAGAGCGATCTGCACTTTATGCCGCCCTGGCACGGGCCTGGACGGACATCGATCCCGGGCGGGCGGCTGAAGTGGCATCCCGGCTCCCTGCGGGTCCCGTGCAAATGGAGGTGATCCCTGAAGTCGCCATGGCGTACGCGGCGGTGGATGGGCGGGCTGCCCGGGAATGGGTCGCAGGTTTACCGGAGGGGCCCGCTCGACGGCTGGCATTAGAGCGGTTGGCGCAGCAATGGGCTTCGTTGGATCCACGCGCCGCCCTGGAATGGGTGCTCACCACATCCGCCCCCGCCGAGCAAAGGCGTCTGGTCGACACGGTGCTTCAAGAGTGGGTACGCCAGGATTCCGCCGCGGCCATCCAATGGTGGCAACAGATCCCGGATCCGGAGTTGCGATCGCACTTTGCCGGTCCAGTTGCCCATGAACTCGTTTACTCGAATCCTTTGCGGGCCCTGGAAATGGCGGAGCAAGTTACGGACATGGCAGAGCGGAAAAGCCTCTTCGACCGGCTGGCTCATGTCTGGGGCCGCTACGACTTGGAAGGGGCACTGGCACAGGTGGAGAGACTACGCGGCTCAGAGGTTGTCGGTGCATTTCTGAACGGCCTGATTCGCGGGGCGGCCGAATCGGACCCCGCCAGGGCGTGGTCCTTGTGGCAACGGTTCGGGCCGGGCGGGGTTCCTGCGGAAGCGTTGACCCATATTTTCGATGCCTGGTCGATGCAGGATCCGGCCACGGCGGCCCGACATGTGTGGGAGATTTCCGATCCGATGATCCGGGCACAAGTGATGGAGCAGTTGACCGCGCAGTGGACCACACAAAGCCCGGATAAGGTTCTGTCCTGGCTGCAAACGCTACCGGCCACGCCCGAACGGGACCTGGCACTGGCAGTCCATCTCCGACAACGTGCTGTCACTGACCCTCAGGTGGCCCACGCATGGCTCAACGCCATTCAGGATCCTTCCTTGCGAGAACAGTTGAGGATGGAGCTGAGCGGCCGGCAGACTGGGGACGCCGGAGCGTCCGTTGCTCCCGGTGGTGGATCCGGCCCGTGAGGAGGGCCGGCGCCGAACGGCAGGGACGAGCCGGAGGATTCAAGACGAGGGATTGCCGGGTCCCACGCCCCGATATCCACGAGCCCGACTCGTTGTCACAAGCGCAGATACTCTGCGCAGTTTTGATGGCCGGGGATTTGAGGTGGGACGATGGAGGTGGTATGAGTCGGGGCCATGAGGCGAGGCAGGCAGGCATGGGAATCGGCCGCCCGGAATGCGATCGTGGTGCAGGGGGCGCGGGAACACAACCTGAAGGATGTGACGGTGGTGATCCCGCGGGGCCGGTTCGTGGTGATTACCGGTGTGAGCGGATCCGGCAAGAGCACCCTGGCTTTTGACATTTTGTTTGCCGAGGGCCAGCGGCGGTTTCTGGACTCGTTGAACGCCTATGCGCGGCAGTTTGTGGAACAGTTGCCGCGACCGGATGTGGATCGGATTGTGGGTCTGCCGCCCACGGTGAGCATCGAGCAGCGGACCAGCCGCGGCGGGGGCAAAAGCACGGTGGCGACGGTGACGGAGGTGCATCATTTTCTGCGGTTGCTGTACGCGCGGCTGGGGGTGGTGCATTGTCCGGATTGCCTCCTGCCGGTGGCGCCCCAGACCCGCCAGAGTCTGCTGGCCGGGCTGCGGGCGGAGGCGCGGCGGCGCGGGCCGTTGACGTTGCTGGCGCCGGTGGTGCGGCATCGGAAGGGTTATCACACCGAGGTGGCGGAGTGGGCGGCCCGGCACGGATTCTCAACCTTGCGGGTGGACGGGCAGATGGTGAGCGCGGGGGCGTTTCCGCGCCTGGACCGGTATCGGGAACACGATGTGGAGATTGTAATGGGGACGTTGACGGGCCGGGCCGGCCGGGCGCTGGGGGGTGGCGGTGGTGACGATGCCGCGCTGGTGACGGCGGCGCTGGAGGTGGGGCAGGGTGTGTTGTTTGCGCTGGACGGGTCGGGCCGGCTCACGGTGCATTCGACCGAGCGGGCCTGTCCGGGCTGTGGTCGGTCGTTCCCGCCGCTGGATCCCAAGCATTTCAGTTACAATTCGCCGTTGGGCTGGTGTCCGCGGTGCCGCGGGTTTGGCGAGTTGTTTTATTTGCCGGAGACGGAACGGGGGGCGGACGCGGAGGAGATCGAGGAGACGTGGTGGAGCTGGGCCGAGGAACGTGAGACCTGTCCGGAGTGTGGCGGGACGCGTTTGAATCCGTTGGCGCGGGCGGTGCGTTTGCCGGTGGAAGGCGGGGCGGAGGGGGTACCGGATCAACCGACGCTGGTGGATCTGGGGCGGCTGCCGGTGGACCGGGCGGAGGCGTTTTTTCAACGGATCCGGTTCAGCGGCGTGGCCGCCCGGATTGCGCGGGATATTCTGCCGGAGATCCGGGCCCGGCTCCGTTTTCTGCAGGAGGTGGGCCTGGGGTATTTGCATTTGGACCGTGCGGTGCCGACGCTTTCGGGCGGGGAGGCGCAACGGATCCGGCTGGCGGCCCAGCTGGGGTCGAACCTCAGCGGCGTGTTGTATGTGCTGGACGAGCCGACGATCGGGTTGCATCCGCGGGACAATGAACGGTTGCTGGCGTGTTTGGAGCGACTCTGTGCGCGGGGCAATTCGGTGGTGGTGGTGGAGCATGACGAGCAAACGATGCGGCGGGCGGACTGGGTGATTGATCTGGGGCCGGGGGCCGGCATTCACGGGGGCCGGGTGGTGGCGGAGGGGACGTTGTCGGCGCTGCGCCGGCATCCCGCCAGTGTGACGGGTCGGTATCTGCGCATGCGACGGCGGTATCCGCGGCGCGGGGCGCGCCGGCCGGTGCCATGGCCGCCGGCGGGGCCCGGGGAAACGGGGCCGGATGACGTGGCGTGGCTGCAGCTGGCGCATGCGCGGAAGCATAATCTGAAGGATCTGACGGTTTGGATTCCGTTGCGGCGGCTGGTGGTGGTGACCGGTGTGAGCGGGTCGGGCAAGAGCACGCTGGTGCAGGAGTGCTTGTTGCCGGCGTTGCGGCGCGTGTTGGGGTCGCGCGACGACCGGGCCGCGGTCGGTTCCCCGGTGGAAGCCGGGGATGGCGAGGGCGGTCCGGAGGTTTTCGGGTACGAACATTTGCGGGCGGTGTACGAGGTGGATCAGAGCCCGATTGGGCGCACGCCGCGTTCGATTCCGGCGACGTACGTGGGGTTTTTTGACGAGATTCGCGCCCTGTTTGCGGCCACGCCGGAGGCGCGGATGCGCGGGTTTGGGCCGGGTCGGTTTTCGTTCAACAGTCCCGAGGGGCGATGCCCGGCGTGTCAGGGTGCGGGCCAGATCCGGCTGGAGATGAACTTCCTGCCCGCGGCGTTTGTGCGGTGCGAGACGTGCAACGGGACGCGGTTTAATCCCACGACATTGGAGGTGCAGTACGCGGGTCGGAACATTGCGCAGGTGCTGGATCTGACGGTGGAGGAGGCGCTGGAGGTGTTTGGGGCGGTGCCGTCGTTACGGCGGGCGCTGGAGGCGTTGCGGGACACGGGCCTGGGCTATTTGAAGCTGGGCCAGACCAGTCCGACGCTCAGTGGTGGCGAGGCCCAGCGGGTGAAGCTGGTGACGCATTTGCTGGCGGGTTTGCGCGGGGTGGAGGGCGGTGCCGGGTTACGGCGATCGGAGCGGACGCGCAAGGGGCACCTGTTTGTTTTGGAGGAGCCGACGATCGGGTTGCATGCGGCGGATGTGGAGGCGCTGGTGGGGGTGTTGCAGCGGCTGGTGGATGCGGGGCACACGGTGTTGGTGATCGAGCATCATCCGGAGTTGATTGCGGAGGCGGACTGGGTGATTGACCTGGGGCCGGAGGGTGGAGACGGCGGGGGCCGGTTGGTGGCCTGTGGTCCGCCGGAGGTGGTGGCGGCGTGTCCGGAAAGCCACACGGGCCGGTTTTTGCGGCCGTTGCTGGGGCGGTAGGGTTGGGGGGGTGATGGACCGGGTTTTTGGAGGCCGGTCCGTGGGGGCGCGGTGCGGGCGGGTCTCCGGGGTTGGCCGGATCGGTTTTACGGGCCGGGTGGGTGTTTCAGGCCGTGTGTGCGGCCTCGGGGCGGGTTGGGGCCGGCTCGGGGCCGGACACGGGTTCGGCCAGTTTGCGGGTGATGAGTTCGGAGGCGTCGCGCATGTCGTAGGGTTTGGCCAGGACGCTGACGTTGAGCTGGGCGAGCCGGGCGCGGAGTGCTGGGTCGAGGTAACCCGAGGCGAGGACACACCGCATGCGGGGCCAACGTTGGAGCACGGCTTCGATGAGCTCGAGGCCGTTCATGCCGGGCATGCTGTAGTCGGTGAACAACAGGTCCACGGGCTGGTCGGTGGATTCGAGGACCTTGAGGGCTTCGGGCCCGCTTTCGGCCACAAGGACCTCCAGTCCTGCGGCTTCGAGGAAGCTGCGGGTGAAGTCGCGCAGCAGGTCGAGGTCGTCCACGACCAGCACGCGTCCGCGGCCCTGGGCCAGTGGGGAGACGGTGGGTTCGGGGATGGGCACGGGGGTCTCGGAGGACAGCGGGAAGAAGAGGTGGAAGGCGCTGCCCTGGCCCAGGACGCTTTCCACTTCGATGAATCCGCCGGCTTCCTCGGTGATGCGCTGGACGATGGGGAGGCCGAGTCCGGTGCCTTTCCCGCGGGCCTTGGTGGTGAAGAAGGGGGTGAAGATGCGGGGGAGCAGGTCGGGCGGGATGCCGGTGCCGGTGTCGCGGACGGTGCAGCGGGCGTAAGGGGTACCGGGGCTGAGGTTGTGGCGTTTCGCCTGGTCGGTGGTGATGAGGACGCGTTGGGTTTCGAGGGTGAGACGGCCGCCGTTGGGCATGGCGTCCTGGGCGTTGACGCAGAGGTTGAGGATGGCCTGGCTGGCGCGGGTGGAGTCCAGGCGCACGGGGAGGGTTTCCGGGGCGGTTTGGACCTCGAGGGTGACGTTGCCGCGGAGGGTACGCCGGACGAGGACCAGGGCTTCCTGGAGGATCTGGTTCAGGTCGAGGACGGCGCAGTTGTCGTTGCTTTCGCGGCTGAAGGAGAGGAGCTGCTGGGTGATGTCGGCGGCGCGGGCGGCGGCCAGGTCGATTTGTTCGATTTCGCGGCGGAGGCGGTGGTCGGTGCTGATTTCGCGCAGGAGGAGGCCGCAATTGCCGCGGATGGCCTGGAGGAGGTTGTTGAAGTCGTGGGCCACCCCGGCGGCGAGGGTGCCGATGATTTCCATTTTTTGGGCCTGGAAGAGCTGTTGTTGGAGTTCGTGGTAGTGGGTCTGGTCGGTGATGTTGCAGATGAGGCCGCGGACCTGGGAGCCGTCGATCCACGGGGAGACCTTGACCAGCCAGAAGCGTCCGTCGGCGGTTTGGTAACGATTATCCGCGGGCCGTCCGGTTTGGAGGACTTCGCGGAAGATGCGTTCCAGCTCGGCGCGTCGGGCGGGGTCGGGGACGTAATCGAGGAGATTGCGGCCCAGGACGGGAGGGGCTTCGATGCGCAGGCCGGCGTGTTCGGCGGGCAGGTGTCGCCAGCCGTCGTTGGCGTGGGTGAGGCGGAATTCGCAGTCGAGGCTGTAGATGGCGCCGTCGAGGGACTGGAGGATGCTGTGGATGAAATCGCGCTGGATGCGGAGTTGTTCCTGCAATTGGATGCGGAGGGTGATGTCGCGTTCGCAGGCCACGTAGCCCATGAACCGGCCGGCCATGTCGGCGATGGGCGAGATGGTGGCCTCGACGTGGTAGGGTGTGCCGTCGCGGCGGATGTTGACCAGTTCACCGATCCATTCGCGGCCCTGGGTGACGGCCTCAAGGTAGGCCTGGACCTTTTCCTGTTCGAACGGGGCGCGGAGGAATGCGTCAGGGCGGCCCAGGACCTCTTCCATGGAGTAGCCGGTGAGGGTTTGGAAGGCCGGGTTGACGAAGGTGATGCGGAGGTCGGTATCGGCCAGGAAGAAGGCGTCCGGGGTGGCGTCGATGGCGGTGATGAGGCGTTGGATGTGCGTTTCGAGTCGGAGCCGGCGGCTGACGTCCTTGAAGATGAGGAGGTAATGGTCGGGACCGAGCGGGACGTACTCGAGGTCCACGGGCAGGTGGGGGGCACCGTCGCGCAGGGTGATGACCGAATGGAGGAGGTCGGGTCGGGCGGGTCGGTGCTGGAGGGCGTGGCGGAGTTTTTGGTCGGCTGGCGGGGCGACCCACTGCCAGAGGGAGAGGGTTTCGGGTGCCGTGCCGGGCGGGATTTGGAAGAGGTGGGCGGCGCGGCGGTTGAATTGGACGATGCGGCCGTCGGAGCGGCAAACGGCCTGGGCATGCTCGGCGGCTTCGAACGCGGCCTGCCACCATTGGGCTGCAGCGTCGGTCCCGGGTTGGGTTTGCGATGGCGTCCGGTTCAGCATGCGGCACAACCCTGATCGCGGTGGTCCGGGTCAACAATAGACCACCAGCGATTGGGTTATCGGCTGAATCCGGTGATGGTTGAGGAGTTTTTCGATGAAGGTGGCGTTGAGGCGCTGGCCTTCGGGGATGAGGAGCAGCCCGTTGGCGGTGTAAACGCCGCGGGCCAAGACCATGCCGGGTCGAAGTTCGGCCAGGGTGACTTCGCGTTCTTTGCGGGGCAGTTCGACCGTTTGCAGCGCCTGAAGGAAGACGCGCACGGCCTCGGGGTCGAAGGCGCTGCCGGCCTCTTGTTTGATGCGCTCGGTGGCGTCGGTGGGTGGGAGGGGACTGGAGGCGTAGGCCACGGCGACGGCCAGGAGCCGTGCCAGCCAGGGGATGTTCTCGCCCACGAGTTGGTCGGGATACCCGGCGCCGTCAAAGCGTTCGTGATGGGCGCGGATGATCTGGCCGACCTGGTCGAGGTCGCTGGTGAAGGCGGCCAGTTCCTGGCCGAGGATGGGGTGTTGTTCGATGAGCGCCTTTTCCGCGGGGTTGAGGGAGTGTGGATCGTCCTGCCAGCGTCGGATGATGTGACGGGGGACGCCGACCAGCCCGATGTCGTGCAGGAGAGCGCTGCTTTCGAGGACGCGGCGGTCGTGGGGGGAGAGTTGTGCCACCTGGGCCATGCCCCGGCAGAGGGCGGCCACACGCCGGGCCTGGCTGCCGAGGGAGGGGTAGAAGGTCTGCATGGTGTGCACGCAGAGCTCGAGGGAACGCATGAGGTTGCGTTCCAGGGCGGCGTTGACCCGGGCCAGCTGTTCGTTTTGTTGGGCGACGAGTTTGATCTGCTGTTCGAGGGACCGGTTCAGCTCGACCAGTTGCTGGTTCATCTGCTGGGTGGCGGCCTGGAGGTGGGCGTTCTGGCAGATGAGTTCGTAGCGTTGGACGGCGTTTTTGACGGTGGCGAGGAACTCCTCACGCAGCCAGGGTTTGACGATGAACCGGTAGATTTCGCCCTTGTTGATGGCGTCGATGACGGTGTCGAGGCTGAGCACGGCGGTGATGAGAATCCGGGTGGCGAAGGGCTGGAGCTGGCGGGCGCGGGCCAGTAGTTCCAGGCCGGACATACCGGGCATGCTCTGGTCGGTGATGATGACGGAGAACTCCTGTTGTTTGAGGAGTTCGACGGCGGCCAGGGGATCGGCTTCGGTGACGACCTCGTACGGGGTTCGGCGGAGGGTTTCGCGCAGGGCGGCCAGGACAATCTCCTCGTCGTCCACCACCAGGATCGGCGGGGGAGTGAATTCCGGATCGGGGTTGAAGTCCTGGATCGGGTCCATGGCTCAACGGCTGTCGAAGAGGCGGCGGAGTCGGTTTTGCCATTCGGGGGCGGGCAGGTCCACGGGCATGACCAGGTCCACCCGTTCCACGAAAGCGGTGTCGAGTTCGTCCTGGTTGCAGGCGGTGAGGCAAAACGTCTTGAGGGGCAGGCCGATGGTGCGCACGCGGTCGAGCAAACGGCCGTAGGCGCGGCCGGTGTCCTCGCAAAACAGCATGAGGGCGGTGAACTGGAAGTAGGGCGAGTGGAGCAGTTCCAACGCCTCGGCCTCGGAATGGGCGGGCGCGACGTAGAATCCGCTCTCCCGGAGTCGTGCCACGACCTGGTGAAAGGCGGGCTGGGCGGTGCCGACGGCGAGGATCGTGTGGCGTACGGTGCGCTGTTCGGAGGCCTGGGGTGTGGCGTCGGCGTTCAGGTCGGCCAGAGGGAACCAGAAATGGAAGGTGGTGCCGCGGTTTTCCGCGGTTTCGACGGAGATGGCCGCGCCGTGCCGTTCGGCGAAGAGGCGTGTGTTGTACAGGCCCAGGCCGGAGCCCTTGCCCAGCGGTTTGGTGGTGAAAAACGGGTCGAAGATGGCGTGCAGAAGCCGGGCGGGAATTCCCACGCCGGTGTCCTGCACGGCCAGTTCCACCACCGGCGAACGCGGCATGGCCCCCTGGAGGGGTTGCACCGGCGGCTGTTGTTGATGGATGGCGGTGCGGAAGGTGAGCTGGCCGCCCTGGGGCATGGCGTCCACGGCGTTGAGGGCGAGATTGACGAGCACCTGCCGCAATTCGACGGCGTCGAGGTACACAGGGCACTGGCCCTCGGCGAGGTCGGTGGCCACGCGAACGCGCCGGGCCAGCACCTTGCGCAGGAGCTCGGCCATGGAACGGACGATGTCGTTGAGGTCGTGGAAATTTTTCTCGCCAGGGGTTCCCTGATGGAGTTGGCGGAACCGGTGGGCCAGTTGGCTGGCTTCCAGGGCCGTGGTGCGGATGAGTTCCAGCCCTTCTCGCAACCGGCTGTTGGTTTCCAGCTCGGCCTGGTAGGTCTCGCTGAGGGAGATGATGCCGGTCATGATGTTGCAGAAATCATGGGCCAGGCCGAGGGTGAGGGTGCCGAGGGTCTCCTTCCAGGACATGGTGAGCAGGCGCCGCTCGGCGATGGTTTGGCGGGTGATGTCGAGCCACAACCCTTCGTAGCCGAGCAGCAGCCCGCCGGCGGTTCGCAACGGCTGACGATACTCCCAGAGATAACTGACGCGGCCGGTCTGGAGGTGGCGGATGCGGTAGGTGGTCACGCCGCCCTCGGGGGGCCAATCCGCATGGCGGAAACGGCTCATGAGCATCTCGACGTCGGCCTCGTGAACGACCCGCCAGAAATACTCGGAGCTGCGACGCCATTCCCGGGGCGGCACGCCGGTGAGTTCCTCCACGCGCGGGCTGATGTAGCGGAAGGAAAAGTCCGGCCGCTGACTGAACAGAATCCCCGGCCAGTGATGAATGAGGTTTTCGAGCTGGGCCTCGGCCCGAAGGAGCCGTTGGTAGGCCTTGTGGGCGGCCACGCGACCCCAACGGTCCGGCGGAAAGAGTTCTTCCCATTCCCGGGCGGGCGGCAGAGCGGTTTCAAGCCGGACATGGAATTCTTTCTCGCCGCGGCAGAGGTCCAACAGAAGGTGTTCGGAGTCCGGGGACTGGTCGGCCGGCAGTTCCAGCCTGTCGAAATCGGAGGCGGTGGCGAGGAAGTCCCGCACCGCGGGTTCCCAGCCGGGATGGCGCTGGCCCAGCAACCGGGGCAGGGAACATCCGGGTAATTCCCAGGGGGACATCCGCAACCAAAGGGCGAGGCTGTCGTTGGCGCGGAGGATTCGACCCGCCTCATCGAGCACCGCCCAACCGTTTTCCAGCAAGCCGGAGGGAGCAAACCCGGACGGGGAAGGCACGGTTGCCAGGACCGGATCCTCGGGGTGACCTGCAGGTCCGGGTTGCCGCTGTCTGCCGCTCAACGCCTGCTTCATAAGTGGGTTGCTGTCGTGGCCGCATCGGTTGTGCCGCTTCAACCGTGCGTACCGCCCACCACGCACGGGCCATTCGGCTCCTGGAAGGGCCCAACGCTCTCGAGCCACGGCCCCGGGCGGGACCGCCCGGGCGCCTCTGCAGGGCTGCGCCTTCGCAAAGCGCCGAGCCCGCGCTACCCATGACATTTCTGGCAGATTTCACCGAGCCGAACAAGTGACATTTTCGCTGCGCGGTCCGCCCATGCGCCTTCACATCCCCGCCGGCCGCAGGACGCAACCTGCAATCATGGAAACACGTCCGCCGGGAGCAGCCCGTACAACTTCATCCCCGGCCGGTCCTCGACCCCGATCCGAGGCCCGGGACTTTCGTCGCCCCTTTGAGGAGATTTCCGGCAGCCATACTGCCGGCTTCCCCACACCCCGGTCCAAAGGCGGCGGCTTGATTGAAAATGAGGGACGGTCGGTGCGAATCTCCCGACCTGTTCGGAGCGGTGCGATGTGCCGCGTGCTGGCGCTCCCTCGGATGCCTCAGGGTCAGCGCCGCAATGCACTCCGGGAACCGCGGGCCATGGTTTCGTTGCAGTGGGGATGTGCCGCCGTTGCCGGCGTGCGCGGAGGCAGCCTCTGGTTCGGTTTTCCCGGGAGCGGATCGGAAACGGTTGGCGGGCTTGCCTTGTGGGTGAGCCCGGTCCGTCTCCGGCCGCCCCCGGCTTTCAAATCGGCCGGGTTCGAGGGTTCACACCCGGTGGATTCGTTCGGTAGGCCACCTGCTCAAAGAGCCCCGGGGGCGATCTCTTGCGGACCCTGCAGACCGCCTTCGACTGATCTCTCAAGACCCGCGCGGGGCTGGTCGAGCCGGGGACGCCGGCCGTTGACGGGCCGGTGGCGGTGGCCTACGGTCCGGATCGTGGAGTTCAAACTGGTGGCGCCGTATGAGCCTGCGGGCGATCAACCGCAGGCGATCGAAAAACTCGTGGAGGGGCTGGAGGCCGGCGCCCGGCACCAGGTATTGCTGGGCGTGACCGGTTCGGGGAAGACCTTCACCATCGCCAATGTCATCGCCCGTGTGCAGCGCCCCACCCTGGTCATTTCGCACAACAAAACCCTGGCCGCCCAGTTGTACGCCGAGTTCAAGGGATTTTTCCCCCACAACGCAGTGGAGTACTTCATCAGCTACTTCGACTACTACCAGCCGGAGGCCTACATCCCCAGCACGGACACCTACATCGAGAAGGACTCGAGCATCAACGAGGAGATCGAGCGCATGCGGCTCTCGACCATGAGCAGCCTGTTTGCGCGCCGGGATGTGATCGTGGTGGCCAGTGTGTCCTGCATTTACGGCATCGGCAGCAAGGAGGACTACGAGGCGATGCTCATCCATCTGCGGGTGGGCCAGACGTTGAGCCGGGATCAATTACTGGAGCGGCTCGTGGCCTTGCAGTACAGCCGTAACGACATTGCCTTCCAGCGAGGTCACTTCCGCGTGCGCGGCGACACGGTGGAACTCTGTCCGGCCTACAGCGAAGAGGCCGTCCGCGTGGAATTTTTTGGCGATGAGATCGAACGGTTGACGCGGTTTGATCCCCTGACCGGGCGCAAGCTGGAGGAGGTTCGGCAGCTGACCATCTTCCCGGGCAAACAGTTCGTGACCACGGCCGACAAACTGAAACGGGCGCTGGTCACGATCCGGGAGGAACTCGAGGAACGGGTCGCGTGGTTCGAAAAGCAGGGCAAACTGCTGGAAGCCCAACGCCTCCGGATGCGCACGGAATACGACCTGGCCATGCTCGAGGAAATGGGGTTTTGCTCGGGCATCGAGAACTATTCCCGCCACATCGCCGGCCGGCCGCCGGGTTCGCGTCCCTGCACCCTGCTGGATTTCATGCCCGAGGACTATCTGCTGGTCATTGACGAGTCCCATGCCACCATCCCGCAACTGGGCGGCATGTACGAGGGCGATCGCTCCCGCAAACAGACCCTGGTGGATCACGGGTTCCGCCTGCCCAGCGCGCTGGACAACCGGCCGCTGCGCTTCGACGAATTCCAGGCCCTGCAGGGTCAGACCATCTACGTGAGCGCCACGCCGGGACCACGCGAACTCCAATGGGCCCGCGAAGACGCCCTCCGGCGCCAGGGACGCAAGGTGATGGTTCCCGGGGCCGATCTCCCGGGCGGGGACGTCACTCAACTGCCGACCCTGGCCGGCCCGATGCCCGGCGTGGTGGAGCTGGTCGTCCGGCCCACCGGCCTGGTGGACCCCAAGGTGACCGTCAAGCCGTTGCGCGGGCAGATTGACGATCTGATCGAGGAATGCCGAAAACGGGCCGACGCGGGCGAGCGCGTCCTGGTGACCACGCTGACAAAGCGGACGGCCGAGGAACTGACCGATTACCTGCGGGAGATCGGCATTCGCGTCCAGTACCTGCACAGCGAGATTGACGCGTTGGAGCGCGTGGAGATCCTGCGCGCCCTGCGCAAGGGCGAGTTCGACGTCCTGGTGGGCATCAACCTGCTCCGCGAGGGGCTCGACCTGCCGGAGGTTTCGTTGGTGGCGATCCTGGACGCCGACAAGGAGGGGTTTTTGCGCAGCGAAACCAGCCTGATCCAGACGGCGGGCCGGGCCGCCCGTCACCTCAACGGAGAGGTCATTCTCTACGCCGACGTCATGACCGAAAGCATCCGCCGGTTCCTCGCGGTCACCGAATACCGTCGCCAAAAACAACTCGAGTACAACCGACGCCACGGCATCACACCCCGCAGCGTCCAGCGCGCCGTCGAGGAAAGCCTGCACATCCGCGAAACCACCCGACAACAGGCCGAAACCGTCCTGCGCGAAACCGGCGTGGACGTCGACCTCACCGAGACCCTTCGGGAACTGGAGGCGGAGATGTTGGCCGCGGCCGAGCGGCTCGAGTTCGAAAAGGCCGCCCTCCTGCGCGATCAAATCCAGGAACTGAAACGCGCCCTCCAACCGGCGAACCCGGCGGCCGGGGCCGAACCTGCCGGGGCGGGCAGCCGTGCCCGGGGCCGTCCGCTCAAGTATCCGCGGCCGCGCACCGCCTCACGCACACGCACACGGCGCCCGACCTCGTGAGCAGGTCCCGTGTCCGCAGTCAGCGACCGCCCGCTGCAAGGGCGGGCGCGTCCCGCCGCCCGCCGGAGCCGGCGGCCAACACCTCGCGCAAGGCACGTCCGGTGTGACTCTCCGGACAGGCCGCCACCACCTCGGGCGGACCGGTCACCACCACCCGGCCCCCCTCGGCACCGGCCTCCGGTCCGAGGTCAATCACCCAATCGGCGCACTTGATTACCTCCAGGTTGTGTTCGATCACCACCAGGGAATGCCCCCGATCCACCAGCTGCTGAAAGGTCTCCAGCAGGATCCGTACGTCGTCAAAGTGCAGGCCCGTGGTGGGTTCGTCGAACAGCAACAGCAGGGTCCGATGGTCCGACCGATCCGGTGCCGCGGCCGGTTCGGTCCCCGGCACGGCCGCCAGGTGCCGCACCAGCTTCAGTCGCTGGCTTTCGCCCCCGCTGAGGGTGTTGAGCGGTTGACCGAGCCGCAGATAGCCCAGACCCACGGCCTGCACCAACCGCAACGCCGCCAGGGCCTGACGCACCGGGGCCGAAGATTCCGGGAACCGTTCCAGCCACGCGATCGCCTCGTCCACCGTGGCCTCAAGCAGGTCGGCCACGGACCATGCCGCCGCGCCGTCCGGGGCCAGTTTGATCTCCAGGATCTCCGGCCGATAGCGGCGCCCCAGGCACTCCGGACACCGCACGAACACGTCGCTGAGGAACTGCATTTCGATCTTTTCAAAGCCCGCGCCGCGACAGCGTTCGCACCGGCCCAGGGGGGAGTTGAAACTGAACGCCGAGGCCCGGTACCCGCGCGCGCGGGCCTGGGGTGTTGCGGCAAACAACTCGCGCAAGGGCTCGAACGCACCGGTGTAGACGGCGGGATTCGAGCGCGGCGTCCGCCCCAGGGGCGATTGATCCACCCAGGCCCAACCGCACAGCGCTTCCCAACCCTCGAGCAACGCGCCCTCCCGGTCGGCCAGCGCCAGTTCATCCGGCTCGGGCACGCTCTCGGCGTCGAGTCCGTCCGGATTCCAGTCCCGATCCCGGCCTCCTTCGGCGCCGGGCACGCGGGCCGCCAGGGCCGGCACCAGGACCTCGCGCACCAGCGTGCTTTTGCCCGAACCGCTCACCCCCGTGATACAGACGAACCGGCGCAGGGGAATCGAGACCGTCAGATCCCGCAGGTTGTGTCGGGTCGCGTTGCGCACGGTCAACCAGGACACCCGCCCTGCATCGGCACCGGTCCAGGGCCGCTCCGCCAGCGCCCATGGCTCCGGGACGCGCAGCGGTGCGCCGGAAGAACCGGCCGTGGCGAGCTCCGACACAACCGGTACGGGCCGGCGAGCCGGCACGGGAATGTGGCAGCGACCACTCAAATAACGCCCGGTCAGGGAACGGGTCGAGCGGAGCATCTGCCGGTAACTGCCCTGGAACACGACCTGCCCGCCTTCCGCCCCCCGGCCCGGACCCAATTCCACCACGTGATCCGCCGCCCGGATCACCCCGGGTTCGTGCTCCACCACGACGACCGTGTTGCCGGCATCCCGGAGACGGGCAAGGATCCGTACCAGACGTTCGGTGTCCCGCGGGTGCAGGCCCACACTCGGTTCATCCAACACAACCAGCGTATTCACCAGCATCGAGCCCAGACAGGCCGTCAGATTCACCCGCTCCGTCTCGCCCCCGGAAAGCGTTCGCGTGGGCCGATCCAGGGTCAAATAACCCAGGCCGACCTCGTCGAGATAGCACAGCCGGGACAGGACCTCCTCCAGCGCCACGGTGATCGGGTCGTGGGGGCGGCTGCGGTGGGACCGGGCCAGCCGGGTCATGAGCGCCAGGGCATCCCGCACGGGCAGGGCGTAAAAGTCCGCCAGAGAGAGCCCGGGCAACCGGACTCCCTCGGCGCCCTCGGGACGGTGGTTTGCCGCTCCCGCCCCGGCGCGGTCCCCGGCCAGCGGCTCGGTCAGGCGATACAACAGCGTTTCCGGCCGGAACCGGGTGCCGCCACAGGCCGGGCAGGGCACGTACGCTCGGTACCGTGAAAGCAGCACCCGCACGTGCATCTTGTAACTTTTGCTCTCCAGCCAGCGGAAGTAACCGCGGACACCGTACCAGGCCCGGGGCCATTCATGTTCCTCGTCCTTGCCGTAATCGGGATCGCCCTCGAGGATCCACGCCTGCCATTCGGGTTTGAGCCGGGCAAAAGGCACGTCGGTGGGTATGCCCAGCACCCGGCACATCCGCAGCAGATCGCGCTGGCATTCGCGGCCCAGGCCGGTCTGCCAGGGTCGAATGGCGCCCTCGGCCAGGGTGCGGTTTGGATCCGGTATCGCACGGCGGTAATCGATGGTGATGATGCGCCCAAACCCTTTGCACTCGGGACAGGCACCCAGCGGGTGATTGAAACTGAATCGTGCCGGCGACGGCTCGGGATACTCGATGTCGCAGCGCGGACAGTGCCGGCCCAACGAAAACGGCAGCACCGCAAGGATCCCGAGGTTCGAACCGGCCGGGCCCGGAGCCGACGGCCCGGCATCGGTCGGGGCGATCAATCGAACCGTCAACCGTCCCTGACCAAAGTGATAGGCCTGCTCACACGCCTCCAGAAACCGCGACCGTGCCGCCGGCAGGAGCCGGATGCGATCCTGGACCACGGTCAATCGGGCGGGCTTGAAAGCCCCCGTCCGGGCCCGTTCGAACCATTCCTCGATGCGTTCGACACGATCCTCGTACCACAGCCGCCGATAACCCTGCCGCTCCACCAGGTGGAGCGATTCCTCCAACGACATGCGCCCGGACAACGCCAGGTCGAAGGTCACCACCGCCTCGCATCCGGGGTGTTCCCGCGCAGCGTCGGTCACCCCCTCCCACACCAGCGCGGGGGTGTCACGTCGAACGGGTTGACCGCACCCGCGACAATGCAGCACGGCCAGGTGCGGCCACAGCACCTTCATGTAATCGCAAATCTCCGTCATGGTACCGACCGTGGAGCGCGTGGTCCGCACCGTGTTGCACTGTTCCAGCGCAATGGCCGGGGGAATGTTCTCGATTTCGTCCACGGCCGGTTTGTCCATCCGATCGAAGAACTGCCGTGCGTAGGGGGAGAACGTCTCGATGTAGCGGCGCTGGCCCTCGGCGTAGAGGGTGTCAAACGCCAGGGAACTCTTGCCCGAACCGCTCAGACCCGTGATCACAATGAGCCGGTGCGGCGGCAGTTCCAGGTCAAACCCCTTGAGGTTGTTCTGGCGAACCCCGCGCAGCCGGATGGGCGGCAATGGAACGCGTCTGGCCATCGGAAGTCACAAACGTTTCGCGCCCGGCAGGTTTGTCAAGGAACGGCTCCGGCGGCGCGATCGGGCTCCCCGGCGCGGGCGCGGCCCAGCAGCCACTCCACGTACGGCACGTCCTCGGGCCGGGTCAGCTTCGGATTCGGCGCCGGATGCACCACCAGCTCCACCGGTTGACCGATCCACTCGCAGGCGGCCGTGTCGTCGGTGATTTCCAAACCGCGCCGGTTCACCTCGGCCAACGCCCGTTGCAGCACCTGCACCTGAAACGTCTGCGGCGTTTGCACCGCCCAGAGACGGGTGCGGTCCAGGGTCCGCCTTACAAACCGGCCGTCGTCGGATTCCTTGATGGTGTCCGTGACCGGCTGGGCGGCCACGGCCGCGCCGGTGCGGCGCGCCGCCTCGTAACAGGACCGGATCAGATCCGGATGCGTGCAGGGTCGCGCCGCATCCTGCACCGCCACCAGTTCCGCCCGCGGATCCAACGCCTGCAAACCGTTCCACACCGAGTCCTGACGACGTGGTCCGCCCACCACCACCCGGTACGGTTTCCGAAAGCCGAACCGCTGCGCCAGCTCCGTCACCGCGCCCGTTCGGTCCGCTCGCGTCACCACGATCACCTCGTGCACCTCCGCCAAACGGTCGAAGGTCTCCCATGCATGAGCCAACAGCGGACGACCGGCCAGGGTCAGCCAGAGCTTGTCCACCTGCCCGCCCATCCGCGTGCTGCGGCCGGCAGCCACCAAAATGGCGCTGTTCATGGCGACCAGTCTAGGCCGGGCCCGCGCCCCGCCAAGGGACAATCCGTTGTCCGCGGCGGCCCGGTGGCCCGATCGAACGCACCGGAGCGCGATTCCGGTTGCAGCCGCCCGCCGGTTCCCGTTGTGTATGAGGGCGGGTCAAGCCGGCCCGTGGCGCACGGGCCATCGAACCCGGGGACCCCAGAAGGCGAAGAAACGTGGAACTGATTCGAGATCTGGCATTGGTGTGGCTGGTGGCCGGGCTGGTCGCCTGGGCGTGTGTACGACTGCGGTTGTCCGCCGTGGTCGGCTATTTGCTGGCCGGCATGTGCATCGGACCGCACACGCCCCCGTTTGCACTGATCCGGGATCGGGCGCGGGTGGAGCTCCTGGCCGAGCTCGGCCTGGTGTTTCTGATTTTTTCCATCGGGCTGAACCTCAATGTGAACCGGTTCCGGTCCCTGGGTTGGTCGGTCGTGGTGGCGGCGGCAGCAGGGGCGATGTTGATCCTCCAACTCGTCCGCCTGCTGGGCTGGGCACTGGGCTTGGGCGGCGTGGAATCGCTGTTCCTGGCCGGTGTCCTCATGGTTTCGAGTTCCGCCGTGATCACCAAGGTGCTGCAGGAAACCCAGCAGATGCACGACCGCCCGGGCCAGCTGGCGCTGGGCATCACCCTGATGGAAGACCTGGTGGCGGTGGTGATGTTGACGGTGCTGACCTCGGCGGTGCATCTGGGCACGCATCAACCGGCGCTCGGGGACGTGTTGGGCGGGCTCCTGGGGTTTGTCGTGCTGGTTTTGTTACTGACGTTGCTGGTGGTGCCGCGGCTGTTGGGATGGTTGGCGCGCGAAGAACGGCCGGAGATCCGCACCCTGGTGGTGGGCGGACTGTTGCTGGGACTGGCCTGGCTGGCGGTCCGGGCCGGCTATTCGCTGGCCCTGGGGGCGTTTTTGTTCGGGCTGATCGTGGGCGGCACGCGGTACCGGGCCGAACTGGAACGGGTGTTCGACGGTCTGCAACAGGCGTTCGGCGCTCTGTTCTTCGTGGCCATCGGCATGCAGGTCAACCCGGGCGAAAGCCTGCCCGCCTGGCCCTGGGCGCTCGGACTGGCCGCCCTGGCCTGGGTGGTGCGACCCCTGGCCTGCGGACTGGCCCTGTTGATCACGGGCGTACGGCTGCGCGAGGCGCTGCAAGCAGGGCTGCTGCTGACGCCGCTGGGTGAGTTTTCCTTTGTGCTGGCGCAACTGGCGGTGGGGGCGGGCGTGCTGCCGGATTCCTTTTATGCAGGTGTCGTGGGCGCGGCCCTGCTGACCGGTTTCACCGCACCCATGCTGGCGCGCCGATCCGAGACATGGAGCTGGCGCGTCGTCGGCCATCACCCGGTGACCGTCGGAAAGTGGGTCGGCCTGTACGGGACCTGGCTGGGCCGCCTCCGAACCCGCATGGGCAGCCAGCTGCTCTGGCGTCTCATCCGCCGGCCGGCACTCCAGATCCTTGCCTGGACGGCCGTGTTGACCGCGCTGATGGTGACGGTGCCGCGCCTGTGGCGCGTGGCAGGTGCATGGCTGGCCGGGGCTGAACCGCCGCCCTGGTGGTGGATATGGGCTCTGGGAATGGGTGTGGGTCTGCTGGCACTGCCGATTGGACTGGCCGTTTGGCGAAACCTGGGCGTGATTGCCATGGTGGTGGCCGAGGTGGTCGCCCCGGATTCAGCCCGCCAAAAGCGGTTGCGCGCCCTGGTCGAAATGGCCGTGCGCCTGCTCGGCACCCTGGGGCTGGTTTTCTGGATGGGCCTCTGGTTGCCGCCCGGAGTTTCGCTGGTCGGCGGCGCCGGCGCAGCGTTGCTCACCCTGGTTGCGGCCGCCTGGGTGTTCCGTCGGAGCCTGATCCGCTGGCAGAGTCTTATGGAAATCGAGTTGCGGCGCGAGTGGCAACCGAAACATGGCGGTGCCCGAACTCCGGCCCTGAGCGCCTTGTCCGAGGCGGGTCCGTGGCCCCTGGACCTGGCCGAGGTGGAGTTGCCGGGGCAGAGCGCTCATGCAGGTCGCAGCCTGGGCGAACTGCGGCTGCGTGAACGATTCGGTTGCACCGTTGTGGGGATCGAGAGGCAGGATTGGCCCATTCTGAACCCGGACGGACGCACCGTCCTGTTCCCCCACGACAAACTGCTCGTCCTGGGTGGGCCGGACGCCCTGCCCCGCGCCCTGGAGTTCCTCCACCAACAAACCCCGCGCGAGGGTCCTTCTGGCTTCGATAACCTCGCGCTGGAAACCGTGGTGGTGCCCCCGGACAGTCCTCTGGCAGGGCGCACCCTGAAGGAGCTCCAACTGCTCCAACGGTTTGGCGTTCAGGTGGTGGCCATTCAGCGGCAGGGCACGCGCCGCACCGTACCCACGGGCGAAGATCGCATCCAGGCGGACGATCAACTGCTGGTCCTGGGTACCCACGAGCAAATCCGGGAATTCACCCTGGCCCTGAACCGCCGGGACTGAGGGATGGGGTCGTCCGACCGGGCCCGACGGCATCCCGGCTGCCCCGCTCAAGCAGGCCGCCAATCCAACAAACGCAGGCGCAATCGGCGTTGCCCGTTCCAGGTGTGCCATTGGGGCGCAAACGCGAGATCAAATTGCCCCACCGGTAGTTCGGCCTCCCACCCGCCGCCCCACCACAACGTCTCAAACACCGCACGCCCGTCCGTCACCCACAGGCGGACATGCCGCTGATCGGCCCCGAAGCGCTGGAGCGGCCGCTGCAGCGTCACCCCACGGGCGACCAGCTGCACCGGGGGGTTCCCCGCCCCCGAGGGCTTGAGCCGTTCCAATTCGTCCATGATCTCCGGGGTCAGGTCGGACAGTTGCACCTCCGCATCCAAGGACAGCAAGGGACGCAACGCCTCCGGCCCCAGTGTCCGGCGGGCCAGTTCGTTGAGCCGTTGACGGAAGGCGTCCAACCGGTCCGGATGCAGGCTCAACCCGGCTGCAAGGGCGTGTCCCCCGTGCCGCAGCAGGAGGTCACTGCAACCGCGCAACGCCGCCGCGAGGTCGAAGCCCGGAATGCTGCGGCCCGAACCCCGCAAACACTCTCCGTCCCCACCCAGCACCAGGGCCGGCCGATGGAACTCCTGAACCAACCGCGCCGCCACAACCCCCACCACGCCCAGGTGCCACCCGGGATCCCCCTCCACGATCACCCAGTCCTTCTCAGGATGAAACCCCTCCTGCAACCGGGCATGGATCTCCTCCAGAATGCGACGCTCCACCTGCTGACGCTCGCGGTTCCACGCGTCCAATTGCTCCGCCAACCCGGCCGCTGCGGCCTCGTCCCGCGCCCGTAACAGGTCCAGGGCGATCTGCGCCGTTTCAAGACGTCCGGCGGCGTTCAAACGGGGTGCCAACTGAAAACCCACATGAAACGTGTCGAGCGGCGGTGCGCATCGCGCCGCCGCGCACAACGCCCGCAGGCCGGGTCGTTCGGTCCGATTCAATCGTGCCAGGCCCGACCGGACCAGGATCCGGTTCTCCCCGGTCAGCGGTACCACGTCCGCAATCGTCCCCAGGGCCACCAGTTCCAGCCAATCCCGCACGTCCAGCGCATGCGCCTCCGGCCAGCCGCGACGACGACCCTGTTTCACCAGCGCATGAGCCAGCTTGAAGGCCAGGCCCACCGAACACAGTTCCTCTCCCCGTCCACGCCCCTCCCCGCCAACCCCGCAAGCCGCCCGGGGATTGACCAGCGCCACCGCCGGCGGCAAGGGCCGGCCCGGCTGGTGATGGTCCAGAATGATCACGTCCACCCCGCGGCGACCCAGCTCCTGCACCGTGTCATGAGCGGTCGAACCGCAGTCCACCGCCAACAACAACGTGGTGGGATGCAACCGGAGACAGTTTGCCACCGCGTCCGGACTGAGGCCGTACCCCTCGTCCAACCGGTGCGGCAGATACACCGAACAGGTCCACCCCAACCGTTCCAGCACCTCTTGCAGGAGCGCCGACGCGGTCACACCGTCCACGTCGTAGTCCCCGAAAACCACCACCCGCTCACCCCGGTCCCGCGCCTGCTCCAGCCGTTCCACCGCGGCCGTCATGCCGGGCAGCTGTAACGGGTCCTCCAACGCGGCCAACCGCGGTTCCAAAAACGCCCGGCACGACTCCGGATCGGTCAACCCGCGATTGATCAGGCACTGGGCCAGCAGGGGAGAAACCCGCAACTGCGCCGCCAGGCTGCCGGCCAGCAGCGGTTGAGCCGGCGCCAGTTCCCACCGCGGCTTCAGCCGGTCCGCCACAACAGTCGCACCAACAGGTCCGCCCATTCGCTCAGATGCCAGATCACCAATCCCGCCAGCCCCACGAAATAACCGATCGCAATCGCGCTCATCAGATAGGCCGCCCAGATCATCCAGCCGTCCTCTTCCATCAGGGAAAAGGCCAGCAGAATGATGGCGTAACTGGGGAGGGTGTTCGAACCAAAAAACGGCGGCGATGGCAACGGCAGCGCCAGGAGCAACGCCAGCAACGCAATCAACCACCCGTGCAACCGCCGCACCCAGGGCAATCGCAACCACCGCGTCCGCCGGGGCCGGATCACCTTCTCAATCCACCGACAAACCTTCAGTCCGCCGGTCAGAACAGCCTGGCGGGTCTTTGGGCTGAGCGGCCGGTCCCCCAGCCGCGCCGGCAGCCGCGGCACCCGGCCCCGGCTCAACCGCAACGCCAGTATGGCAATCATCGGGCCGGCCACCGTGCTCAGCCCCGGTACCGAAACCCACGCCACAAACGGCAGCGCCAGCAATACCATGACCAGCCAGCCGCCCCGACCACCCGTGGCCGCCAACAACCGGTTGGCCGTAAACGGTCCCTCGGGTTCCTGTTCCAGCAGTCGTTCCAACTGCCGGGACAGCGGCTCATGCGTCTCATTTCCGGCCGGGGAGGTCATGGGATCCTCCCTTTCCGCCCCTCATGGCATTTCGTTCATCCGGCCCCTGCCCTCGCGCCGTGACTCCCGATCAGGTTGCGGGCGGTCCACCGGGCCGGTCGGTCTCCGCCGTGCGCCGTTCCAACAAGCCGTGAACCACCGAAGCCAGGATGGACGTGACGAGGATCCCGGCCACCACCACCAGGGCCACCGTGGTGGGCACCTCCACCTGCCACCAATGCTGCCTCGGACCGTGCGGGTCCAGCAACATCTTCACCCCGATAAACACCAGCACCACCGACAAACCCGCCTTCAGATACCGGAACAGCGCAATCAGGTTCGCCAGCACAAAATACAGCGAACGCAACCCCAGGATCGCAAACACGTTCGATGTAAACACAATGAACGGCTTCGTGGTGATTCCGAAAATCGCCGGAATCGAGTCCAGCGCAAAGATCAGATCCGTCGTCTCCACCATCAACAGCACGAGCATCAGCGGCGTCATGGCCGGCCGATCGCCCTGGCGCACAAAAAAACGCTGGCCCACGTAATCCGGCGTGATGGGAAACCAGCGTCGCGCCGCGCGGATCACCGGATTCCGCTCCGGATGCACCCCCTCCTCCCGGCTGAACAGCATCCGGATCCCCGTCACCACCAAAAACGCGCCGAACACGTACAGTGTCCACAAAAACCGCTGTACCAGGGCCGCCCCCGCCGCGATCATGATCCCCCGCATCACCAGCGCCCCCAGAATCCCCCAAAACAACACCCGATGCTGATACTCCCGCGGTACCCGGAAGTAGGCGAAGATCATGGCGATCACAAACACGTTGTCCATCGAGAGGGACAACTCCACCAGGTAGCCCGTCAGATACTCGACCGTTTCCCGGTGGGTCCACCCATCCACCATCCGGGGTGCGACGAAGAACCCGAACAGCAGGGACAACCCAACCCACAAACCCGTCCAGGCCAGAGCCTCCCGAAATCCCACCACGTGGGCCTTGCGATGAAACACCCCCAGGTCCAGCGCCAGGAAGAACAGCACGCACGCAACGAACAAGCCCCACTGCCAGGGCGGTACTCCGATCCATGCTTCCATGGTTCAGGCGCGGCTGGGAGCCGCCCCGCGCAAAGGCGACGCTGCCGCCGTGGCCGACTGTCCGGCCACGGGTTGTCCGGCCACGGGCTGCCCTATGGCCGGCCGCTGCCCCTTGTACCACCACAGGACCAGCGCCGCGGCAATGTAAATGCTGGAGTAGGTGCCCGTGATGATGCCCACCATGAAGGTGAAGGCAAAGTCGTTGATCACCGGACCGCCCAGGACATACAGGGCCAGCGTGGACAGAAACGTGGTCCCCGAAGTGATCAACGTGCGGCTCAACGTCTGGTTCAACGCGTAGTTGATGATGTCACGGAACGAGCCGCGCACTCCCAACTTCAGGTCTTCGCGGATCCGGTCGAAGATCACCACCGTGTCATTGATGGAGAAACCAATGATGGTCAGCAACGCCGCCACCGTGGTGGCGTTCATCTGGTGCTGGGCCAGGAAGTACCAGCCCAGCGTCATCAAAAGGTCATGAACCGTCGCCACCACCGCTCCCAGCGCAAACGGGAATTCATAGCGGAAGGCCAGATACACCAGGATGCCAAACATGGCCAGGGCACTGGCCACGATGGCCGAACGCAGGATCTCACGGCCCACGATGGGCCCGATGGTGTCCACGCTCAACACCCGCCAGTTGGCCTCGGGGAACTGGCGTCGCAGCTCCTCCACCACCCGCTGGGCCAGGCCTTCCACCTGCTGTTCCGGCGCATTCCGCGGCAACCGCGCGGTGATCCGCAGCGTATCCGTCCCGCTGCCCAGATCGCGTTGGTAGCCCACCAATACGTCGCCGCCGCTGGCCGCCGTGGCGGCCGCACGCAGTCGATCCACCTCCACCCGGTGGGCGGGGTCGAAGGCCAGCGTGATGTTGGCGCCGCCGGTGAATTCCACCCCCAGCACGTCCTGACCCCGGATGAACAGCCCGTAGGCGTTGCCGATCAGAATCAGCACCCAGGAGGCAATGAACGCCGGTTTGGCCCACCGCAGAAAATCGATCCGGGTCTGCCCGATCAACCGCAGCATCCGCAACGACCGCAGCCAGCCCCGGTCCAGCAGCGTGTCAAAAATCAACCGGGTCACAAACAGCGCGGTGAACATGCTGACCGCCAGACCGATCGTCAGCGTCACACCGAACCCCTTCACCGGGCCGGTCCCCATGTTGATCAAAATGACCGACGCAATCAGCGTGGTCAGGTTGGCATCCAGGATCGTCCCGAACGCCTTCTCATACCCTGCGGCAATGGCGCCGCGCAGCGACTTGCCCGCGGCCATCTCCTCGCGGATTCGTTCAAAGATCAGCACGTTGGCATCCACCGCCATCCCCACCGTCAGCACAATGCCCGCAATACCCGGCAGGGTCAGCGTCGCCCCCAGCGAGCACATCACCCCCAGCAACAACAGCAGGTTCAGAAACAGCGCCACATTGGCCACCACACCGGCAAACAGGTAATACACCACCATGAACGCACACACCGCAATGCCGCCGGCAATGCAGGCGCGGATCCCGCTCCGGATGGAGTCCGCCCCCAACGTGGGATCCACATCCCGCGTTTCCACCACCCGCAACGGGGCCCGCAACGGATTCTCCAGCACGTTGGCCAGCTCGATGGCCTCGCGCAGGTCGAAATTCCCCGTGATGCTCCCCGAGCCCGTGAGGATCGGCTCACGGATCACCGGCGCCGAATACAACACCCCATCCAGGACGATGGCCAGTTGCCGGCCCACGTTCTCCCGCGTGATCTGCGCAAACAGCTCCGCCCCCTCCCGCGTCAGCTGAAAATGAATTTCCGGCTCGCCCAGGTTGCCCCGCACCACCATGGCGCTCTTCACATACGCGCCGGTCATGCCCCGTTCCGGCCGCTTCTTCACCAGGTACCGCCGGATCGTCTTGGTCCCGTCCGGGTTCCGGCGTTCCTCCGTCAGGACCTCGTAGCCGGGCTCGATCAACCCCTCGCGCAACAACTCGTCGCTGCGGGGATGCACCAGCCGGAACTCCAAAAACGCCGCCCGCTGCAACTGCCGTTGCGCACTCAGACGGTCCGCCTCCGACAGGCCCGGCAGCTGTACCAGGATCCGGTTCCGCCCCGCCGGCGCAATCACCGGCTCGGCCACACCGAACTTGTCCACACGCCGCCGCAGGACCTCCACCGCCTGCGCCAGCGCCGTTTCCACCTCGGTCTCGCTCAAATAATTCGTGCGCGTTTCGATCTGGCCGGCCCGATTCGTCACTGTCTCCACACTGGCCAGCCGGTTGGTGTCCATCTCCAACAGGAACGACGTCCCGCCGCGCAGGTCCAATCCCAGCCGGATTTTCCCGGCCGCCTCCCGCTGCAACCGGTTCAAAATCGCCAACGTGGGGTTGACCTCGCCCTCCACGTTGTAGAACGGGAAATAGCGCCGGATGTCGTTGGTGCCGATGGCCTCCAGCAGGTTCGCGTAGGCCCGATCCGGACGCTGCTGCTGCAGTTGCACCACCTGGTACCAGAGGTTGGAAAACGTGGTGTCCTTGTTGACCGCCCTCTCGCGAAAAACCTGCGCCAAATCCCGGGCCGATGGCGGATAAAGACTGTACAACGACCACGCGGTCACCAGGACCACCACAATCCACTTCCAGGTGTTACGCCTCATGGCAGGTACCCCGCGAATCCAACCAAAAGCCGCGCCCGATCACGAGGAGCCCGAGGGCTGCCGGATCTGGACCACCGAGGACTTCAGCACCTCCAGCTTCGCGTCCTCCGAGCGCAAAATCACACGGTCATCCTTCACCGAGGTGATGCGCCCGATGATCCCGCTGCTGGTGACGACCTCGTCCCCCGGTTTGAGCCGCTTCAACAGCTCCGCATGTTCCTTCTCCCGCTTTCGTTGAGGGCGAATGAACAGCAGATAGAAAATCACCACAAACAGCACGATCGGGACCAACGAGGTCCAAATCGGCGCTTGTGCCGGCTGAGCCTGGGCCAGCAAAACCACACTTTGCACGATGGACGCCTTCATCACGATGACCACAAGTAACCGCCAAGGTACCGGGCGCCGGCACTTTGGCAAGCGTTATACGGCGAAACCGCACGTCCCCGCCCGGGGTCACAGTTCCTTTCGGCACACGCCGCCGCGGCGCATCACCGCCATCCCGGGGACCCTCCTGCCCCGGTGGCAGCCCCCGCACGGCTCCACTCCGCCCGAATCGGTCCTTGTCAGCCAACCCCGGCAGGGATATCCACTACATGCGGCTGCGCACAGCCGGTGCCATGACCGACACCCTCGTCATCGTGCCCACGTATAACGAGCGGAACAACCTGCCCCTCATCGCCGGCCGGTTGTTGGCCCTGCCCGTTCGGGTGGACCTGCTCGTCGTGGACGACAATTCCCCCGACGGCACCGGAAGGATCGCCGACGAATTGGCAGCGCAACACCCGGAAATCCACGTCCTCCATCGCCCGCAAAAAGAAGGACTCGGCCGTGCCTATGTGGCCGGATTCAAATGGGCCCTGGCCCGGCACTACGAGTTCGTCTTCGAAATGGACGGCGACTTCTCCCACAACCCCGACGACATCCCCCGGTTCCTGGCCGCCGCCGCCCACGCCGACCTTGTCCTGGGTTCGCGTTACCTCGGCGGCATCCGCATCATGAACTGGCCGCTCAGCCGCCTCATGCTCAGCAAGGCCGCCGCCACCTACGTGCGGCTCATCACGGGCATGCCGTTCACCGACCCCACCAGCGGCTACAAATGTTTCCGGCGCCGCGCCCTGCAGGCCCTGGACCTCGATGCGGTGCGTTCCAACGGCTACAGCTTTCAGATCGAGCTGACCCACAAGCTCTGGCGTCAGGGCCTGCGCGTGGTGGAGATCCCCATCGTGTTCACCGAACGCCTCCAGGGGCATTCCAAAATGAGCGGACACATCATCCGGGAGGCCTTTTTCATGGTCTGGCGCCTCTGGTTGCAAAACGGAATGCGCCGCCGACCCCGCGTCACCCCGCCCCCAATTCCGCCCGGGACCATCGAGACCGTGCCGCCCCCGGCACCCCCGCCACCGCCGGCCCTCTGACGCCGGCCCCGGCGCGCCGTGCTCCGCCGGACAGCGCCCCGCACGCCCCGGCGCCGGTCCGGCAGCCCAACCCGATCCATCGGTCAACGGCGCCACCAGCTCGTCTTGGTCTTGATCTGCTGGGTCGCCGATTTGGAGGTGAATTGCTGCACCAACAGGTGACTGCGCGCGGCCGTCAGCGCCATGATCAGGTCATCGTAGCTCAGAAACCGGTCCGACGGGTTCTTCGCCATCATCTTGCAGATGGCGTCGCTGGTGGCCTGCGTGATCTCGGGCACCACCAGGTTCGGCGGCGTCAGCGGGGTGTGGACATGCGCCGCCACCAGCTCCTCCACCGTCGGCGCCTCAAACGGTACGTGGCCCGTGATGGCGTGATACAAGGTCCCGCCCAGACTGTACATGTCGGACAGGAACGTCTCGCCCTCCCGCTTGACCTTCTCCGGCGCCACGTAATAGGGCGTGCCCCACGCGCCGTCCTCGTCCGTGATCGGGGCATCGGCCCGCCGGGCCAGCCCGAAATCCACCAGCTTGGGTTCGTTGTCGGCGTTGAACAGGATGTTCCCCGGCTTGATGTCCCGGTGGATCAGGTTGTGCTTCAACATCAGATCCAACGCCGAGGCGATCTTGATCCCAATGTCCAGCACCTGGAGCTCCGGCAACCGATGCTGCGCCTCGATCCGCGAGTCCAAACTGCCCTGGTCCGCCAGTTCCATCACCAGATACAACTGGCCGTGCCAGTTGCCAAAGCTGTAAATGTGAATGATGTTGGTGTGATTGAGCGAGGCGCAAATGCGGGCCTCCCGGTAAAACGCCTCCAACTGCTTGGGATCCTCCGCCAGCTCCGGCCGCATCAGTTTTATGGCCACCATCCGCTGCAACACCGTGTCATAGGCCCGATACACCTTGCCCATCCCGCCCTTGCCAATGACACTGCGCAACTCGAAGTGCTCCAGCATCATCGGCATCATGATGGGATGACCGCACTTCGAGCAGGGGATGGTGGACAACGGCTCGAGGTCACCCGGGATGAACACCTTGGTGTGACAACCATCGCAGGTGACCATCTTCAGGGGCTTGCTCGCGGTCTCGCTCACAGGAGCATTCTAACACCGGACGCCCGGCGAACAAGCGCACCCTGACCTCCAATTCCCCGGACCCGAGGTCCAGCCCCCTTGCGATCCGCCACACCGCCCCGATCACCGGCGCAGCAGCCGATAGAACCGCGGCGAACTCCCGGCACTGGAATCCGTCACCGTCGCGCCCGTGTAGAACGGACCCCCTTCCATCACCGGCGTCACCGTCGTCAATGTCTGCCACTGCCGCAAATCGCCGGAAACCTGCACCTCATAGGTCGTCCACGGCAAACCGTGGATCTGGAACCGGAACTGCTGCGGGCCCGACCAAACCGGCTGGCTCAACACCGGGGCCGGCTGCGGGAAAACCACAAAATCCACCCCGGTGTTCCGGCCCGCCACGGTAACCGTCTGCATCGGCGCGCAATTGTAGCCCGCGTCCTGCAGGTCGTAACACAGCAAATGCACCTCCCACGAACCGCCGATGACCGGCATCCGATATCGCCCTTCCGGATCCGTCATCCAACCGCTGCCGTAAAAAACCTCGCCCCCCAAACGGCATCGCCCCAGCACGCTGATCTCCCGAACCGGCAGGCCATTCGCGTTTCGGACCGTTCCCACAATCTCGTTGGTGGCCACCACAACCCGCAAATCCTGGGCCCGTGCCTCACCCGGAGCCATGGGCTCGGCAAACCGGAAGCCCGAAATCACGTGGTTGCTCAGCGACCGGTTCAACATCGGATCCACAAGGACCTGCCACCAGGAAGACTCGCCCCCCACAACCATCCCCGTGTACCGCCCTTGGTCGTCCGTAACCGGGTCGTCCCCGTCATAGTCCAACCCGCCCGTCTGCCCGCTCACGCGCAACCGGATCCCGGCCATGGGACGGCCTTCGGCGTCCACAACCCGACCATAAAACGCAGCATTGGCCGGATCGACCTCGACGCGGATGCCGCTGACACTGCCGGTCGAGGTCCCATAACTCTGTCCCCGGGAGGCAAACAGACAACCACGGAGAGCCAGATCCTCCAACGCAGGTCTCACCGTCCACGTGCCAGTCCGAACCGGCACAACAAAGGAACCATCCGCGTCCGTCCAGGCCACCGCCAGCAAACCCGCATCCGACTCAACCTGCAAAAACACGGCCGGCAACCCAACGTCGCCCCGGTCCGCCCGCACCAGTCGACCACTCAGCGTCCGAGACGCAGACAACAGTTCCAGGTCCGCGGACACCCATCGTCCGGCGTCCAACTCCGCGAAAAATGCCGCGTCCATGTCAGTAACCCAGCCCGGCTTCACCGGGATCACGGCGTAAACCCCCGGCGGCAATGGCAACTCGTACCGGCCCTGGGAATCGGCCACGACCAGGGCGGCCAACGAAGCGTCCGCCATCAGGTCCAAAGCCACAACCATGGCCGCCGGTTGATTGGTCGAACCGCCCCGGACCACGCCCCGGACGCCCTGGCCCAACGCCGGCGGGGTCAACCGCTGGATCGCTTGGATCGGACTGAATCGGCCCGTGGGACTCACCAGCTGCCACACATGCGTCCCCGCCGTGTGGCCCAACCATGTCTGGTAATAGTTGATCCGCACCCGCAGGGCGCCCACGGCCGGGTCCTGATCGAATGGGATGTTCCAGTTGGTTACACCGGCAAGGATGGGCACCTCATTGTCCGTCACCTCGATGTGTAGGGTGACAGGCTCGCCCGGGTCGAGCGCGCCGTTCCCGTTCAAGTCCAGTCCGCGCCGGATGATCACCGTGCTCTCCTGCAATCCTTGCACGGTCAGCTCCACCATCCCCGAAAACGACGTCGAGGCCGACGCCGGACTGACGTCGAACGTCACGGCGCCCCACGCGCGGTCCAACCCGGGTAACAACAGGAACCCAACCAGGGCCGGAAAGAATCCGAACACGCAACCGCCACGCCGAGAGGTGCTTGAACGCCCTTGCATTTTCATAACGCCCCAGAATGTTTCCCCCGCGATTCAGTGAATCGCCTTACACAGGCGAGCCTGACAGGGCCAGCCAACTGTGTCAAGCGATCCCCCTGCAACCGTCCCGCCGGCAAAAGCGCTAACCCATCGTGATTAGGGAAGGTCAAAGCCCTGAACCGAGGGGCCAGGCTCGCGCGGAGAATCCGGTGCTGAACCCTCCCGTGGACTGCACTTGCCGGGGCCGGCTGCGGTTCTGGCCGCCGGTCGTTACAGTCCCGGCCCGGCCTCCGGCGTCCGCAAGCGCAACGGGCCGCCCAACCGGTCCCATGCGGAAGCCTGCCCGGGCCCCCAACGGCGCCCGCACCCGGCCCCGCCGTGCCCTGCACCACACGCCTTTTCTTCTCATCGTCACAGAACCTTCACTTGCAACGAGGCCGTTCCTGCGCAGAATCCGGTTGTCATGAAACGAGGTGGATGGACCGCGTCACTGGTGATCCTCTGGCTGTGGGGAACCCTCGCTCCGGCATGGGCGGAGCCACGCACCGCGCACGTCGTCATCGTAAGCATGGACGGTGCAGCCCCCTGGGTGCTTCGCCACACCCATCTGCCGGTGCTCCACCAACTCTATCGCGAAGGGGCCTCCACCTGGGACGCCGAAACCATCCGACCGCCCGTCACCCTGCCCTCCCACACCTCCATGCTGACGGGCGTGGAACCGTCCCGACACCGCATCACCTGGAACGATTGGCGGCCCACCAACGGGGTGGTCCGGGTGCCAACCATTTTTGCAGCAGCCAAACGGGCCGGATTCACCACGGCCATGTTCGTCGGCAAGGAAAAATTCCAGCACCTGTTCCAACCGGGCACCCTGGATTACTTCGACTACGGGGGCCAGTGCCTCACAAACCCGCGGGTGGCCGTGAACGGCTCGGACGGCGACGACTGTTACACCAGCGCCCCGGCAGAGTCGCTGTCGGCCCGGTCCGTGGCCCGCCGCGCCGCTGCCTACCTGATGCAACACAAACCCAACCTGTGTTTCATCCATCTGGCGGATCCGGACGTGGTGGGCCACAAGTACGGATGGGGATCGCCGGAACAGCGTCGTTCCCTTGAGGAGGTGGACCGGGCCCTGCACGACATTCTGAGCGCGCTTCGCAAGGGTGGACTGCGCGGCAACACGGTACTCATCGTGACCGCCGACCACGGCGGCCGCGGCAAAGGACATTCCGAGGATGTACTCGAAAACGTTCGGATCCCGTGGATCGCATGGGGCGCCGGAGTCCGCCACGGGACGGAACTGACCCGGCCCATCAACACCTGCGACACGGCCGCCACGGCCTTGTGGCTGCTGGATATAATGCCCCCGGAACGGTTGGACGGCCGGCCGGTACGGGAGGCATTCCGTACACGCTAATCGGCGGGCAACGGCGTAACTTTTTCCCACGACCGGACGGCCCACCCCAACGGGACGCCGCGCCCCGGTGCCGGCGCCGTCCTTGTCGTGCCCGACTTTCCCCGGTCGGCACCGCAATGCCGTGGACCCAAACCACAAATCCGCAGATGCGATAAACCCCTGTTCACCTCGCCCGTTCGGCTCCGATCAGGCACAATCCTGTGCGGGGCCCGCCCCCTGCCCCCTTGGATCCCGCGAGCGTTCCAACGGGCCGGATGCCATGGCTGCCCGGCCGGGAACAGGGTCCTGTCGAACAAATGTTCGATCGACGAACCCTGCATCGCTCGTCATGCTGCCTTCGAAAACATGACCCGGGACCAAGCATGGCAGAAGCCGAGCCGGTGGCGTTTGACGGGTGGTCCCCGCCGCGGAGGGCGAAGGTCCGTGTCCGAACCGGCCGGCCCTGCGGTCACGGGTCGTCCATCCACCAACCCTTTTGTTGTCCCGGAGGTTCCCATGAAGTCGCGATCCCTCGCCTCGATTCGTCCGGTCCTGCCCCGCATCGCCCTGTGCCTGGCACTGCTGGGTGCGCTGGTGAACGTGCCGGCCCCGGCCGCCGTGTTCCAATGGTCCGGCGCGGGCGGCGATGTCTTTTGGAACAACCCGGCCAACTGGGTGCCCGTCGGTGTGCCGGCTGCGGGCGATGATGCGTGGTTTTTCGATCCGGGCGCGGCGGCCGATCCGTCCACACCCACCGCCATTCTCGGCGCCGACACCACCCTGCAATCGCTCTGGATCGGACAGACCAACGGTTATCACCGATTGGAACTCCAAAACGGTGCCACCCTCACCCTCACGGGCAGCACCACCCAAAACCTGCTCCTGGTGGGGACGGAAACCGACAACGGCAACACACAAACCGTCACCGCCACGATCACCGGTGCAGGCGCGCGCCTTGTCGTGTCCAATCTCGCAGGGTCGGTGGCCGTCCGACAATCCAGCGCCAACTCCGGTTCGGCCCTGCGGGCCTCGTTGGATCTGTCAGGCCTCCAGGAGGTCCAAATGAATGTCGGCCGACTGCTGGTGGGTTCTGAATCCCCCGTGGCGCCCCGGCCCGCGGGCACCCTGTGGCTGGGCGCCACCAACAAAATCCGCCTCACCGGGTCCGCACCTGCCCTGGCCATCGGCGGCCGCGGCGGCAACAACAACGGCGGCAACTCGAGCTATCTCTACCTCGGCGCCGTCAACGAGGTGTTTGCCGACACCATCATGGTGGGCCGGGGCAAACAGGGCGGGGACAGTTCCATCCTGTTTCAAACCAACTTGTTCCCCGCGCCTTCTGCCATCTTCCGTGCCGCTGACGGTCAGGGGCGGGTCGCCCTCTGGACGGTGGCCGATTCCGAAGGGATCAGCGGCACCGTCAATACACGCGGATCGTGCCAGTTCCTGGGTGGCCTGGTGGACGCCCTGGTGGACACGTTGTTCATCGCGCGCAGCAGCACCGGCAGTGGCAGCGGTACCCCGGCCGGGTACTTCGTGCTGGATCGCGGCGTGCTCGATGTGAACCAGCTGTACGTGGGCTATCAAAGCCAGCCGGGGGGCAACGGCGCCCGCGGTACGCTGAACCTGGTGGGACCGGGGCTGATCCGGGTCAATGATCGGCTGGAACTGGCCCACGTCAGCGGCGGCACCGGCGCCGCCCAGGTCGAGGGCACCTTGAACATCACCGGGGGCAGGGTGGAGGTCTTGGGCCGGTTCGTCTCCGGTGGCGGCCGGATCACCGTCACCGTGACCAATGGCAGCCTGACGCTGCCCGCAGGCTCGACGCTGTACGCGGACACGCTGATCCTCGACGGCGGCCAGCTCACCAATGCCACTGTGCTTTCGGTCACCAACCAATGTCTGGCCCTCAACGGCAGCCGGTTGGCCGGCGTGCAAACCTGCGACCTCGGCAACACCGGCCTGGCCTACTGGGACCTCGGCGGAGCGGTGGACGGTCTGACCCTCAGCGGCGGACTGAGCGGTGCCGGCACGCTGATCGGTCCGGTCTCCCTGCAACCGGGAGCCGTGCTCGAGCCGGGCGGTCCCGGCCAGGCAGGCTTCCTGACCCTCAGCCACCCGCTGACGCTGGACCAGGCGACCCTCAAACTCGATCTGGCCGCCAATGCCTCGGGCCTGAACGACCTGGTCCAGACCTTTGACCAACTGCGCCTGCGCGGCAAACAACGGGTGCGCCTCAACGCCCTCGAAGGCACTTTTGACACGGCCAATCCCTACACCCTCTTCACCGCCACGGCGGTCGTGCAGGAGAACGCAAGTTTTGAAGTCGTCGGCCCGCTGGCCGGCAGCCGCTACACCTTCAACTTCGACACCTCGCAGCCGGGTGCGGTCCGGTTGATCGTCGGGGGCAGCCCCCCCAGGTCCCTCACCTGGCGCGGCGATGGCGTAGCCAACCGATGGGCCGTGGGCGGAGACGCCAACTGGAACAACGGGCTGGGACCCGACCGCTTCTTCAACCTCGACGCCGTGCTGTTTGACGACACCGGCAACGCCGACGCACCCGTCGAGCTCGTGGGCGCGCTGGTTCCGGGCACATTCACGCTCCTTGGCACCAGGCCCTACCGCTTCACCGGCTCCGGTTGGTGGGAAGGCGGCCAGTTGATCATGAACGGCCCCGGCACGATCCGAATCGAAAACACCGGCTCCAACCGGTTCGACTCGCTCACGGTCGCCGGCGGTACACTGGTCTTCGCCGGTGAACAGGCCAACAGCATCGGCGGGAGCATGCTCTCCATCGCCGCCGGCAGCACCTTGGTGCTGAGCAACAGCGGACCCAACGAGCTCCCCGACACCGTGGGCCTGGAGGGCACACTCGTCTGGGCGCCCTCGGTCCCAACCCTCTTCTCCGGCGCCTTCACCGGCATGGGCAGGCTCGTCAAGGACGGCCCCGGGCCATTGACCCTGTCCGGCGACAACACCGGCCTGATGGGGACCGAACCCGTGGAGATTCGGGCCGGGATTCTTCAGGTCACCTCCCTCAACAGCCTGCCGGTGGCCGGCGCGGCCGTCCGACCCGGAGGCACCCTGGACGTCAACGGCATCAATCTCGAGGACCGGCCCATTGTGTTGGCCGGCTGGGGTGCCAACAACCAGGGCGCGCTGGTCAACAACAATGGCAACCCCAATTACGTCAGCCCCAACGTCCGGGACGTCACCCTCACCGCCGACACGGCCGTGGGCGGTACCGGCCGGCTCGACATCCGCTCGCCCGGCGGTAGTTCCGGCGACCCCGCCACGGCCCGACTCAGCACCGGCGGCCAGCCGTTCAACCTGCACAAGGTCGGTACAAACGGCGTGTACATCGTCAGCGTGACCTTCGACCCCGCCCTGGCCGACATCGAAATCCATCAGGGCATCCTGGCCTTTGAAGGCACCACCACCTCCATGGGCGACCCCAACCGCACCCTCACCGTGCACCCGGGCGCCACGCTGCAGTTCTATCGAACCACCAACGCATGGAACAAACAGTTCGTCCTCCACGGCTCCGGCACCAACATCACCGTCAACAACGCCAGTTGGACCAATCGCATCGTGGGACCGATAACCCTGCACGGCCCCTGCTGGTTCAATGCCGGTGGCAACCTGCTCATCCTGGACGGATCCATCACCGGCGACGGTGACCTGATCAAACAGGGCGGAGCCACCTTGCAACTCGGCGGCGTCAGCACCCACACCGGCGACACCATCATCAGCAACGGTATCTTCCAGCTCGAAGGCCGGCTGGAACGGACCCGACGCGTGCTCGTGGCCGGCGGTTCCCTCACCGGCCAGGGCACCATCCTCGCACCACTGGAAGTGCTCGCCGGCGGTTCGCTGGCCCCCGCGGGAGCCGATCGGGGCACTCTCACCGTCAACGGCCCCGTCACGCTCAACGGCCTGGCCCGGTTCGACGTGTTCCGTTCCGACACCGGCGCAATCGAGTGCGACCAACTCCGGGGCGCCACCGAGATCCGACTGGGCGGCACCCTGCAACTCAACCTGACAGGAACCGCCCTGCAGGAGGGTGACGTCCTGCAGCTCCTGCAGGCAGGTTCTTACTCCGGAGCCTTCGAGGCCATCGAACCGCCCACGCCGGGACCCGAGCTCGCATGGGACACCTCCCGTCTCACCGTGGACGGCACTCTGCGGGTCGCCCTGCCCGCACCGGCCCGGCCCACAATTGAGCAGGCCCACCTCGTGGGTGCGGAACTGCGACTGGCAGGTTCGGGCGGCCTGCCCGGACTGACCTACACCATCCGCGCCTCCACAAACCTCGCCCTGCCCGCAGCCCAATGGTGGCCGGTGCTCACCAACACCTTCGACCCGTCCGGCCGGTTCCAGGTGGCGTTGCCCGTGGATCCCGCTGTGTCGCCGATGTTCTATCGGATCAGCATCCCGTGACCCGCGCCGCTCGCTGCCCGGTAAGAAGGAAGCCCGGATCGCAGGGAGAGAGCCCGGGCGGGGTCTGCCGATCCGGCGCCGGCCAACCCGGCACGTCCCGGAGAAAGGCGTCGGATCCGGCGCGGCACGGGATGGGGGTCGCAGCGGGACCACTGAACGTGCAGCCTGCCAGGTGGCGGCCCCGCCCGGAGTGGGCCGAATCCCACGCGCGCCTGTGCAAGACGACCTGGCACGGGGGCCGTCGGTTGTGCGTCGTTCCGGTCGTCCGGCGGTCCGGCCCGCCTTGGAACCCGGCGCGGGCTGTCGCGCACGGCTCCGCCATCCCGCCGAACCCGTAAATTCAGTTGTGTCGGCTGCGCGGGCAGTGGTAATGTTTGTGCACGCGGTGCGGATGGCACCGCTCCGATCGGTCGGGGCGTAGCGTAGCCTGGCTAGCGCGCTTGCTTGGGGTGCAAGAGGTCGCGAGTTCAAATCTCGCCGCCCCGACCATCTTGCTTTCGCACCCGGCCAATCAGCCGGCCCGCGGAATCCGGGCAGCCTTCCGCAGACCTTGCCGCGCAGACCTTGCCGGCCCCTCAGGTCAACCAGTGCCAGAACCGGGCCACCAGGAAACACACCGCAAACCCCAATCCCAAGGGCAGCAACGCCGCCCACGCGGTCCAGCGAAGGCTCCCGGTCTCCTTGTAGATGGTGTACAGGGTGGTGCTGCAGGGGTTGTGCAGCAGGCTGAAGAGCATGAGGTTGATCCCGGTCAGGGCCGTCCATCCGCCCTGGGTCAATACCTGTTTGAGCACGTTCTGATCCTCCAGTTCGAACATCACGCCCGTGCCAGCCCCGACTTCCGGGGTCCCGCCAACCAGCACCGTCAACATCAACACGGTGGGGATCACGATCTCGTTGGCCGGGATGGCCAGCACGTAGGCCAGGAGGATGACCCCGTTCAACCCGATCCAGAGCCCCAACGGATCCAGCAGTCGGATCAGGTGGGCTGCCACGCTCTGGCCGCCCACGTGCACGTTGGCGCTCAGCCAGATCACCGCGCCCGCCGGCAGGGCAAACACCACGGCCCGCCACAACACAAACAGGGTCCGGTCCAACAGCGAGGTGTAGAGCGTCTGCCACAAACGCGGCGGCCGGTACGGCGGCAGTTCCAGGCTGAACGCCGAGGGCTCACCCTTCAGCACCGTCCGGGACAGTGCCCATGACGTCAACAGGGCCAGGACCACCCCCAAAGCCGCAACGCCCGTCACAGCAGCCGCGGCCGCCACACTCGACCACGGCGCCGGCACCAGCGCTCCCACAAACAGTGTGGCCATGAGAAACTGCGTCGGCCACCGCCCGTTGCACAGGGAAAAGTTGTTGGTCAGAATCGCCAGCAGCCGTTCCCGCGGACTGTCAATGATCCGGGTGGAGACCACGCCCGCGGCGTTGCAGCCGAACCCCATCATCAGGGTCATCGCCTGTTTGCCGTGAGCGCCGGCCCTGCGGAACAGGGCGTCCAAATTGAACGCCACCCGCGGCAAATACCCGAAATCCTCCAGCAGGGTGAACATGGGGAAAAAGATTGCCATGGGAGGCAACATCACGCTCACCACCCAGGCCGTGGCCAGATACATGCCGTCCACGGTCAGGCCGCGCAACCAGTCGGGCCATCCCAGCTGCAGCGTCAGCTCCCGCAACCATGGATGGCCGCGTTCCACCAGCCACCCGGCCAGCCAGCTCGAGGGAATGTTCGCCCCGCTGATGGTGATCCAAAACATCACCGCAAACAGCGCAAACATGATGGGGAACCCCCAGACGCGACTGGTAACAATCCGATCCAGTACGCGATCGAACGTGGGCCGGGCCGGTGCCGCCGGCGTGGAAACGGCCCGCGACACAATCCGTTCGGCCTGGGCGTAGATCGCCTCCACCATGGATTCATGCAAGTCCCCCTGAAGCCGCTGGCGATGCTCCCGCGCCACGCGCAGCAGCTCGGCCACCTCCGGGGGGAGCGACGGGGCAGAAGTCTCGTTCATGGTCGGGTCAGGTCGGGCCCGTGGCCGCCGCCGCGGCGGACACACCGGTACCGGAGGTCTGGCCGGATCGGCTCAGGGCGGCCAGTTCACCCGAACGAATGGCGTTGAGGATGCTCTCGTCCCCCGCCAACAGGCGCACGGCCACCCACCGCGCGTTCGGCAACCCCGGATAGATGCGCTGCAGACGACTGACCAGGTCCTCGATCGCCCCGCGCAACGCAGGTGGCGGTTCGGGCAGCCGAAACGGCCGGCATCGAACCCGGCCGGTGGCCACGTCTTCGATCGCCTGCAACAGCTCCGGCAGACCACGGCCGCGCCGCGCAGCCGTGCCCACCACGGGTATCCCCAGATCCCGCGCCAGTTGCCGGGTGTCCACCTGGATGCCGTGGCGTTCGGCTTCGTCCAACAGGTTCACACACAACACCGCCCGGTCGGTGATCTCCAGCACCTGCAATACCAGGTTCAGGTTCCGTTCCAATCGCGTGGCGTCGGCCACCACCACGGTCACGTCAGGTTGCCCAAACAGCAAAAAATCCCGCGCCACCTGTTCGTCGGGACTGGCGGACAACAGCGAGTAGGTCCCGGGCAGGTCCACCAGCTTGTAACGCCGCCCGTTGTATTCAAACGCGCCCTCGGCGCGGGTGACCGTTTTGCCCGGCCAGTTGCCAGTGTGCTGGCGCAGGCCGGTGAGGGCATTGAACACGGTGCTCTTGCCCGTGTTCGGGTTTCCGGCCAGGGCCACCACGAAATCGGCGCGGCCCACCTGCACGCCCAGCTTCTTGAGACGGGCCGCACGAAACACGGCGCAGCTCTCACAAGCCTCGCCGGCCACAGCCACGCTGGCCCGGGACAGGGAGGTCGGTTCGCTCATGCTGCCTCCTTTTCCAAAGGTTCCACCCGAATCCACCGGGCCTGATCCTGCCGCAACGCCACCAGCGTGCCCCGCACCCGGTACGCCCGCGGATCACCCAACGGGCTGGCCATGTCCACCGTCACCCGCGTCCCGGGTACAAACCCCAGGTCGAGCAATCGGCGCCGTTCCATGCCCCGACAGGCCGGCGACAACTCCACCACCCGGGCACTCTGACCGGGCGCCAACTGATGCAGAAAAACCTCGCCCTGCAGATCCCGCAAGCTGGTGTCGGGCAGCGGTTCCACGCCAATGCTCTGGGCCTCCACAGGGGAAAGAACATGTTCCCGATCATGACCCCACAATCGCACCGAGGTCGGCGTGCGCTCCAACACGCACACCTTCACCCCGGGACGCAACCCCTCGCGTGCAAGCCGGGCGTACAGCGGCTGCGGTTCATCCTCCACATGCGTGATCACCGCCGGAGCGTCCGGCCGCAGGCTGTTCAACGAAGCCCCCCGGTCCGCGGGCAGGGCCGCCCCGGGCTCGGGAATCGCGTCGCCATGAGGATCCACCCGGGGATGCCCGAGCTCCGCGGCCAGCGCCTCGGCCTCCTGCCGGCTGAGCAGGTGTTCCTGCCGCTCCGCCAAACGGTGCCACTGATCCTCCGTCAGCCCCGTGCGATCCGCCAGGTAACTCTCCCACAACCGGTGAGCCCGAACCACATGCGTCGCCAGCTCACGCCCCTGCGAACTCAAATGCATCCGCCCACCCTCGAAGGAAATCAGCCCGCACGACTCAAGTTCGGACAACAAACCCGCGGTCTTCTGCGGCGACATCTGCAGTGCGCCGCTCACGCTTTCCAGCGTGGCCTCGCGTCCGTTGGCCTCCGTCTTCAGGATGTGTTTCAACGCGTCTTCCCGCCGGGCACGCGCCGCCAAATGCCGGGCTTCCCGCAAACGGGCCCACAACCCCCGTCGCGGCCAGAACCACCACCCGACCAACCCGAGGGCGACCACGATCCAAATCACCCAGCTCATGGCTGCCTGCCCCGCCGGCAACCCGGCGCCCGCAACCTGCCCGGTCCACTCGAACGGCCCGGCAACCCGTTTCCGGACACCCTTCGCCAGCTTCGGTTCAGTTTTGCCCGTCCCGATGGAAAGTCAAGGAACCCGGACCCCGGATGACAGCCGGACACCGGCCCCCGGCACACAACCCGACCCCCGGATGCATCCCCCTCAGACCGGTCGTGCAATCAGGTCGTAATCCGTCCAACCCACCACCTCCACCGTGGCAAACCGGCCCACGGGCAGTTCCCCCCGAACAAACACCCGGCCGTCCACTTCCGGCGCATCCGCCTCCGACCGCGCCACCGACCACAAACCACGCCCCAACCGGGCCGAACCGCCATTGTCTTCCCGCACCAGACCGTGCTCCCAGGACCGGATCTCGGCCGGTACCGCCCTCCCGCCCCTCAACTGCCCCTCGACCAGCACGCGAAGCCGCCGGCCCACCATCCCCGCATTGCGTTCGCGAGAAATCCGCCGCTGCAACTCCATCGCACGGTCCCGCCGCCGCTGCTTCACCTCCGCCGGCACCTGCTGCGCCATCCGCGCCGCACGCGTCCCCTCCTCCCGCGAGTAAAGAAACACTCCGGCCCGGTCGAACCGCACCCGCTCCATGAACTCCAACAACGCCTCGAAACAGGCCTCCGTCTCCCCCGGAAACCCCACAATGAACGTCGTGCGCAGGGTCACGCCGGGAATCCCCGACCGGATCCTTTGCAGCAGCTCTTCAATGTAAGCCCGGCTCGTCTCGCGCCGCATCCGCTCCAGCATCAGGTCGTGAATATGCTGCAACGGCATGTCCACGTACCGGACCACCTTGCGACATTGGGCAAACGTGCGGATCAGCTCCTCCGTCCAATGCGCCGGATGCGTGTACAGCACGCGGACCCAGAAATCCCCCGGCAACCCGTCCAACACCTCCAACAACCGCGCCAGCGTGGGCGCCTCCGGCGGTAGATCGCGCATCGCCTCGCGAAACTTCGCCGGTGAGGCAACCGACCCCGCACGACGCGGCCGCAGGTCCAGGCCATAGTAGGTGGAATCCTGCGAAATCAGATTGAACTCACGCACCCCCTGGTCCAGCAGCGCACGCACCTCCCGCACAATGTCCTCCAGGGGCCGGCTGCGGTGACTGCCGCGCATCTGCGGGATGATGCAAAACGAACAGGGATGATTGCAGCCCTCGGCAATCTTCACGTACGCATAATGGGCCGGCGTGAGCCGGAACCGCGGTGTGTCGTAATCCGGAATGTAACGCGGCCGGGCCCGCACCACCACCGGTGCCGTCAAGTCCTCCGCAACCCGCCGGCCGTTCACCGACCCCGCCGCGGTGTCCGGCGCGGTTTCCTGCAGGCGCAGCAGATCCTGTCGCCGTTCCGCACGGGACCGCCCCTCTCGCACCCTCTCCAACCCCAGCCGCGCCGCCCGATGCGCCAGCGCCTCCCGCACGATCTCGCTCACGCGCGGCACCTCGTCCACTCCCATGAACGCGTCCACCTCCGGCAGCAAATCCCGCAATTGCGCCCGAAACCGCTGCGGCAAACACCCGGACACAATCAGCGCCTGCCCCCGCGCATGCGCCTCCCGAAACGCCGCCGACTCCAAAATCGTGTCCACGCTCTCCTCCTGCGCCGCGTCAATGAACGAGCAGGTGTTGATGATCAGGGCGTCCGCCCGGGCCGGGTCGTTGGTGATCTCAAACCCGTCCCGCAACAACGTGCCCAGCATCACCTCGGCGTCCACCAGGTTTTTGGCGCACCCCAGCGACACCAAACCCACGCGCCGGGGCGACTCGGCTTGATTCTTCGGCTGCATTTTGGACCGCCGAATGTAGGTCGGTCACCGCCCCTTGGCAACCGCTCGACGCCGCCCGAACACGGTGTCCGCCCCGGTCCTTCGGACGGTAAAAACCGCCAAAACGACACGCAGACCGAGACGGTTCACCCCGATCCCATCCCGGGCCGGCCCTGCGCAAGCGCCGGTCTCCCCCGTCCCAACCGGAACCCTTCAGCCGCGCCGGCTCAACACCTCGCGCTCATAAGCCCGCACCTCCTCCAGCCACGCCGCCCCCACCGGCACGCCCGACCGCAAACAGTGGTAGTCCCACACCGCACCAAACGGCAGGTTCTTCGCCTCCTCCATCCAAGCCAGCCGCCCCGTGTAATCGCCCGCCCGCTCCAGCTCCTGATACCGCGGCCACGGCTCCAACAACGCAAACAACAACGCCCGCAACAAACTCCGCGCCCCAATCACCCACGCCGCCACCCGGTTGATGCTCGCATCAAAAAAGTCCAACCCCAGGTGCGTCCGGTCCAGATACCGGCCCCGCACCAGTTCCTGCGCAATCGCCAACAAATCGTCGTTCACGATCACCACATGGTCACTGTCCCACCGCACCCCGCGGCTCACATGCAACAGAATCCCCGGCACGTAACACAGCACGGACGAAATCTTGTCGGCCAGGCTCTCGGTCGGATGATAATGCCCCGCATCCAAACACAACAGTTTCCGCCGCGTCACTGCGTATCCCAGGTAAAACTCGTGCATCCCCACCGTGTAACTCTCGGCCCCAATCCCGAACAACTTGCCCTCCACGGCATCCAGGTTGTATCGGGCCGGAATCGGCTTGCGAAACACCTCGTCCAGCGATTCGAGGAGCCGCTCGCGCGGGCCGCGCCGGTCGGCCGGCGTGTCCTTCATCCCGTCCGGAATCCACACGTTCGTCACCGTCGGCGTCCCCAGCGCACGACCCATCGCCGCCCCAATCTCCCGACACCGCTGACAGTGCTCGATCCAATACCTCCGCACCGACCGGTCCGGATGCGACAACGTAAACCCATCCGCCGCCAGCCGATGCCCGAAACAGGTCGGATTGAAATCCAGCCCAATCCCCAGCCGCCGCGCCCAATCAATCCAACCCCGAAAATGCTCCACGCCGATCTCGTTCCGCTCAACCTTCCGCCCGCCGAACTCCCCGTAGATCGCATGCAGATTAAACCGATGCCGACCCGGAATCAGGGCAAACGCCTTCTCCGCGTCCTGACGAAGTTCATCCGGCGTCCGTGCCCGGCCCGGATAGGCCCCCGTCACAGCCAAACCGCCCCCGGGCGCATCCGCACCCCCCTCAAACCCGCGCACATCATCCCCCTGCCAACAATGCAGGGACACCCGCAAACCCGACAGCGTCGCCAGCGCCGCCTCGGTATCCACGCCCACCTCCGCATACCGCTCCCGTGCCCACCGGTAAGCCTGCTCGATCTGCCTGCTCGATTTCATGTCGTCCACCTGTAATCACCGCGCAGTGCCGCACCATCCGCAACATCCCGCAAAGCCAACCCGCCCGCACGGCCGGCCGGCCCGCCCGGAAGGCGCCCTGCGCCCGCCCCTCAGCCTGAAATGCTCCCCGCACCACTTTCCAGCCCAAAATCAGTCCACAAAAACGGCACCCCAAAACCACCCCAACAGCCCCCCAACAGACCCGCCCCGCCGTTCCCGGACGCCATCCCACCTCGCTCCAGCCCACAGCCCGTCGGAAAAGGCAGGCGGCTCACATCTGCGACCCAAGGGGCCTCGATCCCTCCTCTGCCGGACCTCAATGGCAACGGCCGGTTCGAGCACATCGGAAGCGCCCGGCAGCCGGGTATAAACACGCGCAGTCACCCCCGCCCCCAACACCCCCACACCGTGCCAAATTGCTCACCCCCATTCGGTTACCCCCGCCAGCACCAACCCCGCCCGACTTTTGGTTTGTCAACCCACGCCGGGAGGCTTACTGTGCGGCGTGAAGCTGGAAGGTTCGCCTATGTCCAAACCTGCCATGCCGGAGGATACCAAAGAACTGGACGGGGACGACCTGCTACGGAACTCGACCCTGTATCGCGAGTTCCAAGCCGAGCGGGAGGAGATCCTCAAACACAAGTGGATCGAGTCCGAAAAAGCAGGTTACGACATCGGCTTTGAGCGGGCGTTGACCGACTGGATTTTGAAGCACCGCTCCAAATGGCGGGCGTATCGCCAGGCGCTGGCCCGCCAACAACAAGCCGCCAACAGCGCCTCCACCGCCGGTCCCGCCCCTCAGCCCTCCTCTCCCCAAGAACCCAAGTCCTCCACCTGATCGCCCCGGAATCCCATGTTCGGTCGCCTCAGGCATTCGCGTTCCCAGATTCCCTGGAGGCCCGGCACCCGGTCACCCGGGCCGGTTCTCGTACCCGGTGACCCGGTTCCGCACGAACCGCCCATGCATCCCGCCCCAGCATGAGCCAGCGCATCCTGATCCTTTCAGGTCCCGCCGTGGGGCGCATCCTGGCCCGCATGGCCCACGAAATCGCCGAGGCCAACGAAGATTCCAGCCAGGTCGCACTCGTTGGCATTCAGCGCGGCGGCGTCCGGCTGGCGCACCGGTTGGCTGCCCACCTGGCCAACATCTGGGGACACCCCGTCCCCGTGGGCGCACTCGACGTCTCACTCCACCGCGATGACCTCGACCAAAGAATCGCCCCGGAAATCCAACCCACCATCATACCGTTCGACGTAACCGACCGCACCGTCGTGCTGGTGGACGACGTCCTGTTCAGTGGCCGCACCATCCGCGCCGCCATGGACGCCCTCAACGATTTCGGCCGCCCGCGCCGCATCCAACTGGCCACCCTCATCGACCGCGGCCACCGCGAACTGCCCATCAAAGCCGATTTTGTCGGCAAAGAAGTGCCCACCACACCCACCGAACGCATCGAAGTCATCCTGAGTGAGTCCGGCACCGAGGACGCCGTCTACCTGGAACGGCCATGAACTGGACCCGACGCCACCTCCTCGACATCGAATCCCTGACGGCCGCGGAAATCGTGACCGTCCTGGACACCGCACGCGCCTTCAAGGCCATCGGCCAGCGCGCCATCAAAACCGTCCCCGCCCTCCGCGGGAAAACCGTCGTCAACCTCTTCGTCGAACCCTCCACCCGCACCCGCACCAGCTTCGAACTGGCCGAACAACGCCTCTCCGCCGACATCATCAACTTCACCGCCGAAGCCTCCTCACTCCGCAAGGGCGAAACCCTCAAGGACACCGCACGCAACCTCGAAGCCCTCAACGTGGATTTCATCGTCATCCGCCATTCCGCCGCAGGTGCCCCCCACTTCCTGGCCCGCGTCCTCCAGGCCCACGTCATCAATGCCGGCGACGGCGCACACGAACACCCCACCCAGGCCCTCCTCGACCTCTTCACCATCCGCGAACGCAAAGGCCGCATCGAAGGCCTCAACGTCACCATCATCGGCGACATCCTCTACAGCCGCGTGGCCCGGTCCGACATCTGGGGCTTCACCAAACTCGGCGCGCGCGTCACCCTCTGCGGTCCCCCCACCCTCGTGCCCCGCGAATTCGAACAGCTCGGATGCCGCATCACCTACGACCTGGAAGAAGCCATTCGCGACGCCGACGTCATCAACCTCCTGCGCATCCAGCACGAACGCCAGCGCCGGAGCATGTTCCCCAGCCTCACCGAATACACGCAGTTCTTCGGCATCAACCCGGCCCGCATGACCGTCACAAAACCCGACGCCCTCATCATGCACCCCGGCCCCATCAACCGGGGCGTCGAAATCGACAGCGAAACCGCCGACGGCGAACGCTCCGTCATCCTCGAACAGGTCAACAACGGCATGGCCGTTCGCATGGCCGTGCTCTTCCTCCTCAACGGCGGCCGCGGCCCCCAGGAACTCCTCGCC